>JAHBXT010000003.1:600000-900000 GCA_019636385.1 Pirellulaceae bacterium | reverse complement strand
TCGCCGTTTGCCACCATCGGCTTGGTTCCAGACGGCGGACTGGCGTGGATTCTCCCGCTGGAGATCGGTTATCATCGAGCTTATCAATTGGCGATAGAGGCGGAGCGTGTGCCAGCCGAGCGCTGCGTCTCGCTGGGATTGGCCAATCGCACGGTTCCAGAAGCAATGCTACACGATGAGGCACACAAGTGGGCGCAGTCTTTGGCTGAGCGCGCGCCGCTGGCTCTGGCGCTGACAAAGCGCGCCATGCGACGTGCCGCATCACTCACGTTTGCCGAGATGATTAACTATGAAGCCGACTTGCAGGCGCAGTGCATCGACAGCCAAGATTGTCGCGAAGGGGTGACCGCCTTCTTGACCAAGCGCAAGCCGCAGTTCACCGGTCGCTAGTGTTGTACTGTACGTACTTACCGCCGCGATTTTCAGGATGATACAAGCGGGGCCACTGCGAATTGGATGGCAGATCATAGGTTGGATAGAAACCGATAGAGATCGTTCACTCGTAGCTCGACTTGCCCCACGCCGAGTCGCCACTGACGCTTTACGACAAGCCTTCCACATAGCCCCCGTGAGCAGACCGTGAACAAGCAAGAAGTTCCGCGCTTTGGCGAGCCTCGCTACCAGTTTTCTCAATGAACTTATGACATTGAAACGCGCCGACATTGCAGAGCTGGCCGAAAGGCATTGGGATTTAGTTCTCATCGGTGGCGGGATTACCGGTGCAGCCGTCGCGCATCAGGCCGCTCTATGCGGCCTGAGCGTCGCGCTGTTTGAGATGAATGACTTTGGCAGTGCGACCTCGTCGGCTACTTCGAAGTTGATTCACGGTGGGCTTCGCTATCTCAAGAATTTTGAACTTGGACTGGTACGTGAATCGCTGCGCGAGCGGCGCATTATCGCGGACATAGCGCCGAATTTCGTGCAGCCGCTGCAATTCCTGGTGCCGCGCTATCGTCGACACACAGCTCGCAATTTTGCGCTGCGCGCCGGCATGTGGCTGTACGATGGTCTGTCGTATGACAAGGCGCATGTTGTCCAGCCATCGAATCGACTGAGGCGTCATGGCGTGTTATCGACCTCCCAAACCTTACAACAGGCAGCCTGGCTGCAGCACCCAGAACTGCATGACGCGGTCACCTACTTCGACTACGCCAATATCAACCCCGATCGGATGACACTGGCTTTCCTACAAACCGCCCAGGATCATGGCGCCCAACTGGCAAATTATGCGCGTGTCGAATCGCTTGAGCTACAAGACTCTTCGGTTCGCGGAGTAACCGTTCGAGATACCTTGACCGGTCACAGCCGGATTGTCCGCGCACACTGGGTAATCAATTGTGCAGGAACCTGGGTCCATCGCGTTTTGAAGATGCTTAAGCGACCATCCGTTTCCCCGGGCGACCTACCGGTTGGCGAGCCCGCCGGCCAGCACTCGACGCCAGCGCGGTCCGAAGGCGTGCATCTTTTGACCGCTAAGATTCCAGTGCGAACTGCTGTCGTACTGCAGACCCGAGCGGGTGATCACCTGATGTTTTTGCCATGGCGAGGACTTACGATCATTGGCCCGACGGATAAACCGTATCACGGAACGCCCGATGATTATCGGCCAACGCGAGCCAGCGTCGATGAACTGCTGGACAAAGTCAATCAACATATCGCGCCTGAAGAAATTGGCGGAGCCCTGACACGTGATGACATTGTGTTTCACTACGGCGGTTTACGGCCGCTGGCCGGGCTGGAAGATTCCGACAACCCATACACCGTCAGCCGGCGTTATGAGCTAGTTGATCATGGCACCGCAACCGATGACCAGCCATTTGTGGCTCGTGGGCTGCTCTCCGTAGAGGGCGGCAAATACACCACGTCGCGCGGACTGGCACAGCGCGTGGTAGAACATATTGCTCGCAGCCGTCAGTTGCAACTGCCGTTGTGCGACTCGGCAACCTACACCCTTCATCCCTGTCGGATAGGCGATTTTAGTGAATTTTTGAACACCACCAGAGTCACGTTTGGTAAATTCTACCCGGACGATACGATCCAGTACTATGTGCGCAACTACGGCACACTGGCAGCGGACGTTTTGGAATTGGGGTTGAAAACCAGTGGGGGCGCAACTCGACTGACCGCCGACGGAGAGATTCAAGCGGAACTGGACTATACGATCAACCATGAACTAGCGTATTCCCTTGCCGATGTGCTCTTGCGGCGCACTGGAGTCGGTTGGCTGGGCCGCCCCGCGGATGCCACGTTGCGGTTGGTGGTCGAACGATTGAGCAAGCGGCGAAACTGGAGCACTGCAGACTGCGAGCACGCCATCCACGATTTCATCTCCAAGTACTATACGATTCCATAGCGATGTCTACTTATCGACAGATATACAAATGGGGCGACAAGCGCGACAGCGCCTTGGACGAGCATACGCTGCAGTTCTTGGAGCAATACTTTGGCGTGCAGCGTACGCAGCAACGGACGATTGGCGATGCCCTTCGCGCCGACTCGCCAGTGCAGCTGCCGGTCAGTCGCTTAGCGGCTGATCACCTGCGCTTCTTTCAAGAACTAGTTGGTCAACAACATGTGCAGCAGGAAGACTTCATGCGAGCTAGTCACGCGCTCGGAAAATACTACGGCGATTTATTGCTGCTGCGTCACCGGCGCGTACCCTACCCGCCCGATGCCGTCGTCTGCCCCGAAACGCATGAGCAGGTCCAACAGATTGTCGATTATTGCCACCAGCATTGTTTGCCGATTGTGCCTGTTGGAGGCGGATCGTCGGTAACGCAAGCTCTGGAAGCGCGTCAGGGGGGCATCGCACTGAATCTACGACAGCGCATGCGCAAAGTGCTGCGCTTTCGCGAGCGCAATCAGACGGTACGCGTACAGGCGGGTATCTATGGACCCGAGTTAGAAGCCTATTTGAACGAGCGTGGATATTCTTGTGGGCATTTTCCGCAGTCATTCGAGTACTCCACGGTCGGTGGTTGGGTAGCGGCCAATGGCGCTGGGCAGTGTTCCACGGGTTACGGACGCGCGGTGGATTTGATGGTGGCCTTGCAGGTAGCGACCCCCATCGGCAGTTTCCAGTCGCTGGAACATCCGGCCTGCGCTCAGGGCTGGGATTTGAATCGTCTGTTTGTTGGCTCCGAAGGTGTCTTAGGCGTGATTACCGAAGTTACCTGGCGCGTGGTGCCGCATCGGCCACAGAATCGACAACAGGCAGCCTTCATCTTTCGCGACTTCGCATCGGCTACAGAGGCCATGCGCGCCATGATTCAGGGCGAAATCGGTAAACCACATGTCTTTCGCATTTCCGATGGTCGCGAGACTTCATTTGGTTTCAAACATCGTGGTTTTGAAGGAACTTGGAAGGACCGGCTGCTGCGCGGCTTTGGTTACCATCCTCCCCAGCGTAGTACGTTGATGATGACCATCGAGGGCAACATGGCGTTTACACGCTGTGCGCTGCAGCAGGCCAAGAGGATTGCCAAACGGCACGGCGGATTCTCGGCTGGTCAGTCTCCGGTGACGAATTGGCTGCAACAGCGTTACGAATCATCCTATCTCCGCGATGCGTTCATGGATGCCGGGTATATGATTGACACCGCCGAAACAGCGGTCACATGGGAGACCCTGTTGCCACTTTGGAAAGGCGTGCATGAATACTTTGACCGATGCGGACAGCCCATCTATAGCATGTCCCATATTTCACACGTCTACGAAAACGGTTGTAACTTGTATGTCGTCTTCATGGCACCCATGCAATCGAGGACCACCGCCGATGATGTGGCGCAGTTCCAGACGCTGCAGCAGGGACTACTGAGGACTTTCGTGCAGCAGGGAGGCAGCATTTCGCATCACCACGGGGTTGGCCGCATGGGCAGCGATCTCATGGTGACTCAGGTAGGCGAGTGTGGGATCGAGATTCTCAAGTCGATCAAGCGCAGTTTGGATCCCCATGGCATCATGAATCCGGGAGGCATGCTTGGCTTGGACAACTGAGGGATACTATTTGGCAATTGACGCAGGTACGCAGTCAATCCGCGCGGCCATCGTCGATGGTCGCGGGCAGATACTGGATATCGAGAAGGTGGCAATCGAACCGTACTTCTCGGTGCAGCCCGGCTGGGCCGAGCAGCACCCGGATTACTATTGGACGATGCTGTGCCAGTCCTGCAATCAATTGCTCCAGCGCCGGGTGGTGGAGCCCAAGCGACTGAGCGCTGTCTCACTAACATCGCAGCGCGCGACGATGATCAACGTGGATGCCACAGGCCAGGCGCTGCGGCCAGCCATTCTGTGGCTGGATGATCGCAAGGCTGCCATGCAGCGCCTGCTGCCCGCGCCGATCGAAACATTGCTAAGGCCACTGGGGATCTATTCACTGCTGCGGCACACCTACAAGAACGCTGAATGGAATTGGCTGGTGCAAAACCAGCCTGATGTCGTTGCCGCCACGCACAAGTATTTGACATTATCAGGATTTTTAAATTTCAAGTTGTGTGGCCAATACCATGAGTCCGTGGCCAGCACGGTGGGCTATTTGCCGTTTGACTACAAGCTGCAGCGCTGGTATTCGGAAGGCAATTGGAAGCGGCGGTTGTTCGACGTACCTACCGACCGGCTGCCGCAATTGTTTGCCACAGGTCAACAGCTGGGCACGATCACCGACCTGTCGGCGCGACAAACGGGCATCCCCAGCGGATTGCCACTGTTGGCCGGAGCCGCTGATAAGGCAGCCGAAGTGCTAGGCTCAGGCGTCATCAACAGTCAACAGGTCGCCTGCTTGAGCCTGGGAACGACAGCCACCGTGCAGGCCGTGACGGCTCGATATCGCGAAGTCGAACGACTGGTACCGCTCTACCCGAGCGCAGTAGCCGGCATGTACAACAGCGAAATCATGATCTACAAGGGCTTTTGGATGATCTCCTGGTTCCGCGACCAGTTTGGACACGCCGAACAACAGCAGGCAGCTACACAGAATGTATCGCCGGAGAAACTGCTGGATCAGTTTTTAGCCGATGTGCCGGCCGGGTGCCTGGGCCTGATGACTCAACCGTACTGGGGAGCCGGCGTGCGCTATCCTGACCCGGCGGCCAAGGGCTGTGTGCTGGGGTTTGGTGATGTGCATACCCGACCGTATTTGTACCGCTCGATCGTCGAAGGACTTGGTTATGCGCTCAAGCAGGGCCTACAAAAGACCGCGCGCCGATTAGGCTGCAACTTTCAGGTCGTGCGAATTGCCGGCGGTGGCTCGCAAAGTGACAACATCATGCAGATCATGGCCGACATCTGTGCTTTACCAGCCGAACGTCCACATACCTTTGAAGCCAGCCTTCTGGGCACAGCGGTCAACATGGCCGTGGGATTGAGACATTATCCAGACTACGCGACAGCCGTGAGCCAGATGGTGCGGGTTGGCCAGCGCTTCGAACCGATTACCGAGAACGTGCAGCTCTATCGTCAACTGTATGATCGCATTTACCTACAAATGTATCGTAAACTGCGGCCGTTATACCGCGAAATACAGGCGATCACCGGTTATCCACGCCCCTGATCGGCGGCCTGACGCAGGTAACGACCGGTAATTGACTGTGGATGGTTGGCAATGTGGGCTGGTGGACCGCTGGCTACAATCCGTCCACCTTGTTCGGCTGCTCCCGGGCCGAGATCGATGATGTAATCGGCTGCCGCCATCAAATGCAAATTGTGCTCGACCACAATCAACGAATGGTCGGCTTCCAGCAGCGCGTCGAAGCAATCGAGCAACTGAACGATATCATGCGTATGCAGTCCTGTAGTTGGCTCATCCAGAATGAACAGCGTCTTGCGTTTGGTGGCGGTGGCCAAAAAACTGGCTAGTTTCAAACGCTGGGCCTCACCTGCACTGAGCGTCGTAGCTGGCTGGCCAAGTTGCAAATAATCCAGCCCCACGCTGGCCAGAATACTCAACTTGTGCCGGACCTTCTCTTGGCCTCGGAAAAAATGCAGCGCATCCTGAACGGTCAACTGCAGCACATCGGCAATATGATGATCGCGATAACGCACTTGTAAGATTTCGTGACGATAGCGCGTACCGCCGCAATCCGGGCAGGTGCGAAACACATCGGCCAGAAACTGCATGTCGATCTGCAGCACCCCGTCGCCCTCGCACTTCGGACAACGTCCCAAGGGGCCATTAAAACTAAAATGCCCGGCGGAGAACCCGCGAATTTTGGCCTCGGTGGTTTCCGCGAACACGCGCCGAATCTCATCCAAGGCGCGAACATAGGTCACCGGATTGCTGCGTGGTGAGCGACTGATAGGGGCTTGATCGACCAGGATGCAATCATCCACGTGACTCAGCCCCAACAGACTATCGTAGGGCAAGGTCGGCAGGCGGGCGGTCGTCAAGCGATTGGAGATCGCTCCATGCAGAGTATCTTGCACCAGCGAACTCTTGCCCGAACCGCTTACGCCGGTCACCAGACACAGAACGCCCAGCGGAAACTCGACGTCCAGATTCTGTAAGTTATTCCCGCGGCAACCGGTCAACTTCAAACTACCGCGGGGTTGGCGGCGCGCTGCCGGAATGGGCACCACGCGCGAGCCGCTCAAATAACTGCCCGTCAACGTATCCGACTTCAGCAGTTCGCTGCGTGGACCGGAGTATACAATTCTACCTCCTGCTGAACCGGCTCCCGGTCCGACTTCGATGATCCACTCAGCGCGCTCCAACAGCGCTTCCTCGTGCTCGACCATGACCACCGTATTGCCACGACACGTCAGATTAGAAATGGCCTGTCCCAATTGCTCGACGTCGTGTGGATGTAAGCCCACCGAAGGTTCATCTAGGACGTACAGCATATTGACCAGACTGGAACCTAGCGCCGCGGTCAGGGCCGCGCGTTGGGCTTCGCCACCACTGAGCGTGCGCAGGGGGCGATCCAACGAAAGATAACCCAACCCAACCAACTGCAAGTACTGCAATCTGGCTAATAACTGCTGCCACGGTTGGCGGGCGATTGTCCGCTGCTGGCTGTCGAGCTGTTCGTTTAAACTACCGAACAATTTCGTCAGTTCCACGATCGACGCATTGCAAAGCTGTGCCAGGTTGTGTCCAGCGACTTGATAGGCCAGCGCCTCCTTCTTGAGCCGCGCACCCTGGCACTGAGAACAGCGATGGTAGCTGCGCCATCGCGACAGAAACACGCGCACGTGCATCTTGTATTTTTTGCGCTCCAGCCAGGCAAAGAATGCGGCCAAGCCACCATAGCCCAGCTTTTCGTTGCCGTCGCGAATCACAGAGACCTGCTGGGGCGTCAGCCGGTGAAACGGCACATCAACAGGAATCCTCAATCGCTTGGCATGTTGCAACAGATCCTGCAGCATTCCGGCGTAGGACGGCGTATTCCAGGGGGCGATAGCCCCATCGGCGATCGACTTGCGTGGATCGGGAACGATTAAACTCATGTCCAAGTCCACCGTATCGCCAAAGCCTTCACACGTCGGGCAGGCACCGAGCGGACTATTAAAATTGAAGAGCTGCGGTTCGGGCGATGGATAGTCGATATCACATGCCGGACAAATGAGGCGAGTCGCAAAATCTACGCCAAGCCAGCTCACATTGTCGATTGACAGTTCCGCTCGTGTGGCTGGCGAGATCCATTTTGCCAACGATTCTTCCAGTAGCGTCTCGTCACCTGAGCACCACAGACGCACGCTACCATCGCCCAGAGCGAAAGCAGTTTCTAAACTGGGCACGGACCGATCGCTGAGCATGCCGCCGCGCAAGCGATCAACGACAACCCAGGCGCCGCCCGATTTGGGAAGTGCCTTTGCCAGATCGGCTCGACGATCGTCGCTCAAGTGCCAAATCTGCTGGCCAGCAATCAGTCGCACAAAGCCTTGCTGTTGTAGATCGGCCAATACTTGGGAACGTTGATCTGCGTCTTGCCAACTGACGCTACATGCCAACATTAGCTTGATGCTGCTAGGCAATTGCTGCACGATGGCGGCTACCGACTGTGGGCTAGCAGATTGGACACTTCGACCACAACCGTAGCAAAACAATTGTGCAACTTTCGAGAACAGCAGTCTCAAATAGTCCAGCGATTGGCTAGAGGTGCCCACCGTGCTGCGATTGCCGCGCGGTGCGCCGCTACGAGTAACCGCCAACGCCGGAGTTAGCCCGTCGATCCGATCGTAATCGGGTTTGTCGAAACGCTGCAAGAACTGTCGCGTATACGTCGAAAAACTTTCGATGTAGCGCCGTTGTCCTTCGGCGTACAGCGTATCGAGCGCCAACGATGTTTTGCCGGAGCCCGAGAGACCACAAATGGCCACCAGCGCACTGCGGGGAATATCAACATCCACATTCTTCAAATTGTGGACGCGCACCCCGCGCAAAGAAATCATCGGCGGGGTACGTCCGTTGGTCACCGCAGGCGATCCGTTAAATTAAACTTCTTTGGCGTCGATCCAGCTCATCAATCTTCGCAAGCGCTTGCCGACCTCTTCGATCGGATGCGAACGTTCCAGACGTCGCCGAGACTTGAAAGCCGGGGCACCAGCTCGATTTTCTAGAATCCATTCACGGGCAAACTTGCCTTCCTGAATTTCCCTCAGCACTTGCTTCATGACTTGCTTGGTCTCGTCGGTGATGATCCGCGGGCCGGTCACGTAGTCGCCGTACTCGGCGGTATTCGAGACGCTATACCGCATGTAGTTCAGACCGCCTTGATAGAACAGATCGACGATCAACTTCAGCTCATGCATACACTCAAAGTAGGCCATTTCTGGTTGATAGCCGGCCTCGACCAAAGTTTCATAGGCCGCCTTGACCAGTGCGCTCGCGCCACCACACAGAACAACCTGTTCGCCGAACAAGTCGGTTTCAGTTTCTTCGGCAAAGGTTGTGTGAATCACACCTCCGCGAGTCGCGCCAATACCCTTGGCATAGGCCAATCCGATTTTGAAAGTGGTGTCACTGGCTCCGTCGGAAAGAGCGATCAAGCCCGGCACGCCGCCACCTTTGACGAACTCACTGCGTACTAAGTGGCCTGGCCCCTTGGGGGCGACCAACAGCGCGTCAATGCCGGCGGGCGGTTCGATCTGGCCAAAGTGGATATTAAAACCGTGCGAGCACATCAGCACGTTGCCAGGCTGCAGGTTGGGTTGAATGTGATTGCGATAGATGTCGCCTTGCACCTCGTCCGGCAACAGAATGTTGACGATGTCAGCTTGCTTGACGGCCTCAGCCACATCGACGGGCTTGAAGTTGTGGCTGACCGCCAGGTCATAATTCTTACTGCCTGGACGCTGACCAATCACAACCTTGCAGCCACTTTCGCGAAGGTTCTGGGCTTGCGCGTGCCCCTGCGAACCGTAACCCAGGATAGCAATAGTCTTGTTCTTGAGCACCGACAGGTCGGCGTCGTTGTCGTAGTAAATCTTTGCGGCCATGGAAATCTTTCAGAATTCAGCGGGAAAATTGGGGTTATTGAGTGAGCGGCAGCAGTGACCGCGATCGGGTGAAAACGAGCAGGTCTGTCATTCGGCCAAGTTGGCAATCGCTTCGGCAGGTTCGGAGCTACGCTGTCCGCTGCGCACCAATGCGATGCGACCGGTGCGGCTGACCTCGACAATACCATAGGGTCGCATGCGCTCGATAAAGGCTTCGATTTTGCTTTCGCGACCAGCGATTTCAATCATCAGTTCCGTGGCGCCAACATCGACGACGCGCCCGCGAAAAATCTCGACCAACTCGCGAATTTCCGTTCGCTGGCCACCGTCGGAGCGGACTTTGATGAGCATCAAATCACGCTCGACAAAATCGCAGGAGCTAATATCTTCGACAGATACAACCGTCACGACCTTTTCCAGTTGCTTGCGCACCTGATCCAAAACACGGTCATCGCCAACGACCACAAAGGTCATGCGCGACAGACCCGGGTTCTCCGTTTCACCGACGGCCAACGAGTCGATGTTGTAGCCGCGCGAAGCCAAAAGTCCAGAAATATGGGATAGAACGCCAGGCACGTTATGAACCAGCGCCGACAACAAATGCCGCATACGGTTATTTCCATTGGTGATAGTCAGCCGACAGCCGAGGCCAAAACCGGTGTACTCGGGGCGGAATCAGGTAAGCCAAGCATGATACTTGCCCCCCCCGTTTTGCTCAAGTCTCGATGAGATTTGAGTCCACTGGGCGAGCTGCCTTTCCACCGTCTGGCGCCGGCAGCTACTGGTGTATTCATATTGGCAGCTCGCTCAACGTCAGGCAAAGGCAGCTACAAAATCGGCCGCTCGCCTAAAAGACCGCCTGGCGTAGGCAGGGTTCACCCAATCGTTCGAGTTGAACAAATCCGACTCGAAACTTGCGTTTGACAAGCGTTTTGAACCATGGAGCACCGCCATTTTCGGCTGTTTTTGCCTGAGCCGACTTCGCGCCAGCGGCGAATCAAGCCACAATTCTGCCTCTCCGTGGAACCTGAGGTTGTCGGCTCCACGGTTGTCGCTCACTCGTTTTCACGCTTTGGATGACCGGAGACCGCTAATTATGTTGGAACGATCCTTGGTATTGCTCAAGCCAGACTGCGTCGAGCGGCGTTTGATGGGGCAAATCATTGCCCGCTTTGAAGCCAAAGGGCTGAATATCGTAGCCCTGAAGATGCTGCGAGTTACCCCCGAGCTGGCCAAGCAGCACTATGCTGAACACGTTTCCAAACCGTTCTATCCTAGCCTGGAGGCGTTCATCACTTCGGCTCCCATCGTGGCGATGGCGATCGAGGGCCTGGACGTCATTCGACTGATTCGCGATATGCTGGGTGCAACCAACGGGTTGAAGGCCAATCCAGGAACCATTCGTGGCGACTTTTCTAGTTCGCGGCAAATGAATCTCGTGCATGCATCCGACAGCCCTGAGAGCGCTGCTCGCGAACTGGCGCTCTATTTTTCGTCAAACGAATTCTGCGACCATCAGCTGCTGGTAACGCCGGCGCTACGAGCCAGCGATGAAGCTTAGTTCCGTTACTAACCTCACCAGACGGTGGATATCTGAGAGCCGCGATCGCCAGAGGGTGAAAAGCATTCAATCACCGTTTGGCGATACCAAGTGCTGATGGGGACGAATGGGCTTTTGGCCTATTGGATTGTGCAATATATTCAAGTTGACAACTCCATTTGAGTGGCTGATCTGTTAAACTGCTCGTCCATTCGCATTCCTGGCTCCGGATAGTTCTTGATTGGCCCGTTGAGGCCGAACCCTTGATGCGAGTGGCGGCGTTCCAGCTATCCGCTTTGGTGCTTGCTTCCCTGTCTATTTCCTGTTGGTGTCGCTTGAAAAAGAGCCGGTCAACGCGTCAGGGTCGATGGAACAGAACGCAACTGAGAGTCCCCGCCGCATCACAGCGGGCAGCCCCCGCCGACCGCCCCCCATCGCTGCTCGCAACACTCCAATCAACGCCCCGGCAAAAGCTCGTTCAGTTGCTATGCATTCTGGTAGCTTCACTAGCCGTGCGGCTGATTTACCTGGGTGAACTCGCTGGCACACTGCCCTTCTCGACGCTGCTGATTGATGGTCGAGCTTACGACGCGTGGGCTCAACAAATCGCTGCTGGGCAATGGTTGGGGACAGAGGTGTTTTACCAGTCACCGCTATATCCTTACCTGTTGGCCATCGTCTACGCTGTTTTGGGTCATAGCTTGACGATTGTCCGTGTGATGCAGGCGGTATTCGGGGCTGTTTCTTGTGTCTTAATCGCCCAGTGCGCGAATCGGCTGTTTGGGCTGCGAGCCGGCTGGTTCGCTGGCTTGATGCTGGCAGTTTATCCTGCCGCAATCTTTTTTGACGGCCTAGTTCAAAAAGCCGCCTTGGATCTGCTATTGGTCAGCACTTTATTGTGGCTGATGGTCGAAGCTCAACATCGACGAACCTGGCCATGGTTGGCAGCCGCAGGAGTCACGCTGGCAGCCCTAACGCTGAACCGAGAGAATGCGCGTATTGCATTCCCGCTGATGTTGGCTTGGATTCTACTACAATTCTCTGAGCAACCGCGAACAAAGCGCTGGGCAGGAGCTGGGCTGTTTACAGCAGCCATGGCGCTCGTCCTGCTGCCTGTCGGCCTGCGCAATTACTACGTCGGCGGCGAATTCTTACTGACAACTTCTCAAGTTGGGCCTAACTTTTTCATCGGCAATCATGCGGGGGCTAACGGAACCTATCAGCCGCTGCAATCAGGTCGCGGAGACCCTCGGTATGAGCGACAGGATGCTATTCGACTGGCCGAGCAGTCAGTTGGCAGGTCATTATCCCCCGGCGAGGTGTCCAGTTTCTGGTTGCGACGATCGGCGGACTATATTTTCAGCCAGCCCTTGGACTGGATGAAGCTGCTGGCCTGGAAGTCGCTGCTGACAATTCACGCCATTGAACTGGTGGATTCCGAGTCCATCGACTTGTATGCCGAGTATTCGCTTGTATTGCGGTGGCTATATCGACTGTGGCACTTTGGCATCCTCATGCCTTTGGCCGTGTGGGGAGCGTGGGTCACACGACAGCATTGGCGGGAGTTGTGGGTTTTTTACGGTTTATTTGTGCTGTTGGCCGCGTCGACAGTCTTATTCTTCGTGGTCGCTAGGTATCGCTATCCGCTGGTTCCGGTGGCGATTTTGTTTGCTTCTGCTGGCCTCGCAAGATTGCCCGAGTGGATGCCTGTGATCGGGCGACCAGGAAAGGCTCGTCTGTGGTTGCCGGGTGCGCTCGTCGTGGGAATTGTTGCCGTCATGTGTAACTGGCCCATGCAGACCCTGCGCGATGTCGCTCGCAACTACTCGAACCTCGGAGGCGGACTGCTGGATGACGGTCGGTACGACGAGGCGTTAATGGCTAATGACCTCGCCATCCAACGACAGCCACTTTTCGCCGATGCCTATTACAACAAAGCCGTTGTCCTAGATGCCCTCCAGCGTCGCGATGAAGCGCTACCGCTGTACGAGCGAGCTCTTGAATTGAATCCCAGCATGGGTGAAGCGCACTCGCGCTTAGCCAGGTATCATATTGATCATCGAAATTTCGCCAAAGCGCGCTACCATTTAGACCATGCCATTCCATTGGTCTCCAATCCGGCGTCACATCATCTGGAGTATGGGCTGTTGTTGGATGGACAGGGAGATGTAGAGGGGGCCATTGCCCATTATCGTACCGCTGTCAGCTTAGATTCGCATCTTGTAATGGCGGCTAATAATCTAGCATGGCTACTAGCCACCGACGCTCGACCGGAAATTAGATCCGGTGCGGAAGCGGTTGCACTTGCCGAGTCTAATATCCGCGAAATCTTGCAGGACCCGGCTAAGATGTCCAGCCAAGACCAAGCGATTGGACTTCTAGATACGCTGGCCGCAGCCTATGCTGCTGTCGGGAGATTTGCCGATGCTGTCGATGCAGTTCAAACCGCGCTATCACAAGCGGAACAGGCTGGTGCCCCAGTTCTGGTGGAATCCCTGAAGTCCAGGCTCGAGCTGTATGCAGCGAGCAAACCGTATTATCGGCCATCTGCGCATTGACCATCAAAACCTGGTACGTTGAAGTGACGACTAGGCTTTGCGTTTCAGGCGATGAAATTTTTCCGGTTGGGTCAAGTGGCCCCAGGTCAGGGCCTCGTCTTGCTCGTAATTCTTGCTGAGGGCTAAGGCAATCGAAGCTTTACACATTTCAAAGCCCAGATAGAAGGTGTGCTCGGGGTCCAACGTTCGTCCAATGGGGCTGGCGACTAGTTGTTGCATGACATCAAACGGGTCGTTGCCGGAAACGTGGACTCCAGCCGATAGCGCATGAATCTGTCCATCGGCAACAAAAATCCTGATGTTGCGATCGCGAATGGCGGTACTCATTTCAGCCAGCGCTGTGGCGGACAACTGGCGGACGCGCGGGTCGCGGAGTGTGACGAGTTGAGGCTGGATGTTCTTGGCCGGAATGCCCTGCTGGACGGCGTAGTGGACTAAGCGGCGCGCCAAATCACATTCGCGAACGCTGCTACGCGACCAATTGATGACCTGCGTCGTCAGCACACTGCCGATGCATAGCTCTTGGCAATATCCCAACAGCAAGGTGTTGATGCCGGCTGAGTCGACATCGGTCATTTCGGTCAAGTTGCCAATGCCCATCATTATCGAGGTATCCGGAAAGCGCCGCCGGCACTGGGCATAGCGATCAAGACTGGCCGCTAACCCAAGTCCGATCGGTTCGAGAATCGGGTCCAGTCGAAAGCTTACGCCCGCGTTCTGCAAACGCTCCGCTGTTCTAAAAAGACTGTCGATGTCTTGCGGCGAATCGGGGATGGCCACGACTTCGCAGGGCAGGTCAGCAGCCAATTGCCAGTTGTGGCTGTTGACCGACAGCACCAACTCTGCACCAGCCCCGCAGGCGGCCGACACCTCAGCGGCATCAAACGAGTCGATCGAGACGCGCAGGCCATGTTGACGCAACAACTGCACCGCTAGACCGACTTCAGCCCAAGGTTGGCCAGGCGTACAACCGAGATCTATCATGTCGGCCCCGTCAGCTGCCAATTGTTGGGCTAGGGTCAGCAGTTCTCCCAACGGTAGTCGATCGGCGTGGTTGATCTCCGCGATGATCTCAATATCGTAGGCATCCAACCCATCGCTCGACGGTGCATTTGCGCCAAAAAACAGCGGCAGATCAACGATGTTTTTCGGACCACATTGGACTGGAATGGCAACTGCAGCTTGAATGGAGCTCAGGTCGGTAACCAGGTAGCCAGGTAGTACCAGCGTCGTCGCAGCTGGATCTAGTTGCAGGTGCCGCAGCAGCCAGCGACCGGTCATGAGCGCAGCGACAGTTATCGGCAGTACTTGGATCGAGTAGTTGAAGCCAAACTTGGCGGCCAGTTCGGCAACGATCGACCGCACCGCTGATTCTGCGATCCGTCCAGTAATGAACTGATAATGCTGATTTGGGTAGTTTGTCATCGCGATCTGCTGGAATCACGGAGTGGACGATGGAGAAGCGGTACCGTTTCCCCGAGTTATTTTTCGCCATGGGCCGGCTCGCCTGGTGCCCAACCAAGCGAATCTAGACTTTCGTACGAGTGCTCCAGCTGCCGGCAGCATTTTCAACTCATTCACAGCGGCCTCGCTTGGCTCGCCCCCAAAAGCGCGCGAACGGTTACGGATCAGCCTGTCGCCCCTGTCCAATGCGCTGCAAAGCAACGGTTGCGCTAGTTCGCGTCGATTCATCTCGCGTACTGCGACTCGCGTTGCAGCGGCGCAGAGCTTCGTTGGCCCACTGCTCAGCTTGCTGCCAATTCTTCAATTTTTCCAAGGCCTCGGCGGCTGACAGCGCTAACATTGCGTCATCGCTTTGCAATTCTGCGGCGCGAATCAATTGCTGCGAGGCGGCTTGTAATTGCCCATCCAAATACAGCGCCAGACCATAGCGAAACACAAGCATCGCTGGTGGAGGGTCGAGCAAACCCACGTCGCGCGCTAACAGTTGCAATTCTTCGGCGCGCAACTGCTGCACTTGGGACTGCAGTTCGGCGCGTTGAGCTTCGGGCATCGAAGGCTGTTGTTCCAATCGACGCCCAAGTAGCGCTGCCAAATTAGTGCGGGGACCTATCGTCGCTGGCTCGACCACGATGGCTGTTTGATAATTGCGTATGGCTTCGATCTCCAACCCCAATTGTTCGGCAATTGTCCCGAGAGCCAAATGTGCTCCGGAACGGTCGCTGTTTTCCAATAGCCCGGTCCGCAATTCCTTGAGTGCCGACTGGAAGGCGCTGGTGTTGTGCAGACTGCGTACTCGGTCAGGAAACTCGAGCAGATTTCGCGCGGCTTCAACGCGCACCACTCGTACCGGATCTGCCAACGCGTGCTCCAATAGTCTGGCGGCCTGAGCCGCGTCAGCATGGCCGGTTAGAGCGTTGGCAGCAGCGCTGCGAACCAGCGGATGCGCATCATGGACTGCTTCGACCGCCTGGCGCCCAGCCGCCAACGAGTCCAACTCTGAGAGTACTTGCAAAGCTGTCGCTCGGGCAATGGCCGGGGCAGCATCGCCGCGCGTCTTCAGCAGTTTCTCCAGCGGTTCGAGCGCTTCTGGAGCGCGCTTTTGACCGGCCGCGATCGCTTCGCCCCAGTGCGGTTCACGTTGCCGTTCTCCATACCAGCGCTGGCAGGCTTGGTCGCACCAGCGATTGGCACGCTCAATCTCGGCGGCGACTTGCGTGTCCCCCAAACGAGCAGCATGCAGCCAGTCCTGATACAGAGCCAGTTGGGTACGTTTGTCGGGGTCGACGTTTTCAGGCTTCAAGTGACAACCGGCGCAGGCGTTGGGAGTGTTGATTCGCAGGCTAACGTCGGGGCGCGGAATGCGCAGCGAATGATCGTGGCGCGCATCAACTTGCATGTAGGTCGTGGTTGGCATGTGGCAGTTGACACACTGGGCACCAGCACTGCCTGGAGCGTGGAAATGATGCGCCGGCGAATCGTACTTGGCAGCCGGGTGCTGATGACAGGATGTGCAGACGGCATTGCCCGAGTGTTTCAACTGGGCGGTGTGTGGATCGTGGCAGTCCGTACAGCGAATGCCTTTGTGATACATTTTGCTTTGCAGGAACGATCCGTGAATGTAGTCCTCGTCCAACACTTGACCATCCGGATAATAAACCGGCCAGACCAGCAGATTGTCTTGGTAGTGATCGTAAAAGTTATTGCCAGCTTGAAAGCCACCAGCCACGATGGTGCGGCGACTATGGCACGGGGCGCAGGCTTGAATTTGATCCTCTGCCGAGCGCTTCAGATTGGCTAATCCGTAGCCGCGTTGGCTATTCCAGCCTGGAAACCAGCGTCCGGCCAGTTCGACATGCAGACTACCGGGCCCGTGACAGGACTCGCAACCCACGCTGATCTCGCTGAAGGTCGAGCGGTAGTGCCCCATGGTCTGCGTCGGCTGGTTGACGGTGGTCGGGGCGTGCTGGTCTAGCGAAACGAAACTGCCAGGCGTGAAGTTCTTCTGAAAATTGGTGCTGTGGCAGTCAGCACACATGTTATTCCAGCGCTGCGCGATACCGGTCCAATGCAGGTCATCGCGCGGGTCGAGTCGCTCAGCGACATCGGGCGGATTTAAGTAAAACCAGCGATTTTGCTTCGTGTCCCAGCACAGCGGCAGCACCTGTATTCGCGGCAACTCGTCAGCTTGGGGTAAAGACGACTGGCCTGTAGCAGGCAAGCCAGAGCTTGCTGTGGTGGCTGAGGGGAATTCGACCATATACTGTTGCAGGGGAGTTAGTCCAAAGACAAATCGCACTTCGTAATCCTGCATCTGACCGTCTGGTCCCTGGGTGTGGACCAAGTATTTTCCATTGTGGCGATAGAGACGACTGACGATTCCGTAGTGCTGGACGGTGGCGTCGTTGAAATCGCCCAAGACAGTATCGGGAGTGGCAAGCTGCATGGCCAGAGCGTGGTGCGAGTCGCGGTGCGCCTGGCCTTGATCCTGATGACAGGTGATGCAGGCCGCCGAGCCAACGTATTGAGTTTGACTGAGGTCCCAGGGCTGCCGCGAGTTTGATTGGCAACCGCTGGCCAAGCTCGCCGCAACGAGAATTAGACTGCAATGGCGAAGCGCGCTCACAAGATTCCGTCCAACTTGCCAAAGCCTCCGCCCGAGAGAATCATCGCGACACCTGCGGCAATGAATCCGCTGGCGATGAGCAAGCCCTTGACCGGAGCCTTGTTGTCAGTCCAATGCTTGATAGCGTATGGTACGGAAAACAAGATCGGCAGAAAAAAGCAAGCCAGTCCGAGCTTAACCTTTTGCTGAAAGCCGTAGCTACAGATGTTCAGATGGGAAAATAGTGCCAGAGTCACACCGGTAATCCCTGCGGTTCCACCGAGCAAAACCAGCACCGGCAACCGCTGAAGCTTGCCCCAGCGAGTATCTTCCGGTGCTAGTTCGATCTCGCCAAAGTTCGCTTCCACCAGGACCACTCCAGCACCGCACAGGATCAACGCCCCAATCAAGAACGAAGCCATGGCCCACCAAGGCAGCGAAGCCTTGTCGACGCGTGACGAGATCATGTCGTCGCGCTTCATATTATCAACGGCCTGTTGTAAGTGCAAATTGTCGAATTCCGGGCGGATAGCCTGAGCCTGATAGCCACTGATCTTCTGCTTGGTCTGCAAGTTGAATCCGCAGGTAACACACACCACGACTCCCGGCTTCAGATCACTGCGGCACTCTGGACAAACAGGCCCGGTTTTCTTGGCTATGCCCATTTGGTCCAGCACAGAATCCAGTTGCAGCCTAGAGATTTCTGGTGTTGCCTGAGTGGGTTTGGCGACCTTCGATTCTGTGGCCCCGGTAGTCGGAATGCGGAGCGTCTGCTGGCATTTAGGACACTTGCCATGCTTACCGGCCGCTGCATCGGGTACGGTCAGCTGCCGCCCGCAATGATTGCATTTCAATTTGATCGGCATGTAAATTGGTCGCGCGAGATTACGTTAGATCTGGAAGGTACTTTAAGACTATTTAATGTACTCAGGATAAACGGGCATGCTCTGACAAGCTAGTGCCTTATGCAGTCAAAGACCTAATGGACGGTTTAGGTAGCTACATTGGTCAGAGCGCGGCTGGCTTGTCATTGAAAGCAGAATTCTCCACCTACTGACGAAGGTAGCCATGGGGGCGAAGATCGCTACTGTGTTTCAAAGTCAGCTACCGCTTTGCATTCCATTGAATTGCTCTCAAGTGACTGTGCCGATTATGCCGATACCTCTCAATGTGCCATGGGGGGCACTTGGCGCGAACAGCGCCGCAAGTTGGCTGTGGTTCTTTCTGGGCTTGAATCTGCGTCAAGCCGAGTTCACCGCCAAAACAAGGAATCCGCAGTGCCCGCTGCCGGAATAGCTGCCTCCCAAAATACAATTCTTAACCTGTGCCTTCGCGGCTTCATGGCATTTTGCTGTGCGACAAGCCTAGTGGGCTGTGCGCTTGTGCCGGATGTGCGACACAAGCAGCAGCTGGTCAATCCGTTCCCGCAGATCAAGACAGTAGCGGTGTTGCCGTTCTTCAATCAGAGCGAACAACCGACGCTCAGCGGCAATCGCGTCGCCTTAGCCTATATGAACGAGCTGCAGTCGATACGGGGCTTCGAGGTCTTACCGCTGGGAGCAGTGCAAAACCGCATGCAGCAGTTTGGGCGTCCGCTGGCCAGTGGCGATGACTTTCAAGCCTTAGCGCAATTCTTGGGCGTGGATGTGGTGATGGTCGGCGCGATTACGGATTACGAACCTTACTATCCACCACGGATGACGATGAAGGTCAGTTGGTATGCGGCCAACCCCGGCTTCCACCCGGTGTTGCCCGGATATGGATTGCCGTGGGGGACCAAACAGGAAAAGAAGATTCCGCGCTGGGTTCATTTGGAATCACAACGAGCGCTGGCGACAGAGCAACTCAAATCGCAGACACCTGGAGTCAGCAGCGCATCCGATAGCAGCAATCTTGCCGCTGTTGACAGCGCTGTTGACAGCGAAGGTAGCCTGGCGCTGTTGACAGAGGATCGACAAGCGGTGGAACAGACGCTGCCTGATGATCAACCGCTGCAACCGTCATGGGCAGAACTGGTCGAGCTGGATGAAGCTGGCAATCCGCTAGCGATGGCCGAAGGTCAATTGCCTGCCAACTGGCCCGATCCGCGCGGTTTTATACCCGACTCACCGCAGGCCGAGCCGCCGATCTTGAGGGCTCAACACGATCCGATCATTTCTCACATGGCCACGTTTAACGGTCATGATGAAGATTTCACCGAGCAGCTGGCGGATTATTTTTATTTCCGCGACGATGCGCGCTTCGGTGGCTGGCAAGGTTACTTGCAGAGAAGCGAGGATTTTATTCGTTTCTGCTGCCATCTTCACCTGGCCGAGACGCTCGTGGCCCGTGGAGGGCAGGATAAAAGCCGCTTGATCTTACGGTGGCCTATCGACCGATACTCACGCTAGGCACGCGGGACGACTAGGCACAGTCGTTTGCAGCGCGCACAGGCTTCTTGATCGGCTAGCAAACCGAGTCAGTCTCGATTGCCAGCATGATCATCACGGCACGACGCAGAATTGGTCCAGGACGGACCGCTTCAACCGTTTCGGCACAGCAACCCAGCGTGCCTAGCGGTGCGGCTGGCACAGACGCGACTGACCCCGCGTGGACCAGACCCGTGCGCTGCCGAGCCACATGAGATACCACTTGAGACATGCTGCAAGGAGGCAGGCATGGCCCACGAGGAAATTAACATCCTAGCGATGCTCAAAGGCGAAGAGCGCTACATCTTCATTTTCAATGACAACAATCGCATTGAAATGCTTCGTACCTTGGGCCGCTACGCCGCCGATCCACAACTTAGTTTCTCCTGGTACGACGCAGCAGTAATGAGCAAGAAGGTTCGTGAGCTGGCCTTTGCCCAGGAGTCTGACCACGCACCGTGTCACACTCCTTTTGCCAATCAGTCCCAACCCGCCCCACATCGACGGTTTGAAATTCGGCAAGAAGAAGACATGATCTAAGGCTGGTAACCAACTGGCGCTAGATCCCCAAGCATGCTGTGAACGAAGAGCAACTTTCAAGTTCAAGTAGTTCGTGCCAGCGCTGGCCACCCATTACAAAGCTACTCGTACCCATAATCTAACTTTCCGTTTCGAGTACGAGCACCATTGGATTGAGTACGAGTTTAATCGTATCATGCATCAGTATGTTGCTCAATTCTTGCATTACCTAGCCATCGAAAGGAATTCGTCGGACTTGACGATCAAGTCCTATCGCGAAGATCTGATAGACCTGGCGGATTTCTTGGTCGACTCGTTGGGCAAGAATATTCAACCCAAGGATGTCACGCCACGCGATCTGCGAGGCTATGTGGCAGCCCTACACGAGGCGGGGTACGCTCAATCAAGCATCTCTCGCAAGCTAGCCTCGCTACGAAGCTTCTATCGTTATGCACAGCGGCAACAACTCAGCCCGTCCAATCCAGCCAAACCGCTGCGAAATCCGCGCGGCGGGCGAAAACTACCTCACTTTTTGACCAGTTCTGAGATTGGTCAGTTGTTGCAAGCACCGCTTGTGGCCGAAAGTGGTGGGGTTCGCGATCGGGCCATTTTGGAAACCATGTACTCGGCTGGATTGCGTGTCAGCGAAGTTGTGGGTCTGAACGACGGCGATATCGACTGGGCCGAAGCGATCACGCGCGTTCGCGGTAAAGGACGTCGCGAACGACTAGCACCGCTGGGCACGTTTGCCATCGCCGCTCTGAAACAGTATTTGTCGGTTCGCAAGCTATCTCCGCGTATCCCCAAAGGTGCCGAGGCTCCGGTTTTTGTTAATCGCTTTGGTACGCGGCTGACAGTCCGCAGCGTGGGACGTATGCTGGAGAAGTACATCGCGCAGGTTGGGCTGGACACACGCACATCACCACACACGTTGCGCCACAGCTTTGCCACACACCTGATCGACCGCGGTGCCGACATCCGCAGCGTACAGGAGCTGCTGGGCCACAAGAGTCTGGTCACGACGCAAATCTACACGCACTTATCAACCGCCAACCTGCGCGAGATTTACCTCAAGGCGCATCCACGCGCCTAGTTCGAAGCCAAATCTTAAAGTGACTTCGCTCCCGGTTGCGTCATGCGCCGGAACGTGGCCAGTCGCCAAATATTACCGTGGAATTCCACAATCTGGCGAATGTGTCCGCCAGACCCAAGGTAACGCTATGCTTTCCTGGCCGCGACGACGCATAATTCCCGGCGATTATGAGCCAGCTGTCGTACCTGAACTCGTTCCATATGCCAGCTGCGGATGCGCTTAACATAGTCCTCCAGATGCTCCAGCAAATCGAAACTGGGCAGCTTGAGCGTCAGCAAAAGTCCTTCGAGTCGGCTGGTGGGGTAGTTCACAATGTCCTCGACGAGGTCCAACGTGTAGTTTGGAGCCACATTGGCGTCGGCAGCCAACCAACGGAATTCGCGGTAGCCTCTGCGCTTGACGCCCGCCGCCTTCGATCGCCAATGTGTGAAGCGAGGATGCTCCAAAATACTGGGATCCATTTCAGCCGGATCGACTCCCGTCACTCGCAGCCCCATGTCTAAGAGACACTGAGTTGCCCCGCCTGGAGCGCTGCCAATTTCTACGATTGCGTCGCCGGCCTGCAAAGACAATTGACTCCACCGAATCGCTTCAGCCATTTTCAGATAGGCGCGGCTGACCATCAACTCGGGCTCGATGATCCTGGCGACGCCTCCTGGCCAGCAGTCGATGGTATCGCACGCCGTGTGTTGCCCCACAATCCAGTAATCGGGCTCGACGATGATAACATTCAGAATCTGCTGGCCTATCACACAGTCGCCGTTTACCGCGACCGCCACTGGCCAGATTTTGCCAAGCTGGTGGGCGATTTCTTCGGCCAACGGAGTAATACCGGGCTCGAAACCACCATGGCCAGGCAAATTGCTATCGCGTTGGAAGACGTGCATGTCGGTCTGCGAATCGGCCAGCCCATGCGCAGTAGCCAACTCAAGTACTCGCTCAAGCATGGGCTGGGCGATTCCGCCCCGAATCTGGCCCAATACCCAGCCAGCGCGGCGAATCAGTGGATGGGCTGGTAGTGCGAGCGGCTGGCCGGGCCTGCCCTCATTTGCTTTCAGCGTTAATAGCCCTGGTCGTGAAAATGCCAACCGGTAATCGTGGCTGGGCGATGCAAATTCTCGTTTGAGTACCGCTTCGGTGCCCGGCTGACAAACCAAAAAGGCAAACTGTTCTGGAGAGATTTGCTGCGAACTGGCGGCAGAATCCTGGACGGATGGTAGGGTCATTATCTATAACATTAGGCTCACGACTGCGCGGTAGGGAGCTAGCATTGTACTTGCGGTGCTGGAAATTGGCTGCCCAAACTGGCAGCTCGCCGAAACTGTGCAGTAAATTGAATCGCACATTCGATCAATTCCCAACCCGCTGCCTCAGCAAGGGACCGCTCTGCGGTAACCCCCAAACTGACGCACCTGGCTTACGTAGCGGTTTATGTGATCATCGAGTTTGAAATTACGCTCCGTAACCAAGTGTGGTTTAAACTGCTGGCGAAACTGAATCATTCAACTTAGGAAAGCTTATGTCAAAGAAAGAAGAGGCCTTCGAGGTCGAAGGCACTGTGGTCCAGGCGCTGGCGAATACTCGGTTTCGAGTTCAGCTGGACACGGGCACGGAGGTGCTGGCGCACGTGGCTGGTAAGATGCGCAAAAACTTTATCCGTATCGTTCCTGGCGACAAGGTGCGTGTCGAGCTATCTCCTTACGACTTAACCAAAGGCCGTATTGTCTTTCGCGAACGCTAAACGCGTACATTTTAGCGCTGGACATGCCGGTTGATTGGGCTAAACAGCCTGACACAACATCTGTTCAGCCTCTTTTCGGTGCGTTACGCTGAGAGTTGTGCTGTGGGCGCTGCTGGCTAGCTATACGTGCTCGCAGTTGGCAACGACAATCAGGAGTTGAAGACATGCGACCGAGTCGACGAATTCTCTTGGCAGTTCTGTGCATCCACGCGCTGGCGATTTCGACACTGGCAACCGTCAGGGCACAGGCGCCGATCAAGCACGTGGCCGTGATCTCGATTGCACCGCTGGAGCGGATGATGCCAGAGATGTCCTACCTGCTGTCTGCATTCAGCATGGCAGAAGTGACAGGCGTCATGGAAATGGTGACGACTTTTTACTCCAAGGGACTAGACCGCACCAAGCCAATTGCCGTTACGGTTTCTTATGACGGCCCTGAGCCTAGCTTCCAAATATGCGTGCCTACCACAGATTACAAGCAGTGGTTTCAAACGCTCGCAAGCATGGGCATCGAGCCCACCGAGCTGGCCGAGGGACTGTACGAGTTAGCCGCCGGGGGACAGGTGATGATTGTCAGAATCGCCAACAACTGGATGTACTTTGGGGCTTCCGCAGAATCGCTAGCCGAAGTTCCCGACGATCCGATCGAGCTGCTAGGCGATTTGCCTCAACGATACAGCATCGGTGTGCGATTGGACCTGCTGCAGATACCTGCAGAGATGCGTCAAGTGGCGATTGACCAAATTCAATCTGGCTTCGAGCGTGGTTTGGCTCAGCAACTGGACCAGCAATTAGAACAACAATTGGAGCGGGCTCGCCAAGCCGGCCAAGAGCAGTTGCAGCAGTTGCAACAGATGCAGGCGTTGATCCAAGAAACGCAGCAAATGGTGTTTGGTATGTTGATTGACCCGGCCGAGCGCACTCTGTTGGTCGATGCCGCGATCCAGTTCCTGCAGGGCAGCCAGCTGGCCAATCAAATGGACTCTCAGACTGGCCTGCGCTCTCAACTGACGAATTTGAAACTACCGCACTCATCGCTTGACGTACGAGTCACCGCCACGCTGCCTACTGAAGCCGAACGAATACTTGCCAAACAGGAACTACGTGCAGCTTTGGAACAGTTCCAGTCGTCGTTACCAGGCAATGCGTCCACCCAAAATCCGCTGTCTGATACCGAGCTAACAGAAGAGCAGGTTACGTTGGTTCGAAAGTTTGTCGAGCGGTTCATCGCCGTGGCCGAGCGATCGATTGATGAGGGGGTCTTGGATGGGGCCATGAGTTGGAGCTTACAGAGTGAAACGCTGACGGCTCTGCTGGGCCTGCGTGTTGCCGACGGCCAGGAGGTTGCCCAAGCGGTGCAGAGTTTTGTCAAGGAACTGCCCCAGCCTGAGGGCCAGCAAGTTCAGTTTTATTATGGTAAGCACAAGGAATTTGACCTGCATCGCGTGCAACTGGCGGTTCCGGCTGACGACCCTGCAGCCAGTCGGCTCCTGGGCAACCGCCTAACACTTCATGTCGCCACGGCCCCCAATATGGTCCTGCTGAGCGTTGACGCAAGCGGTGATAGTCCGCTCCTGTCGGCTATCGACCGTTATGTGGCGACGCCTCCCAGCGAAGTTCCGCCACTGACCGGATCGCTGCGACTGGCAGAACTCATGCGCTTTGCACAGAACCTTCAAGCCAACGCAATGCCGGAGCCATTGATAGCGGCCTTTGACACTCTGGCTGAGGATGATCGCGTGCAGTTTTCTAGTAAGATTCTTCCACGCGGCGTGGTCACGCGATTCATGATTGACGAAGGCGTGCTGCGAGCATTCGGCTCGGCAGTTAAGAGCAACAGTATAGCGCTGCCTGCATTCTAATGCTGGCCGTTACTGCATTTGCCATCATTCAGATACCGTGACGATCAGCGGAACGTGGAGCGGATAGCTCGGACACGGAAGCTGATCACCACTCTTAGGCAAGTGCAGCATCCGTTTGGCGCTGGATTGGCAGCGATCGAATCAACGCACAATGTAATTCTGCCAACCAGGGCTGGTGGGACTGGCTGTGTCCGTGCGATAGACCGGTGGCGTGGGAGTCAGGGTTTGGCCTCCGGTGGATACGGGGGTGGCTAGTGTGCGTTGGGCCGGCAACGATGCGGATTGCATCGACGCATTGGCTTGCACTAAATCCACCGTGCTCATACCGGTGCTGTCGGGCAGCATGAAGCCGTTGCTGCTGGCTACCGGTTGATTGATCAAATATAGGCCAGCATCCACAGCGAACGACAATGGCTCGCCGACATCCGGATGCAATTGCACAGCGACGCGATGTGGCAGCGACCAGTCGATGGCCGCGTAGTATTGATGATCGCTCATCCGGGCGTGGGCTACCAACTTGCCAACTTGATTGTACAGCAACGTCTCTTCAACCGTTCCCGTCTTGGCCGCCATGACCAACACGCGGCGGTAGTCGCCTCGTGGCGA
Organism: Pirellulaceae bacterium; assembly: GCA_019636385.1. Taxonomy (NCBI): domain Bacteria; kingdom Pseudomonadati; phylum Planctomycetota; class Planctomycetia; order Pirellulales; family Pirellulaceae; species Pirellulaceae bacterium. Next base: position 874,169 of record JAHBXT010000003.1, on the reverse strand, counting down.
TGGGATAAACGATGTCACTTGCAGTCGTCCATCGGGACGGGTAATGGGACCTTCATGTTGACCGTTGGGATCTAATTCCACGATGCCAAACGCCTCGCGCAGCCACAACGGGGAGACCGGCAGAACATGCCTTGGACCATGCTGATTCTCGAATTGATCATGGCTGGCATAGTATAGCGTCGGACTAGGACGCTGGATCTGCAGCCAAAACATATCGGAGTTGCTGCCCGCAGCCAGCGGCATTCCCAGCGCGCTGCTAAATAGTTTGGTTTCCAATCGTAAGTTGTGAGGTCGCTCCCACCGGAAGCTGCCTGACAACTTATGAGCCAATTCCTGGCTGTCGATGGTCAGCGTGTTGGAAGCCAGCGTCTGGATAGCCAGACTGCGGTTGGTTTGCTGGATTAAATCGGTTAGCGTCGGTTGGCCTGAAGAGAACACCAGCGGCGGTGCGAACTCGGGGATTGCCGATCGCCCGCGCGCACAGGTCGCCCCGCTGCTGACAAAGACCAACGTCAACAGTCCGCAGACAAGCCACAGCCCGCTGTACCTGTGACCAGATGCGCGGCCTTGCGTCTGTTGCTTCGTGTCGTCCGTTAGAAAGTTGGATGGATGAATGTCAATTACTCCACGTCAGTCATGGGGATCACCGGCCGCCAAGATTCACTCCTCGGTGTACAACAACTTCATGAGTTGTTCTTGTAGATCATGAGACTGATCGCCCGAAGGGGGCAGCGCCACAGGCACCTGGTATTGGCGACCGTCCACGGGATGAGTCAACTGCCAAATTGAGCCATCGTCGGTTGACGGTCCGGATAACTCCAGCAGTTCCTGTTCGATCAGAATTCGTCGACGCACTAGTAACAGGGCCAAGAGGTAGGCCAATTGCGATTGCGCCGGCCGAGTCAATAAATCGCTGAGCACATCCAGTAAAACTTCCGCTGGTGCAGGACGAAGGTGACCTGCCTGAGTGGTCGGCATGCGGCACTTCCACCAGCCTACCGCCTGCTGGCTTGGCCCCTGCCACTGCTCGGACGCCACATCGACGCGTGTCAGCTCATCACCGGAAGGCACGAGCATCGAAATATATTGCTCGCCAGCCGACAGCGGGCGATTGCTGACGTGGCAGCGGCGAGTGCATTTGGTCGTCGGATAATCATGATACGTCGTCACGGGAATCCCCAATCAGCGGTCGCGACAGATTCTTGCTCCTTGGCTGATAGCAAATTCACGTAAATCATGGCAAGAGCAACAGACGCGGAATTGCTAGCTGCGAGTGCAAACTGCGCAGCCCTGACAGCCGATCATTGGCTGCGCCTGGCGGTGGGAACGCACCCATTGCCAAGAACGCCTTAAGGATGCAGCTGACGCAGATTGCCTAGTTGGCACCAAATGCTCGCCATCTACCGCATCGTCGAGCACAGTCCGTTGTTCGGACTGCACTATAGTTTTGGCGGAGAACAACGATAGCCTGCGGACGCTACACTGAGGAAACCAGCCTGCTCTGGAAGCGGCCTTCGTTAATCGTCGGCCGCTCGATCCTGCCTCTCTGATCGTAGCTCAACTGCATGTGATCTAACCCCATCAACCACAGAATGGAAGCATGGATATCATGAACGTGCATTCGTTCTTGGATGGCATATAGTCCCAGCTCATCGGTTGATCCAATGGCTTGACCTCCCTGAACTCCGCCTCCGGCCATCCAAATAGAGAATCCAGTGGGGTTGTGGTCACGGCCATTCTTCTTTTCGCTCATCGGTGTTCGCCCAAATTCACCGGCCCAAACTACCAGAGTATCATCGAGCAAGCCGCGCTGTTTCAAATCTTGCAACAGTCCAGCGACTGGCTTATCCATCGAGCGGCACAATTGCGCGTGACTGGTTTCTATCGAAGAGTGCGAATCCCATTTGCTGCCCGTACCGCTGTAGAGCTGCACGAAACGAACACCATGTTCGACCAGCCGTCGCGCTAGCAAGCAGATTTTGCCAAAAGGTTGTGTCTCCTGTTGATCGAGTCCATAAAGCCGATTGGTCGCTTCCGTTTCGCGTGATGAATCCAAGGCATCGGGAGCCGCCGCCTGCATCCCGAAGGCCAGTTCGTAGCTGCGAATGCGGGCTTCCAACTCTGTCTGTTGGGGATACGTGTTCGCGAAGGAGCGATTGAATTGATTCAATAGGTTTAGCTTAGAAGTCAACCGAGTCTCACTCAGACCGGCGGGAAAATGAAGATTGGCAATGGGCTCTGGCTCCGTGCCATGGATTCGGACGCCTTGATACGACGCCGGCATGAACCCGGAACCCCAATTGCGAGGCCCATTGACGGGTCGTCCAGGGTTATCGCACATGACAACAAAAGACGGCAGATTGTCGTTTAGCGAACCTAGCCCATATTGAATCCAAGAACCCAGTGAGGGTCTTCCGGCAAAGTTGATGCAGGTATTCATTTGACAAACGCCACCCGCGTGATTGATGCCGTTGGTCCAACAGGCTCGCAAAACAGCGATGTCATCCATGCACTGCCCGATATGAGGAATCCAGTCGGAGGCCCACATGCCGCTTTGACCGTAGCGAGTCCATTTGCGTGGTGAGGCGAGTAGCGGTGACCCCTTTTCGCCCATGGCCGTAATCGGTTCTCCAAAACTAATGGGCAGCGGCTGACCAGCCAGCTGATTCAAGAGCGGCTTTGGATCGAGCATATCCAAATGGCTGGGGCCGCCTTCCATAAACAACCAGATAACGCGTTTAGCCCGGGCGGGGTGGTGAACTCCGCCCAATGCCTCGCGCTGCAGCATGCACTGCAAGGCCAGCGCTCCAAACCCCATTCCGCTGGCGCTAAGCCACTCACGTCGTGACAGGCGTCGAGCAGTTTCCAATTCAAAGTCATCTGGCATAGGGCGACTATTCCACATACAGGAATCGGCTGGAGTTGAACAACACATGGCAAAAATCACCCAACCGCTCGATATCCAACTGGTCAGCAGTCTCACCCGATTCGTATTCCAAAAACCGAACGGCTTGCTCAAAATCGTCCAATCGCGGCTCGATACCCCAGGTCCAGCGAAAAGCGGCGCGAATTGTCTCTGTGGGGCTCGCATGCTCTGCCAGCAGACGACTGGCCAGACGCGTGGATCGTTCGAGCGTATACTGGCCATTAAGCAGCAACAACGATTGAAGTGGCGTGGTCGTCGCATCCCGCTTGGCAACGCTTTGCAAACCACTGGCCAAGTCAAAGGCGTGAAGGAACGTATCGTTCACATTACGAAAGCTCTGTAGGTAGATCGAACGCCGCATGGCATTCTCGTTTTGGCTGGGACCGCCAAGGTTAGGGGACATCTCGCCCGTCATCACCAGCATCGCGTCCCGAATCTGCTCGGCGGACAACCGACGAACGCGAGACCTCCATAACAGTCGATCGGCAGGATCCCGCTGCTGATGCACCATGGCCTCCGGATGCAGCGATGATTGCTGCCAGACGGCGGACGATAAAATCAGCCGATGAAGCCGTTTCATGCTCCATCCCTGATCGACGAAATACTGCGTCAACCAGTCCAGCAGGTCGGGATGCGTCGGCAAATCACCCAACTGCCCAAAGTCGCTGGACGTGCCAACCAATCCTACTCCGAAGTGCTGTTGCCAAATGCGATTAACGATGACGCGCGTCGTCAAGGGATTGCGCGGATGAGCGATCCACTTTGCAAGCGCTGTCCGACGCCCCGTCGAGCCCTGACGAACTGCTTCGGATGTTGATCGCGGCAAGTCCAATTCCGAAAGCACCTCTAGAAACCCAGGAGCAACCGAATGGCGTTTCGCGTCACCAGGGATAATCGTGGGAGAGATGATGCCTGCAAAGTCCGTTACCGACATTATCTCAGGCAGTTCAGGCGGCTTGAGATGATCGAATTCAGCCAACTGCTTCAGCAGTTCTTCGTGCCGCTGTCTGTCCTGTTTTGATAAGTCGCTCAGCGGTCCGCCTGACTCCTCCGTGAACTGCCGCGTGACTAAGTAAGCCATCTGTTCCTGCCAGGATGTGCGATCTTCGCGCGGCATGTGGAAGCAGGCTTGAATATCGAGAGGGAACTTATCGACCGTCGACTTCCACTTGCGTTGATGATACGGCTCCAATAACTTGGCGATCTCATGGCGAATCGACTGAGTGGCCTGCTCCCACTGCGCCATTTTTTCAGCGTGGGCTACTTTCTGGGCTTGTGTGGTGGCCACCAAGTCGTCGCGCCAAATCAGCGGTTCGAAAATGGCGCGAAGTTTGTAATAGTCCTGCTGAGGAATGGGATCAAACTTATGATGATGGCAGCGCGCACAGGACATGCTCAATCCAAGGAAGACATCGCCGGCCACGTCGGTAATCTCATTCATGATGTCATTCCACTGGCCGCGAGCATCCCGCTGGTTGTATTCATAGACTCCCAAGCGAAGGAACCCGGTGGCCACCAGCCCACTGGGATTATCGCTATCAGATTCGTCGCCCGCCAATTGATCGAGCACAAACTGCGGATAGGGAAGATCGTTGTTAAAGGCGTCGATCACGTAATCACGGTACCGCCACAAGTGTGGACGATAGGCATCTTTATTCCAGCCGTCTGATTCGCTGTAGCGAACCAAGTCCAACCAGAAACGCGCCCAGTGCTCACCATAACGCACATCGTCCAGCAAACGATCTATCAGGCTTTGGTAAGCTGCAGGTGACGGATCATTGACAAAGGCGTCGATCTCCTGAGGCGATGGAGGCAGCCCGATGAGATCAAAATACAGACGCCGCACCAATACCTCCTGGACTGCTTGCGGAGCCGGTCGCATTCCTTGCTCGACCAGCCGCTGCCAAACAAAACGATCAACATCATTTTGGGACCATTTGTCGTTGGCTGCGACAGGGGGCTCGACTTTCTGGAGCGGCTTAAATGCCCACCACTGTCGATCCTGATCAGATACCTGCGGCGTGATTGGCCGCACCACATCAGCTGAATCGGGCCAGGCCGCTCCAGCGGCGATCCAGCGCTCGAACTGAACGATTGTCTTATCGGGCAACTTGCCGGTGGGAGGCATTCCGAGGCTACGGTGGTGAAGAGCCTCGACCAGTAGACTTGCCTGCGGCTTTCCGACGACGATCGCCGGCCCGCTATCACCTCCAGCCAGAACACCCTCCAGAGAATCCAACCGCAATCGGCTTTCTTGTTTGGACGGGCCATGACAGCCAGTACACTGCTGGATAAGTACCGGGCGAATCTCCCGTTCGAAAAACGAACTCTGCTCGGCCAACCGACGATTGTCATCTAAGGCATCGTCGGCCTGAGCCGCAATACAGACAGCAAGCAGGCAGGCAACAATGACAATGCGAGGTAACATCATCGGTCGGAGTGCAGCGTAAAACCTCTGGTCCGCAGTTGGTCAGCCAAGTGCCCGTCTTATGAGGCGTGCGCGGCAGAAATGTATCCACCATCCTTGTAGCTACCGTCGCCAGACGGCGAACCTCAGTATACTCCTAATAGCCGCTGGCCAAAATACTTATTCTCGTCGCTTTTTCCAGCGTTTATCATCTGGCGCAAAGAGATCATCCAGCACTTGATCGACTGCGGCCGAGTAAGCGGTTTGTTGCAGGAGAGAGGTGTCGTCGCCCACGATACCGTCCTCAAAAGATGGCTACTCGGCAAAATAATTTCCGTTCCAACCTTTGCCGCCGCTCCCGCCTCCGCCGCTAGCAGCAGGCATGATGAGGTTCGTTAGTTGAGCAGATACGTTATCGCGCCCGGCGGTAAAATCAGCGACATGAAACAACAACGCTCGTGTCAATGTCGTAAATGCTGTGAATATCGACGACAAGCGATACTGCAGGCTGAAGCTGTATAGCCTATCCTACGGACAATGACCTAACGCTATAATAAATCACCGCTCCGTTTTGTACACGTCTAGGAATTTTACAATGCACCGCCTTGCGTTCACTCTGATACTTTTCTTCAGCTCAGTCCACTGTATCCAAGCCGATGATGGTGGGTTCGTTGACTTGTTTAATGGTCAGAATCTCGAAGGTTGGACTCAACGCAACGGCACGGCGACTTATCGAGTCGACGAAGGTCAAATCGTCGGTACCACGTCTGATGGCAGTCCCAATTCATTTCTATGTACGAATCAATTATACGGCGACTTCGAGTTGAAGTTTGAGGTCAAGGTTGATAGCCGGCTGAACTCAGGTGTGCAAATTCGCTCGCAGAGTGTTGGCGATAAGCCCAGCGGGCGAGTTAACGGACCACAAGTAGAAATTTCCACCGACAAGATGGCGGGCTATATCTACGGCGAGTCCGCAGGTGGCTGGATGACGCCTGACGAAGTTCGGCGACCACACGACTATTTTAAAGAAGATCAATGGAACTCGTATCATATTGTGGCTTTCGGCGCGAACATCCAGGTCTGGCTCAATGGTCAACACATCTCCGATCTGACTCATCAAGAACGCTTTGAGTCACACCCACGAGGTTTCATTGGATTGCAAGTTCACGGAATCGGTCGTGGCCAAGGACCATACGAAGTTCGCTGGCGAAATTTAAAAATTCGCGATCTGACCAACTTCAAGTCGCTGTACAACGGCCAGAACTTGGATGGCTGGAAGACCACTGGAAATTGGCTGCCTCAGCCTGATGGCTCGCTGCTCATTCAGCCACGTGACGGCGAACTAGGCTGGGAACGTTACGACGCTTATCTGTGGACAGAAGACAAGTACAAGGATTTCGTATTGGATGTCCAGTACCTGTATCCCCCGGGCGGAAACAGTGGCGTCTACTTCCGAGTTGGCGACAGAGCCGATCCAGTCGAGCAGGGGATTGAGGTCCAGATACTCGATTCATCTCAGAAACAAGGACCGCTCGGGCACCATGATCATGGTGGTGTCATCCGCACAATTGGTCCCTCGCGAAACATGTCCCAACCGCCGGGCACCTGGAATCGAATGGTAGTGACCTGTATCGGTAGTCATCTGCAAGTCGAACTGAATGGCGAGCAGATCATCGATACGCAATTGGACCAAGGCCCGATGAAAGACCGGCCACTTGAAGGTTACATTGGCTTTCAAGACCACGGTCAACCCAACAACCTAAGATTTCGCAACATTCGGATTTTGAAGCTGAACTAGCCGAGTGAAAAAGCAATTCGCGAGTGCCTAGCGGAACCGAGCAATTGGCGAGCAGATCGAATGCTTACCGAAGTAAAATTGTCGCAGACAGGTCGTTGGTGCTTGTTCCAGGGCAGTCGCTGGCTATAGTTGTGAGGCGTGACAGTGTGAAATTGTCACGTACTGAGGACGTAAAAAACGGTTGTTACGTGAGACCTCGAGCGCACAATTCGCGGGTTGGTGGCCTTGAAGGGAAAGTGGTTACGCTCCTTCTGCTGGTCTGTTTCTGCGCGGCCAGCGTCTCGCTTCCGTTGTCAACCGTCAGTATACCGGACAAGGACCTCTCTCAACCGTTTCCTTGTCAGAACCGTCCCTGCGGATGTAAGACGGCCCAAGAGTGTTGGACCAATTGCTGCTGTTTTTCGCCCGCAGAAAGATTGGCCTGGGCCAAGAAGAATGGTGTTACTCCTCCAAAGTATGCCAAGCTGCCTGCTCAAGACGAATCCGTAGCACCGAGGATTGCCAGAATCGCGGCAAGTGTCAGTGGTAACGCAGCGACGTCCAAATGCAAGTGTTGCACTCCCAAGTTGTCGTGCTGCGAAAGCACACCGCGAACCAAAAGTTCGGTTGGAGCGGGCATCGATCCGGTACGGGCCGCCGATTGTAGTTCCGCTTGTGGTCTCGTCCTGACCAAGTGTAGCCAAGTCCATCAGCGTGAATCGCAGCCTAGGCCAGCTATCGCTCAAAAGCCAAAGAGCTGCTGTGATGCAGTTGGCGTCCAGGCCAAATCAGAGTCATTGGAATCAAGGCCCTTGGGTTCGACCGCTAAGAGCAAAATTGTTGTCAGCGTGTTCGCATTGAAGTGCCAAGGCAAGTATTCGGCGTTTACGTATCTACCCTGGACGATTCCGGCGTCTACTCCAATGGTGATCTTATATGAGCCTGAACTTGGGCCGGCTCATAGCTCAAGCCCCAAAGACCCTATACCGGTATTCATTGCACCGGACGTTCCACCTCCAAAGCAGATGCTCTCTTAAGCATCCACGCGCGCGACCCATTGGCATGTCGATTGACACGTCAATCCACGGGGCTTCTTGATTGACTGGAAGGTCTGTACGCGACGTGTCGTATGTTGCGCACATCGGCAATAGAGCTTTGCCGTACGGTTGGTTTCGTGCTCATCTGGGCGCTGTACTCAACGGTGTGAAGCTGGCTGCTGAGCTGTATTTGCGTTGATGCGATTCGATGCGCGCGTACGTACATGTGCGTCAGTCTACTGATCGCCGACCAACGTGAGAAAGCACCCCAACTTGTCCATTCGGCCTAGTGGGTCGGCTCATAATCCTACTTGTGCACATTTATTCACTGACTGGTTGGAATCCACATGCAAATAGTTCATCGACTTATGGTGGTCGGTGCCACCCTCGTTGGAGCTCTTAGCCTCCATGCTGAAACTCCATCCGAGATTTACCAGCGACGAATCATTCCGTTGTTGCAGTCGCCTCAGGCGAGCAGTTGTGCGGAGTGTCATCTTCACGGTGTCAAACTGGATGATTTTTTAACTTCCGATCCCCACGCGTCGTTTGCATCGTTAAGGGCTCGCGGATGGATCGATATCGACAATCCATCCGAATCCAAATTGTTGCAGTTCATCGCCATGAAACCTGAGAACTCGAGCGAATTGATGAATTCAGTCCGTGCGTCCGAGTTGGCAGCAATTGGCGAGTGGATTCGCGCCTCGGTTCGAGACCCAGATTCGCTGAAGACACCAATACCGCAGTTAAACGATCTAAAGCTTGACGAATTGCTAATTCAGCACGCCAGAAAGGATGTGGTTCTTTCACGGTTTGTCGACGTGGTCTGGTCGCAGTTCGAGCGTTGTGCCAATTGTCACTCGCCCGATCGCAATGCCAGGCAGGTGGAAAAGCATGGTGCACAGATGAATTGGATTATTCCCAATTCTCCCGACAAGACTCTCGACTTGCTGGAGCAGCGAAAGTTAATCGACTTTGACCAACCCCGGGCGAGCCTCTTACTGACCAAGGCCTTGGGCCAAGCAGACCACGGCGGTGGAGTGAAATTCTCAGAGGGTGGTCATACCGATCGTCAATGGCAGCAGTTTCTGACAGATTACGCCGCGATTAAGCTCGGTCGCTACGTTGATTCCAGTGAAATCCCAGCCTTCAGTTCATTACGAACTTGGCGAACGGGGCTTCATTTGCGGATCAAGGAACTGCCGGCCTTGCCTGTGGGACAATACGCGATCGTTTCGATGCACCGCCTGTCACCTGAGGGCAAGGCGGAAGATCAGGCAGTCGCATTCGGCGAAGGACGCGTTGCAAAAGACGGAACCAGTTGGAGCACAACGATCATGCTCTTGGAACCAACTGCGATGCCCCGTCTCCGTGCACCCATTGAATGCAAAACTCTGTTGCCCGATGGCAGATATCAGCTTCGTTGGACTGTCGTGGAGGATGTGACTCAAGCGTTGGAAAGAATCCTTGCCCTGCCATCTACGGCCAGTGCAGAGATAGATTCGCTATGGAAGACAGGTCATAGCGCTGCCAAAACTCTGCTGTTCAATTCGTTTTCGAAGTACTAGTCGCAGAGTGGAACCAGCCGAGCCAGTGCCAAAACATGCACTTGAGCCCGATGGAACGCCACCGACACAACATATCTCAAAAGTTTCGGCGGTTCGGCCCCGCGCCGGACCACCGTTGGTTCTCAATTCAGTTAACTCGAAACACTAACCACAAACATCAATATCACGAAATCTTCAACCATGTATCGCACTCAAAATTTTCGGCGTTTAAGCCATCCCAGAGCCTTCACCCTTGTCGAACTGCTAGTGGTAATAGCCATCATCGGAATCTTAGTTGGTTTGCTGCTACTCGCTGTTCAGGCCGCTCGAGAGGCTGCCAGAAGAATGCAATGCACCAGCCATCTACGCCAATTCTCGCTGGCCATGCACAACTATGAATCTGCTCTGAGTTCTTTCCCAGCACAAGGAACAGTCGACATTGACTTTTCGGTGCAAGCCAGACTGCTGCCCTACATGGAGCAATCCAACATTCACAGCCAGATCGACTTTACGCAGCCGGCCTTTCAAGGCCCATTCAACGCGAAAGTTCCCAACCCACTATTTGTGAAACTCTTTGCCCAATCCATTCCGATTTTTCTTTGCCCAACCGATCCAGCTCCGACCACGACGACCGTCACCGTGAACGGATCGCAGTATACCTACGGTGCCATGAACTACATGGTTAGTTTTGGAAGTGGCACCAAAACCAACAACGATCTACGCTGGCCAACGGACGGACTGGTTTATCAGTATTCCAAGCGTGGCTTCAGCGCGATTACCGACGGTGCCTCGAACACGATTGCCTTGAGCGAAACGGTGCGTAGCGCTGGAGATGATTTCACGCTGGCTGCGGGAACGCTGCCTAAATTCCCCTACCAGGCGACCTTAAATGGATCGGGAGGACTGAGCGCTGCATTGAATCCGACGCCGGGCATCAAGATTTCCGGCAGTCCATGGAACGCTTTCGCCGATGCCAACGGCATGGTCTCCAGTCCGCAGCTCAGCACCACATCGACTGCATTTACGGGGTGGCGCGGCGGCAATAACGGGGCGCTACGAGGTCGAGGGATTTCATGGGCTTTTAGCGGATCGATCAATTCGCTGACCAATGGTTACCAACCCCCGAACAGCAAAATCCCCGATATCGTCACGCATTTTTCAGGCTACTTTGGCCCGCGCAGCTTTCATACGGGAGGCGCCAACGTTGGTCGAGCAGATGGCTCGGTGGCCTTCCTCAGCGATGGCTTAGACCAGAGCACTTGCCAGGCGCTGCACAGTTGCAACGGCGGCGAAATTGTTACTATTGATTAACTGAATTTGATAATTCACCGAATCGCCGGATGAAGTGGAACGCCAATGGCGACCGGCGCTCGTCAAAAAACCCTGAATAGCCCAAGATAATGATGGCTGCGTGGTAGCCTGAATATTCGCTGTTGATAGGATACCTGCTGTCGGCGACGACAAATCGCTCAGCAGACTGACCGGACAAGCAATTGTGGCAAGTGAAAACGTGAAAAACTCCGTTGGCGAAGACCCTGACACAACGACCCCCGGCATATCAGGGCGTAAGTTGACGGCTGCGGTTCTGATAATGCTGTTGCTGATCTGCGCCACACTAGCCTATCTGCTATTGATGTATGATAGATTAGATAAAATCCGCAATCAGTCCAACGCTCGTTGGAGGGAAGTCGCAAACCTGTTGGATCAAGATTACTTGGCCTGCTCCCAGAAGTTAATGGCGGTCACGCAGAGCGCGAAGTCCAATGCGACGACTATCAGCAAGTTTCAAGAGGTGACCGACCGATTTCGCACGACGGCTGAAGTCCGCCAGCAGCGCGAGCAGGCCGAGGAGGTCGAGCAGTTGTGCGCAGCGGCTGACGACGCACTCCTGGAATTACCGGCGGCCACTCTGGCGTTGCAGCAAAAGGTCCAGTCCTATAACGAACTGTTGCAACAGGAGCGGCAGTTGCTCGAATCCTTTGGGGGGCAAATGCTCAGAGTGTTTGTGGCTCTTCCAATTAGGCAGGATTTTCTGCTCGCGCGCTAAGCCGAGCAGCCATATACAATTTACCGCTAGCGGTTTGCTAGAGACTATGGGAGCCAAGACTGCCCATCTACGGGCGATGGTAGCTACCGCCACCCCACCGACCGAAACCGCCGATACTGGTGCGGCCTGCGCCCAAACCAGCCCTGCAAACTGCCGCCAAATTGCGGCGTCTACCTCTAGCGAATGGACGCTCCCAAGGATACCTTAGTGTCGCCCGTTGCTGGCAATTACGTGTTGATTTTGGCCTGTATTGAGGAGTGTTTACGATGGGGCGTCCGGTCACGTTATTTACCGGTCAATGGGCTGACTTGCCATTGGAGCAGATGGTTAAATTGACTAGCCAGTTTGGCTACGACGGCATTGAACTTGCCTGCTGGGGCGACCACTTTGAAGTTGACAAGGCACTCAGTCAGGCCGACTATTGCAGCCAGAAGCGTGCCCTACTGGAAGCTCATGGTCTTCAGTGCCATGCCATCAGCGCGCACTTAGTTGGACAGGCGGTGCTGGACCCAATCGACCAGCGCCACAAGGGCCTGCTGCCAGATTATGTATGGGGTGATGGCGATCCGGCTGGCGTGAATCGTCGAGCGGCCGACGAACTCATGCAGACAGCTCGCGCCGCACAGCGCTTTGGTATCGAAGTCGTCAACGGCTTTACCGGTTCAAGCATTTGGCACTTGTTGTATTCTTTCCCCCCCGTTCCTCAGTCGATGATTGACGATGGGTACCAATTGTTCGCCGAGCGCTTCAATCCAATTCTGGACGTATTTGGCCAGTGCGGCGTTAAGTTCGCGTTGGAAGTCCACCCCACCGAGATCGCGTTTGACCTGTATTCTGCCGAGCGGGCTCTGGAAGCTGTCGACTATCGCGAAGAATTCGGCTTCAATTTTGATCCCAGCCACTTGATTTGGCAGGGGGTTGATCCGGTAGAATTCATCCGTGCTTTTCCCGATCGCATCTACCACGTGCACGTCAAGGACGCGATCCAGACGCTCAACGGTAAGACTGGCATCCTGTGCAGCCACTTGAATTTTGGCGATCCGCGACGCGGTTGGGATTTTCGCTCACCAGGACGTGGTGGTGTGAATTTTGAGGAGATCGTTCGCGCACTGAATGCGGCAAAGTACCAAGGTCCGTTGAGCATCGAATGGGAAGACAGCGGAATGCACCGCGAATTTGGTGCCGCCGAAGCCTGTCGCTTTACCAAGAATTTGGATTTTAGCCCAAGTGACCGAGCGTTTGACTCTGCCTTCGATGAGTAACCTAACTTCCTACGTTTGTATCCATTTCAACGGCCAACCGGTGGAGCTGGCCGCAGAATCGACTGTCGAGCAATTGCTGGAACAGATGGAGATTCGCAGTCAGTTGGTAGCGGTGGAAATTAACCTGAATATTATTCCTCGAGCCGACCATGCGCGGCACCGGCTAAAGCCCGACGATGTCGTTGAGGTAGTGACGCTGGTGGGCGGAGGATAGGTCAACGGTTCATGTCGATTCAACCAGCCGCAGTTCCTCCCCCCCCCGAAAATCATTCGTTAGCGGTTACCGATCGGCCGTTGCGGATCGGTCCGTTTACGCTTGTCAGCCGATTGATCGTTGGCTCAGGCAAATATGATACGCTGGAACTGATGCGAGCTTCCCTGGAGGCATCGGGCGCGCAGGCCATTACAGTGGCGGTGCGCCGCGAGCGAATGTATGATCGCTCTGGGAAAAACGTGCTGGACTATATAGACCCCAGCCGCTATCTCCTGTTGCCCAATACAGCCGGCTGCTACCACGCAGCCGACGCTGTGCGTGTCGCCAAGCTGGGACGCGAAATTCTTCGGGCCTTGGAGAATCCAGGAGCCGATTGGGTCAAGTTAGAAGTGCTGGGAGATAGCAAGACACTGCTGCCCGATCCAGTGGGGACGCTTGAGGCCTGTAAGCAGTTGGTTAGCGACGGATTTCAGGTGCTGTGCTACACCAGCGATGATCCGATTATGGCCAGACGTCTCAAACAGGCCGGCGCCAGCTGTGTAATGCCTGCCGGCAGCCCAATTGGCAGCGGCCAAGGCATTTTAAATCCCAATAATCTAAGAATCATTTTAGAGTATTTGAAAGAGGACGACCCGGAGTACCCCGTGATCGTGGATGCAGGTGTTGGAACGGCCAGTGACGTAGCGGTTGCGTTTGAGCTGGGTGCTGATGGAGTGCTATTGAATTCGGCCATCGCGCACGCTCGCGATCCCGTTGGCATGTCAATCGCTATGAAATACGCAGCTCTGGCGGGACGCAACGCCTTTCTGTCCGGTCGCATTCCGCGCCGTTTGTACGCAACCGCCAGCAGTCCACAAGAGGGTGTTATTACAAGCCGGCCATGGTAGACTGGGTGGTCTACCGAGTAAGCCAGAGGGAGATGCAGGTTGTAGTCTCTCAGATAGTAATGCCCAAGTTCTAATTAGGAAACTAAGCATGGTGCGAACCGCCAGTACAATGTTGCCGTTGGGTACCACGGCCCCCAATTTTTCATTGCCAGATGTGGATGGGCGTGTGGTCAGTCGCGATAGTGTCCGAGGAACAGCTGGTCTGTTAGTCGTTTTCTTGTGCAACCACTGCCCTTACGTCAAACACGTCGCAGCTCAGCTTGCGCAGCTGAGCCGTGATGCATTAGCCAAAAATGTGGGCGTTGTGGGCATCAGTAGCAACGACATATCGACCCACCCGGACGATTCGCCGGAATTGATGAAACAAGAGGCAGCCAAGTGGGGCTATCCGTTCCCCTACCTGTACGACGAGTCGCAACAAGTTGCACAAGCCTACCATGCTGCCTGTACACCAGATTTCTACCTGTTCGATAGTCAGCTCAAGTTGGTCTATCGTGGCCAGATGGACCAGACGCGGCCCAACCAAGGTACAACGGCGACCGGAGCTGACTTGCGAGCTGCCATCGATGCCTTGGTGGCGGGCTCGCCAATTCCAGAGCCACAGAAGCCGAGTATCGGCTGCAACATTAAATGGAAGGCTGGGGCCGAACCGAATTACTTCCAACCTGCTGGCAACGCCTAGCCCAGGTACTGGTCGTATGGCGAGCGGACAATAAGAATATACGATTAGCCATCGTCACCGGACCGTGCCCCAATTCCCCCGCCGCGAGCGCGACGGTCGTGGCCAATGAGCCCATCGCCTAACGTCAGGATCACGCTGTCAGCCACTTGCCAAAAGGATTTGCTGTGCCGTATGCTCAGATTGGTCCGATCGCGATCGCGCTGCCGGAACATGTAGAAACCAACCAGCAGCTAAAAGAGCTGTTCCCCGAATGGGAAATGGACGAAATCGGTAGCAAGACCGGAATTCTGCAGCGCCACATTGCCGCCCCCCATGAAACGGCTGGTGATTTGGCCGTGGCTGCGTCAGAAAAGCTGTTTGCCGAGCACAGTATTGATCGTTCAACCATTGATTTTGTGCTGCTGTGTACGCAAACCCCCGACTATCCGCTACCGACGACGGCTTGTTTGATTCAGCATCGCCTACAGTTGCCTGATCGTTGCGGTGCGCTCGATTTTAATCTTGGTTGCTCCGGCTTTGTTTACGGGCTAGCGCTGGCCGAAGGTTTGATCCATAGCGGTGCTGCCCGCAGAATCTTGCTGTTAACGGCAGAGACCTATTCCAAATACATCGATAGCCATGATCGTAGCCTGCGCACCATCTTCGGTGACGCCGCTGCCGCAACGCTGATCGAATCAGGCTCTCAGCCGAGTCTGCGCGCATTTCAGTTTGGCACCGATGGCTCTGGAGCCGACACGCTGCTGGTCAATAGCGGTGGCGCACGTAGCGGGCCACAACTTCTCAAGCCGCGACATCGCCAGCGATGGAGTAGCCGTCTGTACATGGATGGCCCTAGCTTGTTGAGCTTTACCGTTGTGGCAGTCCCCAAGCTGATCGATCAGGTGCTGGAGACGGCACAATTGTCGCGCGCACAAATCGATTTATACCTACTCCATCAAGCCACACGCAAAATGCTGCAACAACTGCAAGTTCGCTTGGGCGTGAATGAGGAACAATTACCGATTCGTTTGGAGACATGTGGAAATACGGTTTCAGCCACGCTGCCGATCCTGATTTCCGATTTGCGAAATGAAGGTAGAATTAGCGGCCAGAAAAACAATTTGCTGATCGGCTTTGGCGTGGGATGGTCTTGGGCCGGTTGCGTCTGGACCGATCACTGGCTGGCCGAACGCAAATGACGTTTTTGATCGAAGTCGTTTTTTGATCTGCAGCCATCAACTGAGTAGATCACCTGGAGACGTTTTGTGGAGTATCATCAAGGAAAAGCCCTGGTTGCATCGCCCTATTTGACCGACGGCAACTTTATGCGGACAGTCGTCTACCTACTCACGCATGACAAACACGGTGCTGCGGGCGTCATTCTGAATCGCCCGCTGAACCTGACTGTCGGAGAATTGCTAGGTGACGTTATCAAAGCCGCGCGCAACAATACCGATCCTGTGTTTTGCGGTGGCCCAGTGGACGGTCAGGTGCTGATGCTGCAAGCCATGATTGGAAAGGCCGATCAAGACAAGTTCGTCTTTTCCACTGCCGAACGCGGATCGATCGCTGATGTGGTCCAACAGCCCAGTTCCGCAGCCTGCCCATTTCGCATTTTCGACGGATATTCAGGCTGGGGCACTGGACAACTGGAAAGCGAAATGGCGGAAGGTAGCTGGCTTGTTTGGGACGCTCCGGCCGATGTGTTATTTGGAGCCTCGGAAGAGCTGTGGGAAACCGCCATTCGCCATATCGGTCGCAAGATCATTTCCACCAGTCTTGTGGGCACACAAATCTCAGCAGATCCGTCGACCAACTGACATGCTCAGTTGTGCAACGTGCGTTGACTGGCTCCCCCTCCCAGGTGCTAAGCCCAAGTCACAGCGTATGTTTCATGGATGATTTGGCTTGTCTCTACAAATGCACGGGAGAAGCAGAACGCCCACTGTCTAATTCGGCAACTTGCGCAATCTAGGTTCATCTTGCCAGACCAACGCAGTTTCTAATAGACTTGGGGTGATTGCAGTCAATCGTGGCCACGATTGCCCTCTATCGACTGCACTCTGTTAACGTGCATCCATGGAATGGCCAGGAGAAAACAGGCATGAGCGGGACGTCTACCAATGAGCGTTGGTATCAAAATACGACGATCATCTCAGCACTGATTACCGGTGCGCTGGGGTTGCTGGGCACGTGGTTGACGATGCAGGGAAACCGTGAATCGGTAGGCATGCGAGTTGTGGAGCCCGCGGTCGAAGTTTTCGTGGACGCCAGGAGTGTGCCGGAGCAGCCAACAACCAGTACTAACAATTACCTGCTCAATTTCAGCCAGTTTCAGCGTGCTGCGACCGAATCAGCGCTTACCCAACGCCAGCGCGCGGAACTGGAAGCTGCCGTGCTAAACCGAAGCGTAGTGTGGAAGGGGTTTGTAGATTCAGTTACTCCCATGTCTGAACCGACCGATGCAGCTGCGGTAACTGTAGTGTTGGTCGAGAGTACGGACAAGATCCAGCAGTCCATGTTCAAAACTCCGGCGCTGTTCCGCCTGGGACGAGACGCTGCTCGGGAAGTTGAAGGTCTTCAGCCAGGACAACCAGTGACCATGACCGGCGAGGTGGTGCAGCACACAGCGCTAGGAACCATCGTTGAGCACGGAAGACTGTTGCGGTAGTTGGAGAATCTGTGCCCAGAGGACGTTGAATTCCAGTCGCAGACTAGCACTACCTGGGTAATCGACCCATGGGCACGGCCCAGCGGTTAAACGCTTCGGCTCTGCGATTGGTCATTTAATCCGTCACGCGGTTGAGGCGGAAGTGAATGATATCGACCGGGTCGAGGCCTTGGTAGCTGCTTCCGGGACGGTTGGAATAGTAGCTGCCGTGAATGAGCCCCCACCAGCCGTAGTAGATCATCCGGAACACACCTGCCAACGGCCCGCTGGATTGATGCGCTGCCACAGCCCGATTCACCAGCCAGCGCAGAATGAAGCGCGGGGCCAGCCCCAGTAACGTCATCATCCAATTGAGTGCTTGTCGATCGCCCTCGGGCACGAAGGCGGCAAACTTGTCGATGTGCTCGATGCCACCATAGTGAGTGTACGACGGAAATTGCTCGTCGCCAGGAATCATGATGTCGCCGACACGCCGCAGTCCTCTAAGGGCCAAAGCTGAGAAGTATTGTGATTTCATCGGGGGGCTCAACGTTTTCGACCGATTCGCGATTCGATTGCAACACTACTTAACGCAGTTTTTCACTCAGCATTTCTCCCAACGCATAAATGGTCAACGAGGGATTGATGCCGGGGGCAGCGGGGAAGATTGACGAATCCACAACGGAAACTCGCCGATGGTGATGGAGCTGGAAGTCTGGGTTGACGACGGAGTGGCGAGCGTCGGTGCCCATGACCGCTCCGCCCATCAGGTGCAAGCCGAAATAGACTGGCGACTGTATCACTTCCTGAGCTCCGGCTTGGACCATGATGTTCCTGACTACCTGTAGCCCGGCATCTCGCTTGCGTTGGTCGGCGCTGGTCAATGGCTTGTCAATTAACAAGCGACCGCTCCGATCGATGCTCAATCGCCCGATGTTCTCGTCGCGGATGGCCACCTCGACGCAGGAATAATGTGTGTAGTTGCGCATCAATCGATGATGTTCGCGGCCGATGGCTGGAAAGAGCAAGGCGACGCTGACAGGCGGAGCGTAGACAACTTCGATCTTAAAGCCTTGGAGTCGAAAAGCCGGGTCGCTGGAGGCAATCGTCTGAAAATATCCTTGATGCGCGTTCACGGGCTGATCGAATCGACCAAACGACATGTACTGGGGATGAGCTGCAAAATTATTGCCGAGAGACGGGTATTGCGACCGCATTCCGGATCGCAGCAACAATTGCGTCGTGCCAAACGAACCAGCACACAACACCAAGTGCTGGGCCTCGAACGCAATCGGCTGGCCGCCGCGCGTCGCCTGAATTTCCACATGGGTTTCAGCGGGTTGGATCTTGTGAACCATGGTATCTGGACTAATTTTCAGCCCAGCGGCTTGAGCTTGGCGAATGTAGGTTACCAGACTGCTCTGCTTCGAGTCGCGATGGCAACCTCCCAGGCACGCGATGCAGTCGTTGCCTCTCTGCCAGCCGCAGTCCGCCTGAGCCCTTCGCAAGTACTTCCACTTGTAGCCCAAGTCGGTCATGGCAGCCGAGATCAATTTGGCGCTGGTGTTGAACTCACTCTCATGGAACACGTGGCTTTTCAGGAACGCATCGACCTTGGCGTAGTAGGGCTGGAGCGCCGCCGTGGAGAAGAACGAAACTCCTGAGCGGCTGCGCCAATCTTGCAGCGCTACATCATCAAACCGGTCAAGGAGAGCTTGGTTGACGATAGTCGACCCGCCAACCGCTTTGCCTCGCAGAAACCCCATCGAGGCGTTGCGAGTCAGTTCGATGCCACCGCCCCAATAAAGCTGGGCGGAAACATCCGCTTCGTTTTTCGGAAACGTGTCCTTGGTGAAATGCTTACCGGCTTCGAGCAGTAGCACATCGGCCCCCTGCCTTTGCAGATTGTAGGCCACGACACCGCCGGCAGCTCCAGCTCCAACAACGACATATTGGTGACGCTGGCCAGCCATCACTTGAACTTTTGTTTCTTGCCCATTGAATCCATGCGCAGCGCGCTGGCCAAGAATCGAATCCAGCTACGCCGTCTACCAAAATAATGTTTTAGCATGTTGCTCATGAGCTGATATTTTTCTTTGGTAAATGGATACCAGTGAGAGTCGATTTTGCTGCCTTGCTTGTCGATACCAATCGACTTGACGTTGCAGAATCCTAACAAACCGTGTTCGCCCTTCAGCCGCCCAAAACCGCTATGTTTCACACCGCCGAACGG
This sequence comes from Pirellulaceae bacterium, assembly GCA_019636385.1. Classification (NCBI taxonomy): domain Bacteria; kingdom Pseudomonadati; phylum Planctomycetota; class Planctomycetia; order Pirellulales; family Pirellulaceae; species Pirellulaceae bacterium. Next base: position 854,524 of record JAHBXT010000003.1, on the reverse strand, counting down.
CAGCCAGGGATTGGCTTGTGTAATCATATGGTTGTTGATCGACACATTGCCGGTCTTGAGCGCCTTGGCAACGCGGACTGCTCGCACTAAATCGCGTGACCAGACCGATGCGCCCAGGCCGTAGCTGGATTCATTAGCCAGCCGAATGGCTTCTTGCTCCGTACTAAACCGCATCACCGCTACCACCGGTCCAAATGTTTCCTCGCGGCCCAGCTTCATAGCGTGAGTCACATCGGCCACGACGGTTGGCGGAATGTGGTGCGAGCCATGCTCGCGCGGCCCGCCACACAGCAGTTTCGCACCTTGACTGACCGCTTCGCTGATGTGGTTTTCAATGGTGGCAATTTGATACGGTGCCGTAATCGTTCCCATGTCAAAGCTATCGCAGCGGCTAGTGTCGGCACCCGGTGTCGAACTGCGAATTTGCTTGGTGCGTTCCACCAGTAGTTTGACAAAGGCGTCATAGATCGAGTCCTGCACATACAAGCGTTCGAGTGAGGTACAGGCTTGGCCCGAAGTGGTGAACGAACCCCACAGTACGCCGTTTACTGTGCGTTCCAGATCAACGTCGTCGAAGACGATTCCAGGGTCCTTGCCACCCAGTTCCAGGTCCACAGGAATCAAATGCGGTGCACACTGTGCCATCACCTTTTTACCTGCGGCAACACTACCGGTGAAGTGAACTTTATCTGGTAGCGCCTCGATCAACTGGGTGCCAGTCTCACGACCGCCGTAGACCACTAACAAGGCATCGCGGCAAAAGCCGCTTTCGGTCAGCAGTTTGTCCCATACCGGCTTGAGCGGAGTGACTTCGGAAGGCTTGAGCACCACCGCATTGCCGGCCAGGAACGCGGTCACGGTTGGCACAATGCCTTGATAGAACGGATAATTCCAGGGTGTGATCATCAGCACTGTGCCCAGTGGCTGATAGGTGATACGAGACTTCTTACCCATTAAGAAAATCGGTGTCTTCACTTGGCGGTCGGCGAGAATCTTAGGCGCTAGTTTAGCGAATACGTCGATCACATCGCAGACGCTGAAGACTTCCGATGCGAACGCGTCGAACCGCGACTTGCCCGTTTCTGCCAAGATGGAGTCGATTATGAATTCGCTATTCTCTACGATCCAGTATTGCAAACGCTGAACCTGCCGTACGCGTTCTTCGATCGGCATGGCGGCGATCTGCGCGGCTGCTTGTCGCGAGCGTTGCATCGTGTCTTGGATCGCCTCGGCAGTCGCCTGTGAGACACTATAGACAACCTTGCCGTCCATGGGATTACGAACGGTAATTGTGCTGTGCGTGGACACGCGGGGAGTTTCAACTACGGTCATGGCAAAATGTCTCCTCGACAAATGAAAATCAATGTATCCGAAGTGGCGGTCGCTGTGTAGTTAGTCCGCGCAGCTTTGAGACAGCCGTGCCACCTAGGCCATCAATCTTCAAGAATATTCCAGTAGCCACTTTAGCCGGACAGCCGTGTCCTAGTCGGAACACGGCAAACGCGACGGTCGCTGCGGCCAGACCGCTCGCATGGCCTATTACCTGTGGCCAGTTACCTGCCTTGAGCAGCATTCTGGCTGACCTACAAGAAGCACTGCCCTTGTCCGCGGTAGGTGGGGACGATCTGGACGACTTTTCCGGCACGAATGAGGTGCAACTGCTGAAACCGCTCGCACAGTTCGCCGGCCTTGGCGTGGCGCATGAAGACAGGGTCCCCCAGCCCCAATGGTTCTACGCCGGTATACGTAAACGGACTTTGAACTTCGCCCGCGCCCTCGTCCTTAAAGAGTTTGACACCTGCCGGAAGATAGGGCACGGGTTGCTTGTCTGGATTGATGCTGCCTGACGCGATGTATCCGCCGCCGCTAAGGGTAAATACGTGATCGGACCATTGTCGAGTTACTTCGAGGGCAAATCCAGCAGCAGGCTTGAGTCGAAAACTAGAGTAGTAATCAAACAGTGCCGAGCAGTAAAAGCCAGAGCCAACGGTGATTTCGGTCACGCTGGTGTCTTGGCGCGTTGAGTCGATGCTGCCGGTGCCGCCGCCGTTGACCAAGCAGATCGGGTGGCCACGCTCAACAGCCAGCTTGTACGCCTGCTGGCGGCGCTTGGTTAATTCCGGAATCGATCGCCTTTTTAGCAACTTGATTAGCGGATTCTTGAGCCCGTTAAAGGGGCTGGCGTCGCCTACTCCAGCGATTTGAGCTTCATAGCCCATGATGCCTACGAGTTTGAGTCGCGGCATTTTGTCGAGATCATCCAGAAACCGGCGGAACTTTTCAATGCTATCCAGCGGCGACCGGTGGGCACCAAAATGTAACAATGGAAACTTGGATGACATGTCCACGTCCACACAGACCGGTTGGTCGAAACCAATCTCCTCGGCGGCATCTTGAAGTCGCTGCATCTGTTCGCGGCAATCGACCATCGGGATGATGGTCTTGCCCAGTAGATTGGCGGTGACCAGCGCCGCTAGCTGCTGCCGGTTGGTATTGGGGTAACCAACTAACAGGTCGTCGAAACCGTTGTCCGCCAGGAACAGCGATTCGGGAATGCTAAAGGTCATTAAGCCCTGAAACTGAGAAGAGCTACTGAGTAGGTAACGCAACACGTGAGTACACCGGACCGACTTGGTGGCAATCCGAATCGGCAGGTTTCGCGCAGACGACAAAATCGCTGTGATATTGTCATCCAAGAGATCCAGGTCGAGGTAGGCCAACGGCAGCGGCAGCCCCTGGAGGGCGCGCCGATAATACTGGTAATCCGGCATCGAGTTCAGCATCCGCAATTTCGCTTCAAGGCCACAATAGAACTGACTCCGCACCCGCCGCCACCGAACAATAGCTACCTGGCCGACGCAACAGCTGCAGCATGTACCTCGCACGCCAAAAGCTGGGTTGCACCTCCAGCCTAGCCCCCGCTTACCACACGCTCGCTAAGCCGTTCAGAAAGTAGCTCAGAGTTACGTCTATTGGGGCGGTATTCTAGCCTATTTCCGACGGGCCGCTCCAGGATGAGCAGGTGAAATGCTACCCCCCCACCAATGGAGTATTCCCTGTCGGCATTTTCCAGAGGGTTGCTCACCCGCAGCCAAAGGCGATGCTTTTACCCCTAAGTCTATTTACCAAAAGGACTTACGGAGTTTTATGAAATACCTGACAGGAGCGGATAACGAGCAGTTTTGCACAGCGGGCAGCTGCGAACCACCTCCACCCGCAAGCCAGCATAAACGGCATAAATTGACGTAGGCCACTTTTAATGCTAACATGTCCCGATATTGGAAGCTGTTAAACGCCCCTTGCCGATAAACCAGACATGGCTTTGAAGCAACGTGGCGATCCTGCCTCAAGCACCAATATCCCACCTATAAAATCCCACCTTGAATGTGACTGCAACTAGTCGATGGCCCAAACGGCCACCCGCTGGTTGTTCACCAGCCAACAGAGTTCAACCCTGCGGTCCTCCTCTTCGGCCGCGACCAGTTGACTCACTGGCTGACCCACCCACCACACGGCTCACGGAATTGAGTCGTCCCACCCTTGGAAGGACCAACTGCGATGCTTACCAATGCGAAACTGCTTGAAACCCGGCTCGACTCGACCCAACTACGCCAAGTGGCCGATTGTCTTCGCGAAGGCGAGCCGATTGACACCTTGGCCGACCAATGGGATTTCGATAATGCAAACCACCTGCTGGCGGTTGCAGCACGTTCCATGGGGCTGGAGTGTCTTGAGTCCGAAGAATTGGATTTGGATGCTCAGGCATTGGATGGATTTCCAATCAAGTTGATTCATCGCCATGAGATATTTCCCCTGGAGCGCGGCGACAATTGGCTCAAGCTAGCCATCAGCAATCCATTTGATTTCGCAGCGGTTGATACCGTGGCTTCAGCGCTGGAGTTGGAGGTGCATCCGGTTGTAGCAGCTCCCGAAATGATCCAACGGCTGATTAAGCGGCACTTGGGCGTGGGTGCAGAGACGATTGATGGATTGATTGCCTTGCAGCGTCTGCAAACCGGTGATGCGGAGATCCTCGAGGGCTTAGATGCCAATAGTTTGGAAGTTGTCGAAGAGGCGCAGCAGGCGTCAGTCGTTCGACTGGTAAATGAGATTCTAACCGAAGCCATCGAAGCTCGCGCAAGCGATATTCACATTGAGTCTCAAGAGGGTGGACTCAAGCTGCGATATCGCGTTGACGGTGTTTTGCAAAAGCAACCTACTCCGCCGGAAATGAACCACTTCTGCGCCGCCATCATCAGCCGCCTGAAGATTATGGCTCGGCTGAACATCGCTGAAAAGCGAGTGCCCCAAGACGGACGTATCAAACTGCGGCTCAGCGGTCGCGAGATCGACATTCGCGTGTCTGTAATTCCGATGCTGCACGGCGAAAGCGTCGTCATGCGCGTGCTCGATAAGTCGAACTTGAAATTCTCGTTGCGCGGCATTGGCATGCCGGAAGCCGTGCACGACCAATTCCAGCAACTGATCCGCCAGCCGCACGGCATCGTGCTTGTGACTGGCCCGACCGGTTCGGGCAAGACCACGACGCTGTATAGCGCGCTGAGTGAAATTAAGTCGGAAGAAGTAAAAATCATCACGACTGAAGACCCGATCGAGTATCAACTGGAAGGCATCAATCAGATCCAGGTCCACGCCAAAGTTGGTTTGACGTTTGCTGCGTGCTTGCGAGCCATTCTGCGGCATGATCCGGATGTGGTGCTGGTCGGCGAAATTCGGGATTTGGAGACTGCCGAAAATGCTACCCAGGCATCGCTGACGGGTCACATGGTTTTCAGTACCCTGCACACCAACGATGCGGCTAGCGCTTTCATGCGATTATGCGATATGGGAGTTGAGCCGTTTCTGGTAGCGAGCACGATTTCAGGCGTACTGGCTCAGCGATTGGTGCGCGTGTTGTGCGATGAGTGCAAGGAATCCTATCGCCCGGACCCCAATGATTTGCCGAGCGATTTTCCGGCTGAAGCGCGACTGAATCCGAACTTGAAACTCTACCGTCCTGGTGGCTGTGAAGCCTGTCGCCGTACTGGCTACCGTGGGCGAATTGGCATCTACGAATTGTTGGTGGCCAACGAAGAAATTCGACAACTCGTTACCGAGCGGATTACGTCGGACGTTATCAAGCAATCGGCAATGAAGAACGGAATGCACACCCTGCGCATGGATGGTTGGAATAAAGTGCTCAACGGTACAACGACTCTGGACGAGGTACTGCGGGTCACCAAGGCCGACTGAGATTTTCGCGATGCCTGACTTCGCTTACACGGCCAAATCGCTGGCCGGCCAGATGCACTCTGGTAAGATGAGTGCAGCCACTCGAGGAGAAGCCTTGCAGCGGCTGCGCGATCAATCGCTATATCCGATGAAGGTCACGGACATTACGCCCAGCGTTGGTTCATGGTCGACTTTCGAATTGCCAGTCCGCATCAAGAAGGAGCAGGTTGCAGACTTCTGCTCGCAGCTGTCAGATTTGCTCAGTGGCGGCGTGGCGATGCTGGACGGTCTGAAAATATTGGCGGACGCTACGGAGAATCCGCGTTTGAAGCAGGCCGTTCTCAGGATTCATGATCAAGTGTCACAAGGTAGCACGCTAGATCAAGCGATGGCTCAAGAGTCCGCGATTTTTTCCGAGCTAACGTTGAGCATGATTCGCGCAGGTCAAGAGGGGGCCTTCCTGGAAGAAGCCTTGCAGCGAACCAGTGTCTTTTTACGCAAACAAGATGAGATGCGAGGCAAGATCGTGAGCGCCTTGACCTACCCCTTGATTTTGGCCAGCGTTGGAACGGTGATCGTGACTGTCATGATCGTATTCATGGTTCCCAAGTTTCAGCCGTTCTTTGATCGCTTGGAGCAGACGGGGGCGGGCTTGCCATTGGTCACGGTGCTGCTGTTGGGTGCCAGCCATACACTGATGCAGTATGGCGTCTTGGTGGCAGCCGGCTTGGCGGCGATCAGCTATGGGGTTTATCGACTGCTAAAGACCCAAGCGGGCCGACGCTGGCTGGATCGTACAAAACTGAAAATACCGATTTTAGGTGGTGTGTTTCATGATGCAGCGGTATCACGCGCCTGCCGAGTGTTGGGGACCCTGCTACGCAATGGGGTACCGCTACTTAAGTCACTGAAGATTAGTAGCGAGTCAACCGGAAATATGTTGCTGGCCGATGCGATGCTAAACTCTGCAGATAACATCACGGCAGGGGATTCGCTATCGAAACCCCTGGCTGCGAGTGGCCTGATTCCACCGCAAGTTATGGCCATGATTCGCGTGGCCGAAGAATCCAACACACTGGACGAAGTACTAGTGAAAATCGCGGATCGAATCGACAATCGTATCGAAAGAAGATTGGAAGTCCTGGTCAGATTGATCGAACCGCTGACCCTGGTGGTTATCGGGTGTCTGGTTATGTTTGTTATCGTTGGCGTGCTGCTGCCTGTATTTGACCTGAATGCATCGGTCGGTTAGTCGCCTTGGTTTACCGAAACTCTATTGAAATGGGGAGCTGAATCAGTGAAACACGGAAATAATCGTCGCGGCTTGACGCTGCTGGAAGTCATGATCGTCTTGATCATCTTGGTGGGCTTGATGGCCGTCGTGGGACCACGACTTTTGGGCACACAGAAGAAGGCTGACATTCGTACCGCTCAGTTACAAATCGGCAATGTTGTCGCTGCGCTTAAGCTGTATGCGGCCGACATGCGTAGCTTTCCAATCACCGAAGAAGGTCTGGAAATGTTGGTCAAGGCCCCTGAAGATGAGTCACTGGCTCGCAATTGGTCTGGCCCCTATCTGGAAGATGGCAAATTGCCTGTCGATCCCTGGGGCAGTGCCTTGCAATATGAGTATGCCGGTGCTGACCAACTGGCCAGCGATGGCGCTGATCAAGATCAAGCCTCGGACTTTCCATTGATTTTCTCGATGGGACCGGATCGTCAACCAGGTACGAGCGACGACATCAGCAATCGCGCGGTGCAGGATCAGGAGGATGCCGCCGCTGGAAACACTGGCAGTGCTCAGGCAACGCGGTAACACACCAAAGTGTGACGGCCGATCGAGGCGCAGGGTGATTCGACACACGACCATATTTCGCGCAGTGCGAGCTGCATTTAGCTTGCTGGAATTGATGATCGTATTGTCGGTCATGGTCGGTGCGACCGCGCTGGTCTGGCCCAGTTTAAGCAAGCCACTACAGCGGTCTGCACTCAGCGAAGCCGCTCAGGGACTACGAGATGTCTTAGATCAGACTCGACATCAAGCACTCGAGCGCGGCCAGGTGCACATGGTGGAGCTGGCTGCCGGCTCAAGCCAGGTAACGTATGGTAGCTTCGACCAGTTAGCCCAGAGTTTGGATGCCAATCGCTCTCACGGTAGCACTGCTGCCCAAACGCTGTCTCGCTTCGACGCAGCCACACAGGCTTCAGCCAGCCGCTATCGATTCCCCACCAACGTAGTGATCGACCAGGTCTATTGGTCGATCACTGCTCCGGTCACCGACTTTAGTTCGACCGACGGCGCGGTGGGTACGCTACTGCCCACAACGGATGGCGCGCCAACAACGTTGGTGATGCAGCAGAATTTGTCGACCGAGGAGTTCGATCCATCTGCTTCGCCCAAGACATGGTGGCTGGCAATTGCGGCAGACGGGTTGGGGCGCGACGCGCACATACGCCTGCGCGACCAGCAGGTCAACCAAACCATAACCGTACTCTATCGGGCCATGACCGGTGCAGTGGAGATTATCCCATGAGTCGACTTGTGCAAAATCGACTTAGAACTCTCGACGCATGGCTCCGGCGACAAACCGTACCTGAACTTTCGACTTTAGGACTTGGGACTTGGGGGCGCTACGTTTGCTGGGACGGTCGGCGAAAAAAGCTAGATAGTCCCTATCGCACCGGCTTTTCGCTGCTCGAAGTCATCATTGCCACTGCCGTTTTGGCGGGCAGCGCTATGATTCTAGTTTCGGTCGTTGGAGCAGGAGCCAGATTTGGCACCAGAGCCGAGCGCCAGACGTTGGCGTACGCCGCCGCACAGTCCGTCCTGGACGAGTTTCTGGCGGTTTTTCCGCAGGATAGCCGGCAGACGGATTGGACAGGGCCCCTCGACGGCCCGATTCCGATGAGCTATCGGATTATCACGACGGACTTTAACCAAGTCACTTCAGAATCATCAAGTGCTCTGTCCCCAGGCGGAGGGCCAAGTGCTGTATCCCCAAAAGGCCCTGTGTCCCCAGGCGGCCCAAATGAGAATCGTGTATCCACACTTCAACGGGTGATTGTCGAGGTATTTGACGGTGATGTAACCGGGTCAAGTGAAGCGCGTGAGCCGCTGTGCAGACTCAGCCGCTTGGCACGCCGGCCCATAGAAGCGCTAGATTCCGGCTCGGCGACTGAGGCTGCTCAAGTTGCACCGCCAGCCAGGGCCATGCGCGACGCTGGCGGAGGTGGACGGTTGTGAGTCTTGCTGGAATAGGCGTGCTAAGAACTACTTCTCAGCAAAGTTTCAATGGACCGGCTCGACGTCCTCCAATTCCAGTTCGGCAGGCGGCCGACCGATGTCCGCCGTCTGGCGTCGCCAGCTATGTTCGCCAGAGCCTAGTGACACCAACTCTGGCTAGCCTGCGACCTGCTTATTCATTGCTGGAACTCATGATTGCACTGGGACTGCTGGCCGCTCTACTGACCGCAGCTTGGAGCATTCTGAATACTTACCAGAACGCAGAGCGGCGGGGTCGCGAACTGGTTCAGCGCATCGAGGTGGTACGCGCCTCGCGAGTCTGGTTACAGCAGGATCTGATGCGAATCCTCCCGCAGAACACTGTTTTGGTGGCCGATCAAAAGTCACCATCACCTGCCATGTTTCGCGGCGATGAATTCGGCTTTTCCGCCACCGTGCTCCTGCAACCGCATCCGATTGACCTATTGAAGCAAATCGTCGATCAAGACGATCTCGAATCGTCAGCAACCGACATTGGTGTGGCCAGCCAGCCTGAATGGCCTCCGCAAAGCAACTCGGCACGCCGAACATTCGGCGATGGCGGACGCATGGCGACGGCCCAAGTCGAATATCGGCTCGAACTCGATGAATCCCAAGCTGGTTTGGGAACACCTAGCAGGTCAAGCATGCTAGATCAGCCAGCCTCCGAGAAATGGATCATGGTTCGACGGGAATATCGCCCCCTGAATGTTGCTAGTAACGCTGCTTCGCAATTGGCCGACAATTCTCAGCGTGAATTGTCGGCAGCCGATCTGTACCGCCAAACAGTTGATGCTGAACCTTGGAACGGTATGGAAGACAATTCTGTGCGCTTGCCAGGTTTGTCAAGCCCGCGCTTTTTATACTGCGACGGCTCCGCATGGCGATCGAATTGGAATAGTCAAAGTAACCGTCGGCTGCCTACCGCAGTGGCCTTAGTTTTCAATTTGCCGACCGCCGAGCACAGTTCAAAGTATCCATCGATCGGTGGGGCCCGTGATTTTGCCACGGATCGCGTTGGTGTTGTCGGTCAGACGCAGTTCGAGTCGCCACAACCCCTAGTTCAACAGTCATTCAGTAAGTCAACACTGAATTCCGCCAGCGCTGATGGCGAGCAAGGTACTTTGCTACGCGACCCGGCGAACCCAGCCGATGTATATGTCGTTGTGTGCGTTGGGAACAAATCAGAAGGTAGTATGTCAAGTTCTACCGATACTGGTGAAACGAGCCCGGATGCCCTTGTCGGAACTTCACCATGACGTTGCGTTCAACTCAACGAGAAGGAATGGCACTGCTGGTAGTGTTGGTGCTGGTCGTCATGGCAGCCATGAGCGCTTATGGATATGCCTTTCTGATGAATAGTCAGTATCGCTGGACGCGATTGCACGAGCAACAAGTGCATGCCCGCCTAGCCGCTGAAAGTGGGCTTGAACTTGTTGCCAATATCCTCGAGCAGCCGATGAATGTCCGCCGGTCGCTGGGCAATTTAAGCGACAATCCTGAGCTATTTGCCAGTGTCCGCGTTGGACTGGAAGAGGAGGTTAGTCGTAGCATTGAACATGAGCCGGTCTGGCGAACAAGTATCGTGTCGCCAATGCCAGTGCCGAACGCTGCCGAATCCCTTGAGGTAATGCAAGATCAAGCCTCCCCGGGCACAAACCTGACTCAACGGTTTGTCTTTGGATTGGAAAATGAGTCGGCCAAGATTCACTTACCCTCGCTGTTGGCCTGGGATCGCGAGCGTCCAGGGCATGCGCGACAAGTACTGCTCTCGCTCCCGGGCGCAACAGCGCCAGTCATCGATGCGTGGCTCAGTCGATTGTCCAATCAATTGCCATCCGGACCAGAGTTGGATGAGCTGTGGCAGGGCTTCGATTCAAACCGAAATTATCAGGTAGACACGATCGAACTTGCATTACGCAGTAATGCGATTGCTGCTCCCTACCGAAATGGCTCCACAGCTAGCTCGATACGGAATTCAACAATTCGTGAAGCTGAAATGCCAATGGCTGGTGGCGCGGCTGGATCTGGAGGCGAGGCAGTTGGGGATATCGTGGTTCCAACTTGGAATCGTTTTGTGACGTGGCATAGCGGGGGTCGCAACGAGACTCCTAGCGGACGACGCCGCATCGACTTGAATCAACCTGATCTACGTGAACTGCATCGGCAGTTGCTGGAGATTTGGACGGCTGAACAAGCAAATTTTGCCGTTGCATTTCGGCAGTATGGCCCCTCGGCAAGAAGGCGTTCTGCTGCTGGTCGGGTTCCACGCTCAAGGCCTGCTGCGTCTGGCGGTAGCAGCTCAACTTTGGGGCAGACCAATACTGTTTCGACACCGCCGCCATCACAGTCGCCAGCACCTTCAACAGACACGATGTCCGCACAGATCGAGCCACCGAACTTTGCGATTCCGGCCAGCTATCAACTTCGCTCGCCAGTCGAGTTAATTGATGCAGTTGTTGAGGTGCAAGATTCTGCCGACTCAACTGCTGGCAGCGCCAGGAATAGTCGCAAACGACGAATGGCCAGTCCTTTTTCAGCTGAAATTGTCCGGGCGGGCAATTATCTTAATACCTTACTGGTTGAAGTCGCGGTTGACGGCAGAGCTTCGTTTGAAGGAAGAATTGACTTGACCGAGGCTCCACTACCGGTGTTGATGGCCATCCCCGGAATGGACCGTGCGCTTGCCGAGGCCATTGTGAGCCACCGGTCGCGACTGGCAGGAGTAGGTTTTGATCAAGATTCAGGTACTGGACTACTAGAACGTTTGCTGGCGGAAGGTGCGCTCGATTTGTCGCGTTTAGTTTCAATTGAGCCCTACCTGACGACTCGTAGCGATGTTTACTCATGCCAGGTCGTCGGCTTCCTAGACGATCGAAGTACTCTATTTCGCTGCACCGCATGCATTGACGCAAAGGTTCGTCCAGCAATTATTCGCGATTTTCAAACTTGGCATCAGTGGGATCGTGGCTTTACGACCGACGAATTGTCTGGAGTTGATTTATCCCAACAACAACGCGGAGTCGCCACTGCTAGGACTGAGAGTATGCAATGAGAGTATTTGACAATTGGTCGCTACAAAGTATTCTCCCGGTTCGCCGCCGTTGGAAACCTCCAACAAAACTGGTCGCCGCCTTCTGGGATCGGGAAACTGTTTGGTATCTAGTGGCCCATCGCACTGGCAAACGCCATCAAATAGTGGAGCTTGGCAGTGTCTCCTACAGCGGCAGCACAACTGCGCTGAGCGCGTTGGCCGCGCACCTGCAGCCCAGTGGACATGCTGCGCTACCTTTGGTCGCCCTGCTCTCACGACCTGAAGTGGACGTATTGACCTTGAACTTGCCGGCTGCCAGCTCAGGTGAATTGCCTGATTTGGTGGCCATAGAAGTCGATCGGCAATTAGGAGAATCTGAAATCCCGCCGGCGGTCGATTTCCTGGTTACCTCGCCAGATTCTATGGAATCTCAACAGGTAATGGCTTTTGCCGTTGCAGCTTCATGGATTGACAGCCTACGCGCGGATGCAGCCCAGGCTGGTTGGCGACTCTCGGCCGTGTGTGTCCGGCAATTGGCAGCACTGTCTACGCTAAGGCGTGCCAGCAGCGATCAGGCTGTACTAAACATTGTGGTGCAACTTTATCATGGCGAAGTTGAACTTTCGCTATGCCACGGCACTCGCCCGCTGATTTTTCGCTCGATGCGCGTAAACCTAGACGACATCGAGCGTGTCGCCGAGCAGCTCTTACTGGAGACCGAGCGATGTTTGACGCTTTTGCCGCACGAAATTGAATCCTTGCCGCGTCGTTGGTATGTGCAACATGCGCACGCGACTGGTCAACGGCTGGCGGAAGGATTGCGATCTCAACGGCAAACCCTTGAAGTATGTACGCTCAATGCAGCTGCAGATTGGGATGTCGTTGAATCGCGGCACGCTTCCAGCACTTTGGACAGCATGAACGATTCTATAGTGCCTCTGTATGGTGCCGCTTGGGATGCTTTGAATGACCAATTGATTGTCAATCTATTGGCACCCAAACTTTCACCTGCGCCACCCAAGCCATGGGTACGGCCGGTACTGTGGGCGATGGCGGCATCCGTAGCCCTGAGCATCGCTGGCGGCGCTCTAAAGTCAGATGTCTGGCAACTTGAAGAACAGGTGGCCAATCTAGAAGCTGAAGTGGCGCAGGAGCAAAAGCAACTGGCTAGATTTCAAGAAAAGTCAGATCAAGTAAATGTGGTTGAGACTTGGCTGGCCAACCAAGTTAATTGGCTGGGGGTGTTAAGCGAAGTTTCCCAGCGATTGCCCAATGGCCAAAACGCCACAGTTCGCCGCTTGAACGCTTCGGCTTTAGGGCACCAAGGCATCATCGACCTGTCCGTGCAAGTCTCGCAGCCAGAGGATATCGCCGAGCTCGAGAATCGGCTGCGCAGCGTCAAGTACTCGGTGTCCAGCAAGCGTATTAACCACAGCCCAGAGGCAATCGAATATCCCTGGCAATTTGAGACGCGGCTAACCTTCGATGTTGAGCCACCGGATTGGCGAGCGTATCAAGCAGAAGGCGATCGGTCAGAATCGGAGCCAGCATTATGAATCGACGGACGCAATTGCTGTTGCTCGCCGCCGGTCTTGTGTTTGGACTATACGGCGCCGATCGACTTTATCGCACGCAGATTGAGGAGCCGACGCAACGTTTGTCGGCAGACTTGGTACGGCTGGGGCAGCAGCGGAACGACCTGGATAGCCAATACAAGGCGGCTCAGAAGGCGGTTCAAAGGCTTGATAGTTATCAGCAGCGGGCTTTGCCCTATGAACCACAACTGGCTCGGGCTGCATACCAGGATTGGCTGTTGCGGCTGGTCAGCGAGCATCAGTTGCGATCGGCTTCGGTTGATGCCGCATTGCCACGGCGCATTGAAATTCGTTCGCGTACGGAACGCCGCCAGCGAGTACTGGTAGGGCATTCGATCACATACTCCTTGCGCGGACAAGGCACATTGGCGCAATGGTCTGATTTGCTGAGCGAGTTCCAGAACGCGGCGCAGTTACACAAGATCACTTCCGTAGCTTTTAATCCGCTGGGTGCCGGAGGCGAATTGGATGGAAATTTGACTATCGAGGTACTGAGCCTTAACGGCTCTACTCGCAAAGATTCGCTGAGCACCTGGCAGCTCGCGAAGGATCGACGACCACCCGCCAGCGTGCAAACGGAATTGGTAAGTCGCAATTTGTTTGCTCGTGGATTTGCCAAGGCTTTGATGGATGTGCAGTTGAAAGCTATCACCACCGACCGCAATGGTCAGTCACAGGTCTGGTTCTCGATTGACGCTTCCGGTCAAACGGAAGTGCTGAATGCTAGACAGCGATTGCCTCTTGCGTTGCACGATATTGAAGTGACAGAGATTCACCAGGATCATGCCTTGATTCAGGTCAATCGCCAGCCAATTAAAATATCACTTGGGCAATCTGTCGCCGAAGCACTGTCCAGGGTATCCAATGCAGGGGAGTCTGGCAGTGCAAATGGCGCGCTTCGCGAGCGATCCTAGTTTCAACCCTTCATGATACAGGTCTCCGCGGGCGTTGATCGGAACCCAGCCGAATTCTGGAATCGCTCCCCTAATGCCCACAACCTCAAACACTAGATCGGTATAGTCATGAGATTCAACCAACAGCTGCTCGTAGTACTGGTTCTTGCATTTATCTGCTGTCAATGGAACAGCACGGCTAGCGCCCAAATGTTCGGCCAGCGACCTGACGCGCAGCCCGGCGTGCTGAGTGGTAACGAACGCTTTTTGCGCGGCAATCGGTCGAAGCGCGAGTTTGTCGGTGCTAGCCGCACCAGTCAGGCAGGATTCGTAGGTGCTCAACAAGCCGTGGCTACCGGGCGTGTTCGACCGGCGACCGAGACCCTAAGAGTTAAGCCTGATGAATCGCGACGACTGAATCGTCCGCTACCGCCGCAGCCAGCATCGGGCCTTTACTACCCGCGACTGGAACTCGCTCTTGATGATGTCGTCGATGTACAGCCGTTTGGGCAGGTTGACGTCCAACGCGTTAACTTGGTACAGCAGCGGTTACAGGAACGAGTATTCCGAATTGGCGGATCGGAAGTGCAGCTCCAAATCTCCGGGAGCGTCGCTCAATTGACAGGTCGAGTGAACTCTCAACGAACTGCCGATTTGCTCAGCCAGATGGTGGCCATGGAACCTGGCATCGAGCGTGTCGAGAACCAATTGCAGCTGGCGGTTGCACCGCCCACTGAATCCTTCTGAGGAACAATCGCGGCTAGTAGGTTGCCTTGCTAGGAGCCTTGGCCTGTCCAGCGATCCTTCACTGAAATTACCAGGCTGAATAGGGCCGGGATCATGACCAGCGTAAATACTGCCGATGCGATCAGCCCCCCGAAAACGACGCTACCGATACCCCGATACAATTCACTACCAGCGCCAGGAAAGAAGACCAACGGTGCCAAACCAAACACTGTAGTGAGTGTGGTCATGAAGATGGGCCGAATTCGTGTACGAACGGACTGGATGATGGCGCGCTGTGTATCCATATTCTCAATTCGCATCAGATTCAGCGCCTGATGGACGAGCAAGATGGCGTTATTGATGGCGGTACCAATCAGAATCACAAAGCCCAACATGGTCAGCACATCAAGATTCTGTGGTCGAGCACCTACTAGGCTGGAGTACAGATTGAGCAACTGTAAGCCCAAGATTCCGCCGACCATCGCCAACGGCACTGTCAAAATGATCACCAGTGGATAAAGCCAGGACTCAAACAGGGCGGCCATCAGCAGGTAGGTGATAAGCAATGCCAATAAGAAATTCCATCGTAGCGCATTCCAGGTTTGGACTAATTTGTCGGCTGTTCCACTGAGATTGATCTGATAGTCGCTGCCTAACGCACCGTCCTCCTCAAGCGGCCTGAGGATTTCTGAATTCAATTGAGAGATGCAGCGATCCAGGCTCAATTCGGGAGGTGGCGAGACCTGGATAGTCACAGCCCGTTGGCCTTCACGGCGAAGAATCTGTTGCGGCCCCGAAGTAATCGTAACATCGGCCAGCGCATCCAGGCGAACCGGTGCACGCATATTACGTGTGGCGATGTACCGCGACTGTAAATCCTGTGTCCGTGATGCATAACTATCATTGGTGCGAAGCACCAACCTGACCTTTTGCCCGGCCAAGAAATAGTCAGCAATATATGCTCCGTCGACCATGGTGCTAACCACAAAGCCTAGCTCCGAGTTACTGATTCCAAGTTCGGACCCTTGCTCTGGTTTGCGAATCACATGCAACTCCGGGCTCGACAGGTCCAGACTGGGAATGGGTCGTACCTGCGTTGTATCTGGGAAAGTAGCTTGTACGTCGCCAAGAATTCGACCGCCGATGTTCACAAGGTCTTCCAGCTCAGGTCCAACGATCTCGACATCGATGCTACGTCCGCCGGACATGCCGCGTCCAAATAGGCTGGACTGTGAAACATGGAGAAAAGTTCCTGGAAAATCTTGCTTGAACTCTTCGCGAATCAGCGGAATCAAATTGCGGGCCTGCAGCGGATCGTAGGCGCGGAAACCGAGAAAAGCACCACTGTCCCGAGCGACATAGTAGAAATCGTCAATGGCAACAAAGTCCTTGGATTTCTGAGCGAGCTGATCAGCGTTGAAGTCCCAGTTGGGCCGAGTTCTCTGCTCGATCTGTTGACCCATGGCGGACAAGCGTTCGATGTTGTATCCCGGTGGCGGATTCAAGATACCAAAGATAAGGTTGCGATTTCCTTCAGGTAGATACTCCAATTCTGGGCGCATAAACAAGGTTGCACCCAGCGAGCCCGCCAACAGCAAAAAAACTGTGGAAATTCGGCGCATGGTTGTGCGTTGAATCCACTGGTTGAGATTGCAGACCGCATCGGTAAACCACTGACCACCCCTAGCCAGCAGGCCGCTCGTCGGCAGCTTGTCGCCAGCAGAATTGACAACTGAACCCACGGTAGTACCTGAATGATCGTTAAGTATGCGCGCCGCCGCCGTTGGAATTACAACAATGCTAACCAGCAGACTAAATGTTACGGCAGCACTGATCGCCAGCGCGATATCGATGAACAACTGGCCGACTTCGCCCTCCAGAAATAGTACCGGCAGGAATACAAACAGGGTGGTCAGCGTCGATGCCAGCACTGCCCCCCAGACTTCCAAGCTAGCTGTTCGAGCTGCGTCTCGGGCGCCCTGGCCTGACTGGTGATGGCGATAGATGTTTTCCAAAACCACAACGGCATTGTCAACCAACATACCCACCGCAAACGCTAAGCCCGCCAAACTAATTACGTTCAACGATCGCCCTAGCAGGGTCAAGACAATGAATGTGCCGAGAATGCTGGTGGGTATCGCAATAGCTACCACCAGAGTGCCTCGGGCATACCAGAAGCCTGCCGTCACGATGATGGCCAAGGTGAGTATGAAGAACCAAGCCGACCAGAGGACGGCTAAGCCTGCAGTTGCCGCCAGCAGCGGCACGACAATCCATGTCCGGGCATCAAGATGCAAGAACAAGATCATCACGATGATCGTCAGCGCCCCGCCCAGCATAATATTTTGATTTACCAAACCCACTGCCGAGCTGATGTACTCAGTTTCGTCGTATACCTGATAAAGGACCAATCCCTCACGGCGCAATCTGCCCGTATTGAGTTGTTCCATTTTCGCCTTGAGGCCGCGCATGATTTCCATCACGTTGGCGCCGGGCTCACGTTTGCAATTGATCGAGATGTTGGTGGCACCGAATCGACGCACCATACCTGTCGGTCGTTCGTAACCCAAGCGCACCTCGGCGACATCGCGGACATAGACGGGTTGTCCCGCAGTGTGGCGAATAATTTGTTGGCCAATCTGATCCGGGCTACGATATTCGCCTAGGGTGCGTACCGTCCAGCCACGCTTACCCTCGTCAAATTTTCCGCCAGAAGTATCGCGATGATCGTTGCTCAAAGCGGTGCGCACATCCGTCAAGGTTAGTCCCCGAGCTGCAAGTTTATCCGCGTCGACCAGCACTTCCATTTGCGGAATCTGCCCGCCAAAGACATCGGATTTAGCCACGCCGTCAACGCGCTCGAATTCTGCCTTGATGTAGTCTTCGGCGTACTTGCGATAGTGACTCAAATCGCGAGCCGGAGGCAACAGCGATTCGGCCTCCGCATGCTGTTGCGCCAGTTCATCCAATCGTAGATTCTTGAGCGCTGGGCTACGAGCTTTCAAAATATGCTCGATTGCCTGACGATGTTGCGGATTTTGTTCGGCAAAGCGGGTCAACAGTTGGTCGTCCGGGGGCAAGGTGCTCAACACAAACCAAGCAATGGCGTCGTCCGAATTGTCAGAGGTGCGAATGACCGGTCGCTCGGCATCTAACGGATAGGTTTTGACACGCTGGAGTTGCGAATTGACCTTCAATACCGCCTCTTCCATATCGGTACCTACGCCAAATTCAAGAATGATGGTACCTTCCGATTCACGACATTCGCCACTCATCTTGACGACGCCTTCGACAGATCTAAGCCGCTCTTCCTGCGCTTGAACGATTTCCTTTTCGACTTCCGAAGGGCTAGCGCCCGGCCAAACCGTTGAAACGGTGACAATTGGTTGCTCGATATTCGGAGCCAGTTGGATAGGCATGCCCCACAGCGAGATAGCGCCAAATAGCACTACCAAGATGACCCCCACCGAAACCTTAACGGGGTTCTCAATAAAGGCGGCGATCGGATGCATGGAATTCGCGTTGTGTGGAGCTAACAATCGGTCAGGCAGGTGCCGAATACCTGCCGTCAGCCTTAGATTCTAGTTGGTGACAGCGCCTGAATTGGGTTTTTCGGCCGTGGCCACCGGCTGACTGACAGGATTAGACTCGGACAGTGTTGGGGTGGTTTGCAAATCATCGCTGTTAACAACTTTAACCGTCTGTTCGTTGCGAAGTCGCTCGTTGCCATCTACCACAAGCCAATCTTCCTCTGATACATCGCCTATCAACTCCACGCGATGATCCACCGTAGCGCCCAGCTTGACCGGAACCAATTGCGCCCGATGTGGCTGCACCGAGCGATCGACGCGCACGACAAACTGACCGTCTTTGTTCAATACCAGCGCATCTTTGTCGGCCAGTAACCGCTGCTGTCGCTGACCAATGGCCAATTGAACTTTGACCAGCATGCCGGGAAGTAATTGAAACCCCAATTCCGTTCGAGGATTACGAGCCCGAATCTTGACCGGGAAAGACCGCGACAGCAGATCGGCAGCAGGCAAAACAGCAATGACCTCACCCTGAACAGCTGGATCTTCTTCATGGACCACCACCTGCGCTGCCAGTCCAGGTCGCAACGTCGTTGACGCAGAACTGGCTGAAAGACCTTGTGCTGCCGAAGTGCGAGAAATCGACCGCTGCAAGTCGCGCAGACTATTCTGGGGCACCGTAATCACGACTTCAATTGGGTTCATTTGCACCACTTCGGCCACCGGCGCGCCCACCATTAGCCACTGTCCAAGCTCTGCGTGTCGCGCGCTGACAATCCCTTCAAACGGAGCAAAAACTGTATGTTTGCGACGACGATCTTCCAGCAAACGTATGGCTTCCAATTGATTGAGAATACTGGCTTCCAGCCGTGCCATGCGCGCATGCTGTGTCTCTTGAATTCGATCCAAGTCGGCCTCAGCAGCTAACAGCTCAAAGTGCGACGCTTGATGCGCCGAGCGCGCCAGTTCGAGTTCGCTTTCGGAGACAACTCGTCCACGCTCCATCAGCGATTCAGCGCGTTCCCGCTGCCGCTTGGCCAATTCAAAACGGGACTGAGCCGCCCGCTGAGTCGCTTCTGCCTGGCGAATTTCGGTTGGTAATGCGGCTTGCAACTCGGCGTGCATGGCTTGACGAGACTTCAACTCAGACCGCGCGGCGGCCAGTTCGATATCGACGGTATCGGTTTGCAGCCGAGCCAGCGGGACCCCCAGCTGCCAGGAATCAGCCGTCAATGGGTCGGTCGGGCTGGATGTGGGTATCACGGCGTCACCGGCTTCAAACATTAATTCCGCCACGCGACCCTCGACGCCGCTACCGATGAGCGCCTTGCGAATCGGAGTTACGTTTCCAATGAAAGTCTGCACCTCTTGAACCACTTCCCGGTGCACGACAGTCGCCCGAATGGGAACGGGTTCTTGAGCGAACACGCGCCCCTGGTTATGTAATGTTTCCAGCAATACAAACACTGCACACAGTGCCATCATTACGTGCCGGGAAACCCCGCGAAAGCGCGCACTTACAGATCGTTCGGCACGACTTGCAGCTTGATTGGCGGGCTTGAGCAGCAGGATTGCGGTCATCGAGTTTAACTCTGGGCAACGGTAGGCAGGGTCAGCCTAAAGACTAACCCTGTTCCAGCTGGCCCTCAACAGCCAGCTAGGGCAGGATAAAATCCCTTGTCGAAGGGATTGTGGTATAACCTTATCATACCACCAATGGCGACCAGACGCAAAGCACGGCCCGAATTAGCCTTCAATCACGAGCATCGGTAACAGTTCGGCCCGCACTCAACCGTACTCGGCGCCACAACCTCTGGAGTGGTCACCTAGGGAAGAAATATCCTGGAGAGCGCAATTGGCTTATGGAAAAGTTCGTTGCGGTAAGTCGGCCATAAGGTATACTTTGCCCGCCTAATTGCGTGCGACAGAGGGAGTTGATCAAGGCGATCTGACCCATTGGTGTAGTTCCGCTTGACCACTGAGTAACGTTTTCTATTCGAGTTTCGTTGTTGCTCTTGCTGAACATCATGACAGCAAAAAATGAAGCATGGCTGGTCTGCATCTCCATAGTCCGCATGCTCGCCAGCCAGATAGATGAAGCCAATACAATGTACGGCAACCGCAGCATTGGCGGGTTATCCATTGTCGATAGTCGTGTGCCTCAAACCAGCATCTACCGAGAGTTGACAGCTCTAGTGCTGCCTGCAGTGCGTTAGTATTCATTGGGGGTCACGTAGTGGAACGAATGCTGGGTGGTGATGCTGTCGCTCGCATGTTGGCGACCGAGGGCGTGCGGCACGTATTCGGAATTATCGACGGAACGTATTTCGGTTTGTACTCTTCGTTGGGCAAGCACGGGATTCAACTGATTAGTCCTCGCCACGAGGCCTGTGCGGTTCACATGGCGGCGGCATACGCCAGAACGACCGGTCGCCTAGGAGTGTGTATGGCCAGCAACGGACCGGGGGTTGCAAATGTTCTGCCCGGCATCGCAGTAGAAAACGGCGAAGGCAATCGCGTGTTGGTGCTCACCAGCACACGCCGATCCGGCATTGGTTATCCCGATCGCGGGGGTAGCTATCAGTACTTCAATCAAGTCGGTGCGATCAAGGCCATGTCCAAGTGGAGTGGTGTAGTGCCATCGCCAGACCGCATTCTGGAATTGATGAAGCGGGCACTGCGTATTTCTTATCGAGGCCGGCCAGGTGTTGTGCATTTGGATATCCCGGAAAATATCCTGAATGGAAAGCAGTTAATCGCTCCCATTCCCCGGCCCGAATCGTACCGTCGCACCTCACCGATTGTTCCCGATCCGCAATTGGTGCGGCAAGCTGCCGAACTGCTGGCTGAGGCTCAAATGCCGATGATTCATGCAGGCAGCGGCATCGTGCATGCTCTGGCTGCCGGCGAACTGACCCGGCTTGCCGAAACGCTGCAGGCACCGGTGACCACCAGTTGGGCAGCTCGGGGAGCCATCGCCGAAAGCAGTCCGCTGAGCATTCCCATGATTTACGTGGCGCTAAACAATCAGGTCCGAAACGATGCTGACTGCGTTTTGACCCTTGGCTCAAGGATCGGCGAAACGGATTGGTGGGGCAAGGCACCCCATTGGCGGCAGCCAAGTCAACAAACACACATTCAAGTTGACATCGACGAGGAGATTCTCGGCTTGAACAAGCCGGTGGATCTGGCCATCCTGGGTGATGCTCGCCTGTTTCTTACGCAATTAGTCGACCTGTTAGCTGACAGAATCGGCGAAAAGCAGTTGGCGGCGCGACGCCAAGCCATTGCCAGATACCAACAGCTGCAACACCAACAGCGCGACAAACTGGATAGTCTGTGGAAGCAATCTGACGCACCACTGACAGCCGCCCACGTTGCGCGCGCCTGCCAAGAGACGTTTCGCGACGACGCGTTTTATGTCATTGACGGCGGCAACACAGCGGTGTGGGGGAACTTTTATCACCAGATTCGCACGCCAATGACCGTGCTGGGAACCCCCAAGTTTGGAATGTTGGGTGCCGGAGTTGCCCAAGCTTTGGGCGTCAAAGTGGCTCATCCCGACCGTCAAGTCTATTGCATCATAGGCGATGGCGCTATGGGCTTTAACATTCAAGAGATCGAGACGGCTGTGCGCAACCGCTTGTCCGTTATCTATCTTGTTTGCTGCGACAAGCAGTGGGGGATGGTCAAAATGAACCAATCTTTCGCACTCCGTCCCATCAAAACCTTGATCCGCAAGTCGCTCGGACCAGAGGAGACCATTAACGCCGACTTTGATGAAATTGCCTTTGATCGGGTGGCGGAGGCGATGGGGGCGCACGGCGAACGGGTCAGTCACACCGATCAGCTCCGTCCAGCTATTGAGCGCGCTCTGGCCTCCGGTCGCTGTACCGTAGTTCACGTAGACGTTGATCCAGTCCGGCACATGTGGGCGCCAAGTTTGCTGGAGTTTAAGAAAATGCACCAGGAACCCAGTGGACGATGATACCGTGCTCTCAAATTGCGTCGTTTCAAGTGCACGCCAGCCTACTATGGCAACAGTGTTGTTTGAGCCATTACGGCTAGGTGTTTCAGCATGTCCATCGATGACGCTCAATTGCAATTTGACAGCGGTGGCTTAGGACTGCTCAACGGCGTTATCGCGCTCATCATGTTCGGAGTCGCGCTCGATATGCGGCCTGCTGATTTTCGGCGCATTGCAGAGGCTCCGTTGGCACCGTTTGTCGGGTTGTTGGCCCAATTCGTTTTGCTGCCTGCTATGAGCTTTCTGTTGACTTTTGCACTCCAGGTCTCACCCAGCTTGGCGCTAGGGATGATTTTGGTTGCAGCCTGCCCCGGCGGCAATCTGTCGAATTTCCTGACTCACTTGGCGGGTGGAACGACCGTGCTGTCGGTTACGATGACGGCGGTATCAACAGCCCTGGCCATTGTCATGACTCCCCTGAATCTGGCTTTTTGGGGCGGTCTGCGAGGCGATACGGCGGCCATCTTGCAGCAAGTTCGGTTGGAGCCGATCGATCTGTTGGGGACGATTGCCGTCATCCTAGGATTGCCCTTGGTCGCCGGGATGCTGTGCGCAAGAGCGCTGCCGGAATTGGCCAATCGATTACATCGTCCGCTAAAGATTTTTTCCATCTTATTCTTCGTTTGTTTTGTAGGCTTCGTGTTTTCGCGCAACTTCCATCTGTTTTGGCAATGGATTGGCTGGATAGCCCTGGCTGTGGCTGTGCAAAATGCGTTGGCGTTGGGTCTTGGGTATTTCAGCGGCACAGCCGTTGGCTTGCCTGAGCAAGATCGTCGGGCCTTAGCACTCGAAGTAGGAATTCAGAATTCAGCTCTGGGGTTGTCTCTCATTTTTACGTTTTTCAGTGGCCTGGGGGGCATGGCACTGATTGCCGGGTGGTGGGGCATCTGGCATATCTTGACGGGCTTGCCGCTAGCACTCTTCTGGTCGCGTCGACCGGCCAATGCAATTCCATGAGTCCACAGACACGTCGAGTCCTGGTCACGGGCGGCGCAGGCTATCTCGGTCGTGAAGTCGCCAGCCGACTTTTGCAGCAACGCGAACTGTTCTCGCATGTCGTGTGTGCCGATATACGGTGTCCTAGCCAACCACAGCGACTGGAAGCCGCCAGCTACCGCCAGATCGACGTGCGCGATGTGGAACTGGCGAATCTCTTGCGGCAAGAACAAGTCGATACGGTGGTGCACCTGGCATCCATTGTCCATCCAGGAGGCCCGAAACAGCGACCATTCGAATACTCGGTTGACGTTTTAGGAACGCGAAACGTAATCGAAGCCTGCCTCAGAGCAAACGTGAAGCAGTTGGTCGTCACCTCCAGCGGTGCCGCTTACGGGTATTACGCCGATAATCCAATGCCCTTGACCGAAGACTGCCCGCTGCGTGGTAATCCATCTTTCGCCTACGCGGACCACAAGCGTCAAGTCGAGGAGCTGCTGGCCAAATACCGACGTTCGGACAGCCAGCTTCGACAGTTGATCTTTCGGCCTGGAACGATTCTTGGTCAGTTCACCCACAACGCCATTACGCGACTCTTTGACCGTCGCCGTCTACTGAGCATCAAGGGCAGTGATGTGCCGTTTGTACTAATTTGGGATCAAGACGTCGCACAGTGTATTGCGCTGGGCATACAGCGCTGGGCCACTGGTATCTTCAACTTGGCCGCAGATGGTGTGCTGACGATGCGCCAGATGGCCGCCATTCAGAATAAAGCTCTAATCGAGTTATCACCGCGAACACTCGGTGCGATTCTGTGGAGCCTACGTGCTCTTGGGCTAACACACTTCGGTCCCGAGCAGGTTGATTTCTTGCGTTACCGGCCAGTGCTCTCCAATGAGAAATTGAAGCGAGAGTTCGGCTATGTTCCGCAGATGACTACGGAACAGGTATTCCGTTACTATCTCCAGTGCAGGTCCAATCACTCATGAGTAAGTACGCCGGAAAAATAGTCTTGATCTCTGGTGGCGCGGGTGGCATTGGTTTAGCAGTGGCTGAGAGATTCGGTAGAGCCGGCGCGCATATCGCGCTGGCTGACATCAATGCAGCCGATGTGGATACTCATTCCAAAAGGCTGCGCCAAACTGGAATCGACTGTCGCGATTTTAAGACTGACGTTACGTGCCTAGAGGCCTGCCAGCGATTGGTTTCTGAAGTTCTTCAGTGGCATGGAAGCTTAGATGTGTTGATCCATTGCGCGGGTATTACTCAGGTCAGCTCGTTCCTGCAGACGCAACTGGCAGTCTACCGCCGTGTCATGGAAGTCAATTTTTTTGGTGCCGTCACCTTAACCCAAGCAGCCATTGAGCCGCTGCTGGCCAGTCGGGGACACATTGTAGTGTTGAGCAGTATCGCGGGGTTTGCACCGCTGCTTGGCCGTACCGGCTATTGTGCCAGCAAATATGCTGTGCACGGTTTTTTCGAAACATTGCGTGGTGAACTCTCAGACTTGGGAGTGCGCGTGACGTTGGTCTGTCCATCATTTGTGGAAACCGAATTCGCATCGCGTGGACTCAAAGGGGATGGTTCGCGAATCGACTTTGCGCGTTCAACAACCGGTGGCGTGCTGTCAGCCGATTACGTTGCCCAGTCGATCTATCACGCGTGCGTCCGCAATCGCCGACAGATCGTGTTGTCGCCCCTTGGCAAATTATCCTATTTTATGACTCGGTTTGCACCAGCCTGCTACGATCATCTCATGCGCCGCAGATTCCAAAGCGAAATGCGGCGAAATCAAGGTGGGTAGCAGACAGGGGCACCTGAAACGGATGTATTCTCAGCGAATTATTAGGCTCCAGCGTCGATTTTGTCTTATTGTTCCAGAGCCAACACCGGATCTGCTCTCATATGCTGTATCATAGCAAGGCATTAGCCCTGACAACACATCCGCGCTAGGAGAACCGACATGTCTCAGCAGTTACCAACATCCAGCGTGTCCGCGAAGCCACCGAGACGCCGGGAGTTCTTGCGCAACGCTGCCGGGGTCGGCGCTGCACTCGGCGGCGTTACGACGCTGATAGCTGCAGACTCTCAGCAGCGTCTGCCGATAGCTCTGATTGGTGCGGGCGGTATGGGGATGAATCATTTGCGTCAATTGGCTCGGCGGTCCGATGTTGACATAGCCTGGGTGTGTGATGTTGACAACAGTCGTCTACAAGCCGCCGCCGCGTTGACACGTGAGTTGTCCGGTCACGACGTTCAAGTGACATCCGATATGCGGCGGGTGCTGGACGATCGCAAAATCGAAGCGGTATGGATCGCCACACCAGATCACTGGCACGCGCCTGCAGCCATACTAGCACTTCAAGCCGGCAAACATGTGTACGTGGAGAAGCCCTGTTGCCACAATTTGCACGAAGGGCAGTTGCTGGAGCAAGCTGTTGCTCGTTCGGGAAAGCAGTTGCAAGTCGGTACGCAGAGCCGCAGTTCAGACTGCGTTCGCGAGGCAATTCGTCGTGTGCATCACGGCGAAATCGGTCAAGTGCTGGTTGCCAAAGCCTGGAACAGTCAACGACGTGGATCGATTGGACGACTTCAATCTGCCGATCCACCGCCAGACTTAGACTACGACTTGTGGCTTGGCCCAGCACAACCTGTACCGTACCGCGCAAATCTATTGCATGGAACGTGGCGCTGGTGGTACGACTTCGGCTGCGGTGATATAGGCAATGATGGGGTGCATGATATCGACGTTGCCGTGTGGGGACTGGGCGTGAGCCACTTTCCCAGCAGCGTGACCTGCATCGGTAACAAGTGTTTCTTCGACGATGACCAGCAGTTTCCTGATACGCAATACTCGGTAGTGGAATTTCAAGATGCGCAAGCACCTCGTGGTACGCGACAATTGATTTTCGAACAGCGGATTTGGAGTCCCTACGTGCAAGAAGGCTACGAAAACGGGGCTGCCTTCTATGGTACGGATGGCTATGTGGTCATCGGCCATAACGTGGGTTGGAAGCTGTATGGTCCACGCAATGAGCTACGAGCCCAACGTGAGGGGCGGCCCGAACTGTCCGACCATTACGACAATTTTTTACAAGCGATTCGCGATGATTCAACGACTTGCAACGCAGACATCGCTGCAGGGCGACTATCAGCCGGCATTGTACACTTGAGCAATATTGCAGCGCGCATCGGTCGTGTGATTCGCTACGATCCGTTGCAACATACCATTGTCGACGACCCGCCAGCTAGTGGTTTGATGCATCGCGAATATCGGTCTGGGCATTGGGCCAGTCCCCGATCTGTGTGAATTGGCACGTCGGGCGCAATCGAATACCTCAATTTACAGGAGTTGTCGTGTCGCAGTATTCAGTGGCAATCATCGGTCACACGGGGCGAGGGGACTACGGCCACGGGCTGGATACCTGTTGGCAACAACTGCCAAACTTTCAGGTTGTCGCAGTGGCCGACCCGGTCCCTGAAGGCTTAGGCAAAGCGGTTCAGCGCACGGGAGCGCGGCGTGGCTACGACGACTACCGGCAGATGCTGGAACGGGAACGTCCACGAATTGTTGCCGTGGCTCCTCGGTGGGCAGACCAGCACCACGCCATCGCCCTGGCCTGCGCCGAACACGGCTGCCACATGTACATGGAAAAGCCGTTTTGTCAGAATTTGAACCAGGCTGATGAGATCATTCAGGCCTGTGAGATGCGACATGTTAAGTTGGCAGTGGCTCACATTAGCCGGTACTCTCCCCAATTGGCGGTTGTCAAGAAGTTAATTGCCGAAGGAGCGATTGGCGATGTGCTCGAATTGCATGGGCGCGGTAAAGAAGACGCACGTGGTGGCGGTGAGGACTTCTGGGTACTGGGTTCTCACGTCCTGGACTCGATGCACGCTATCGCGGGTGCTCCCATTCGTTGTCATGCCACCTTATGGGATGACGATCAGCTCGTAACCGCCCGGTCAGTTCACGAAGGTAACGAAGGGCTCGGTCCGCTCGCCGGTACGCAACTCGTCGCCATGTACGAATTTGCGGGCACAGTCCTCGGTTTTTGGAGTTCTCGCAAGAATGCCGGTGGATCGCCGAGTCGATTTGGTCTGCGAATTGTGGGAACAAAAGGCGTGATACAAATTGCTTCAGGCTATGGCGTCCCAGCCTATTTGCTGGAAGACCCAACGTGGAGCACTGCCAACAGCCAAGCCCATTGGCGAACAATCAGCTCGAGTGGTCTGGACCAACCTGAGACACTAACAAGTACAGGCTACGACGGCGCGCATCCGGTTGTGATAGAAGATTTGGTGCAGGCCATTCAAGAAGATCGCCAGCCCAAGTGCAGCATGTATGAAGCTCGCAATACCATCCAAATGATCATGGCTGCTTTTGAATCTCATCGACAAGGCGGCGCAGTGGATTTGCCGCTCCAAGTCGCGGGAAATCCATTGCTAGATTGGTAAGCCAGCACTTAGAGTTTCCAAGGCGGCACAGGCGTGGTGAAAATGCCGCATCCGAATGTCTGAACATGCCTAGCCTGAAGCGCTTACAAGGCTAAAATTTGTACTCGGGCCAGGTTAAATCCAGAGCTATCTGGCAGAGTTCGCGCTCTGCGGATACAAACCTCGGATTGCAAATGCCTGCATAGCCGGATGTGTTAAGAACAAGGTCGCTTCTGACACTAAGCATCTTTGCACACTGCCAGAACGGAAAATCTGCTGCTGATGACGATCTTGCGCACCGAGAAGCTCACTAAAGTCTACGGCAAACTTGTTGGCTTACGTGATTGCACGCTGGATGCCAGCGGTGGCGAAGTGCTGGGACTGCTTGGTCCCAATGGCGCTGGTAAGACAACGCTCCTGCGGATGTTGGTTGGACTGCAAAAGCCTACCTCCGGCCGCGCGTTTGTGCTGAATCATGACGTTAGTTCCAACACGACCGCTGTGCGCGAAGCGCTGGCTTACTTGCCCGGCGATGCTCGACTACCCCCGGCTTTCTCCGGCAAAAACGCGCTGCGGATTTGGTCGGGTCTACATCCCCGCGCGTCTCTTGAGCGAAGCCAACAAGTTGCCGAGCGACTGGACCTGGACCTATCGCGGCGCGTTGGGTTGATGAGTACCGGGATGCGCCAAAAGCTGGCGCTGGCGGTTGTGTTCGGCATCGATGCGCAGTTGATTATTCTAGACGAGCCCACTGCCAATTTGGATCCTACGGCGCGGGGCGAGGTAATCAAGCTGGTCCTCGAAGCTCGGCAGGCGGGCAGGTGCGTAGTTTTCTCTAATCACGTTTTCAGTGAAGTGGACGAGGTTGCCGATCGAGTGGCTGTGCTGTCAAAAGGTCGATTGGCTCAAGTAACGAACATACAGTCGCTGCGTCGCCATTATCGCGTAACCGGAATTCTGCCAGCCGTAGTGCATGATATCCCAGCGGATTACGAGATTACTTGGAATAGCCAGACTGCCGGCAACTGTCGCTTTGAAGTTAAAACGCAGGGCTCGCTCGTGGCGCTGCTCAATTGGCTTTCGCACCAGCAAGTTGATGATTTGCGTGTTGAACCGATTGGTCTTCGATCTGTGTACGAGCTAGCGGCCGGGGAGGAATCCGTATGAACCGTTCGCTGCTGAAAAAATCCATTCGCGAAGCGTTACCGTTGTTGATCGCGTGCGTGTTGGCATTGTTTGCGTTTTCGTGGATTCGCGTGTGGGTAACAGGACTGTTCGAGTTCACTGAAGTGCAGGAGTTGCTCCAGCGCTTTCGGCGTTTTGAACGATTCAGCCCAATTCCGTTTGATCAGCTGGCTAGCTACGAAGGCCGCATTGGCATGAATTTTGACGAACCCATCGTCTTGTTGTGTGTCGTCATTTGGAGTATTGCTCGCGGATCAGACATTATCAGCGGAGAATTGTCACGCGGGACAATGGAGATGCTGTTGTCGCAGCCTATTCGCCGCGCGGAATTACTTAGGACTCAGATTCTGGTGGCAGTCGGTGGACTGTTGCTGATGGTTACGGCACATTGGTTGGGTATGACCTGTGGTATATACACGGTGTGGGTTACGGAAGCGGTTGGCCCAGTACCTGTTAATCTGCCGCTGTTGGGGGCCCTGGGACTACCGCAGGCAACTCCCGAAACAGTGCAGGTTGTCTTGTCCTCGCGCGTCAGTCCATTTCAATTCTTGCCAGCCACATTGAATCTGTTTCTGTTTGGCTTTCTGGTGTTTGGACTGGCAACCATGATCAGTTGTTTCGACAGTTTCCGCTGGCGAACTATCGGCCTGACGGTTGGCATCCATGTGTTTCACGTCGTCCTACTAGGTCTGAGCCAAGCCACGGATCGCCTGAAGTTCTTAGCCTGGTTCACCTATTGCAATGCCTATCAGCCTCAAAAGCTCATTTTACTAACCGCCAAGACCAACCGCGAGAATTGGCGCAGCAACTGGCTTCAGCCGGACGGATCATGGCTAGTGGCCGGATTGCTATTCCTGCTGTGTGCTGGTATCACCTGTCTGCTGGTCGGACTCTGGCGGCTCAATCGCCGCGATCTCGATCCACCGTTTTAATTTCCAGCCGTTGCGTCAGCGAATGGCTGTGCGCGGTTCCTGTACAGCCCATCCTGAATTTGCGTCGCTCAGATCGAAGTCGGCCAGCATGTTCGAAAGTCTGATTCTCGCACTCACAGTCCGCCACTGACAAATCTACCGCTAATCTCAGCCGGTCTGCCGGGCAGCATCAACTGTGTGGTTTTCCTGTGGCACCGTGCGACAATGTGACCGCGAGAGACAACCAACAATCGGTCGGCGCGCAAGCGAATCGCCTCAATAGCATCCGCAGCATCTAACACCACCAAACTCGCCCGCTTACCCGGTGCCAGCCCTAGATCGTCCAGTCCAAGTATCTGAGCGTTGTCTTTAGTCACCAGATCAAAAGTGCGCTGCATCTGATCAGGGCTCGTCATGTGCGCTACATGTAGCCCCATAGAGGCTACATCCAACATGTCCGCCGCCCCCAACGGATACCAAGGGTCCAAAACACAATCGTGCCCATAGCCCACGCGTACCCCGTGAGCCAACATCTCTGGGACTCGTGTCAAACCACGACGCTTGGGGTAGCTGTCATGCCTACCCTGGAGTGTGATATTAATCAACGGATTTGCGATGGCAGCTACACCCGCCTCGGCCATCAGCGGCAGAAGCTTGGACACAAAATAGTTGTCCATCGAATGCATCGACGTCAAATGCGATCCGGCGACTCGGCCAGTCAACCCGAGACGCTGCGTTTCGTAGATCAACTGTTCAATGTGACGCGACAGCGGATCATCCGTTTCGTCACAGTGCATATCGACTGGCAATCCACGTTCGGCAGCCAGCTCGCACAGCTCAGTCACGGATTGTCGCCCCAGGCCCATCGTCCTTTCAAAGTGCGGAATGCCGCCAACGACATCCACTCCCAGGTCGAGTGCCCGAATCGTTAACTCGCGAGCCTGCGGACAGCGGTAAAATCCGTCTTGTGGAAATGCCACCAGTTGCAGATCTAAATAGCTGGCCACCTGTCGCTTAACTTCTAACAGCGCCTCAACTGCCACCAAGCGCTCGTCGCACACATCCACATGACTGCGAATCGCCAGAATACCGTTGGCGACCGCGCGGTCACAATAGGCCAGCGCGCGGCCCGTAACCGCTTCGTGTGTCAGCATTGGCTTCAGCTTGTTCCACAGCGCTATGCCTTCTAACAATGTCCCCGAACGATTGATTTCCGGAATACCGTAAGAGAGTGCTGCGTCCAGGTGAAAATGAGCATCGACAAACGGCGGGGCTACCAAGCATCCGGTGGCGTCGAAGGTTTCGGCGGCCTGCCCTCCAATCGCTGGACCGATCTCCACAATGCGATCGCCCACTATGGCGATGTCGGCTGGGCCGTAGCCCACAACGTTGCCTCCGCGAATGAGCAAATCAACTTGCGTAACCATTATTGACCTGTATGACCACCACGGGACTGTGAAGTTAATGCTGATGGATTCAGTCCCTGCAAGGATTCTGGCACAAACAAGCCGTCACGACGAATGGTTTGTCCATCAAAGTCGATGCTGCCGCCCCCATATTCAGGCCGCTGGATGAGCACCAAATCCCAATGAATCTCAGATCGATTGCCGTTACCCGCATCTTCGTACGAATTGCCAGGTGTGAAGTGCAGCGAACCGGCGATCTTTTCATCGAATAGAATGTCTTTCATCGGTTGCAGGATATACGGATTAAATGCGATCGCAAATTCCCCAATGTAGCGTGCACCTTCATCAGCATTCAGTATTGTCTCGAGCCGCTGAGAGTCACCAGCGGCCGTGGCCTTCACGATCCGACCTCGCGCGAACTCTAACCGTATGTTGTGAAATGTCAGACCGTTGTAAATCGTAGGCGTGTTGTATTCGATTACGCCCTCGACGCTATCGCGCACTGGCGCAGTGAAGCACTCGCCATCAGGAATGTTTCTACGCCCGCAACAGCGTTTGACGGGAATGCCTTTGATTGAGAAAGTCAGGTCTGTGGCACCTGGCCCACGAATGTGCACCCGGTCGGTCTGTTGCATCTGCGCTTGAAGTACGCAACACGCCTTATCCATACTTGCATAATCCAACGTACAGACGCGAAAGTAGAATTCCTCAAATGCTGCGGTACTCATTTCGGCCAATTGAGCCATACTGGGTGTCGGCCAACGGAGCACACACCACTTGGTATGATTGACTCGCTGCTCAAAGTGCACAGGCCGCGCGTACATGCGGCTAACCAGCTGCATCTGTTGGCTGCTGACTCCTGACATTTCACTGACATTGTGCGAGCCGCGCAGCCCAATGTAGGCTTGCATTTTTGCCATCCGGAAGCGGTCACAATCAGCCCACACCGCCAGATTCTCCTCGCTGGCCGATTCGTTCAGTGCTCGCATGACACGATTATTGCGCAGCGATACAAGCGGATGGCCACCGGCCGCCTGTGCCGTTCGCACCAGCGCAATGACCATCTCTTCCGGAATATCGAACGCTTCGATTAGCACGCGCTCGCCCGGCTGTAGCTCTGTCGAGTAATC
The DNA here is from genome assembly GCA_019636385.1 of Pirellulaceae bacterium. NCBI lineage: Bacteria > Pseudomonadati > Planctomycetota > Planctomycetia > Pirellulales > Pirellulaceae > Pirellulaceae bacterium. The sequence goes on along the minus strand of JAHBXT010000003.1, from coordinate 822,220 downwards.
GATGAGCAACTCAGCCAACTGTTGATATCTTGCGTCCATCTACTATCCAATCTGTGGCTGTTGACACTGTGAAGCACGACCGCCGTTTAAGCTAACCGATAGACGCGTCGCGACAACCACTCCAAAGATAAGCTACTGGCGATCAGCGACATTAGCCAACCTAACCACCTCAGTTGAAACTCGCGCTCGGATACTCCGGGGGAATAAGCGACTTGATCCTGCGAGGCGATGGCAGCGACCAAATCCAATTGGCCGTTTTCGATGGGCTGAATCGCTGCGGCGACTCCCGGCCAGTACCTGCCGCCGGTGTCGTTGGCCAGTTGACTTAATAAAGCATCATGCCGTTGGGCGTTCTGCAACTCCAGCTTGGGCACGCGAGCCTGCAATTGTGTGCGTAGGATTTCGTTGGAAGACAAGCCGCCAAGCTGCAGTTGAATACGGTAGGTACCGACGCTTAACACCGGAAATTGCCCAGAGTAAACGCCGGGTTGAGAACCATCAGCTAGCGGCCTGAGCACGAGCGGAATGTTTAGGCCTTGAGGATCCACCAGCCTGGCCACAACTTCGCTTTGCACCAGAGGTTCGTAACGCTCGTTTTTAAGTACAGCGCGAACGCTCACCTGCTCGCCCTGCACCGCCTCTTCACGATCCATGAGCAAGACGCCCCGATCCGAGTCCAATAAAAGTCGGCCTTGAGAAATCCAACGCACCAGCTTGGTGTAATACCGGTCAAAGTACTGGTCGCCCAAGCTGCGCAGCCGCCACATTTCGCTGCCACCTTGAAAGACCACCCGGCCGGCGCCGTAAAACTGGCTCGCCAGGTAAATAGGTTGTTGTCCACCGGCTGCCGATGTGGGATCCGAGAAATAGGCTAGCGCTTTAGCGCCGGGCTTCAGCTGATAGGCAGAGTAAAACGTATGGACCCCAGAAAATGACTGCCACAACTCCAGGCTGCTAGTCGGCTCATCGGTCAACCACAGAAACTCGGTTTGACGACCGTCGGGGCTAATCAAAAGTGGCCAGGTCGACTCGCCTTCTACTCTGCCAGCCGCCAACAGCGCACTTCCACGGACATCCAGAATGACCGGCGACAAATCACGCAGAATCTGCGAGCGTGTGCCGCTGGCAGATCGCGCCAGCCATTTTGGTGTTTCCACAGATCCAGCCACCATCAATAATCCACCGGCTTGTTCGGCGACCCATTTTTCCATGGCCTGTAAGGCCGCTTCGGGCACGCGAGTCCAATCCGCATCCAGCGCTAAAATCGCGTCGTATTGTGATAGGGCGCCGCGATCGGCCGGGAACTCGCTCAGAATCTGTTGAGCTTCCTGCGAAGTGCCGCTATCGCCCGACTGCAACAGAACATGTGACTGCACATCTTGGTCGCGATAGAGCAGATTGCGAACAAACTGATACTCGCGCAGCGGACCGCCGGCTATGATCAGCACGCGATTTTGTCGCTCGATTACTTCCGCTTCGGCTAGCGCGGCGTTGTCGTCTGGATGTGCTTCGCCTGGCAGCGGTGTGATACGAGCCATGTATTTCCATTGGCCAACGGCTTTAGGTGACAATTCAACGGACACCGTTACCAATGAACCATCCGTGGGTATTTGGGCTGTCGCCTCGGTCTCGATCTGCATCGCCTGAATATCGTCCTGCTTACGCCCCGACAGAAACTGCACTTGAACAAATTGTCCCTGGAATCCAACCGAGTCGATTAGGGCAGAAACTGAAAAGCGATCACCAGGGTAGAGACGACGTGGCATGTCCAGTTCGACGAGTTGCAAATTGGCTGGACGCTGATCGGAGCCAACTCCAATAATGTACAGCGGTACGCGGGCAGTCTGGGCCGCCGGCACTACCGCCCGCGGATCGACTCCGGCGTTGCTGCGGCCATCGGTAACTAAGATAATCCCAGCCAACGGATTACCGGTCTCATGATCCAAGATCCAACGCAATGAATCGCCAATTCTAGATTCCACGCCAACGGGTTGCAGTACCGTGGACCAATCGATCGCTGTCGTTGCTGCGGGAGTCAGCCCCGGTTGATCATTGCCGCTGGCGGACTGAGCGGTGGGGGAATCCGTTCCGCGAACAGCTGACGTTGTATCTGCGGTCACATTCTTAGGCGCAGCCAGACTCCAGAGACTAGCTAACGTGTACTGAGAATTTGGAACCACACCCCAAGCCCCTAGGACGAGCGCGATCGGCGCCAGACAACTGCCAGCCAACAGCATCCATGGACCAGGACGCCACTGGCTAGCTCCGAGCGCATGAGCTAACAGTGCCAGCGCAATCGACAAAGCGGCAACTACACCCAAAGCAGTAGAAGCCAGGACTAACCAGCGCGCAGCCGTTAGACTGATCCAAATTGGTCTTCTGCTGGAATCTGCTACGGATTCGTTCGCTACATCGTCTGCTGTGGCACTCTGTCGATCCAATGCCACCAATGCGGTTGGGCGTTGGGCTTGATCGAAGCGGTAGACCGTCACCTGATGTCCGTCAGTCAATTGTTTGAGCAGCGGCGACTGTGTCAGCATCTCAGCCATCTCTTCGCTGCGATTCACGCTGGCAGGCACGCCCGATGGCGACGGCGTTCCAGGCGCGGTCATGCTTAGGCTGGTATCGACCAATACGGCCACGCGCGAGGGGCGGACGATACGCTGTTCGGTACGCTTGTCCAGTTGAAAAAAATAGAGCAGTATGCCAATCAATGCCACCAAGCGCAGCCACAATAACGCCCAGCGGACCGGAGCGGGCAATTGTAATCCGTCCCACTTGTACCACTGAACAACATGAGCGACCACCAACAGGACGATCAGCCCCAGTAAAAGCCAATGCCACCACTGGTCAAGTTGCTCTAATCGGACCCACTGATAAACGTCGCGCGACTGCGCCAGAAATAGGCTGCGCGTCTCTATGAGAGTTATGACTCGGAGTGAATCGACCAGCGGAGCAATCATTGTCCCACCCCCTGGTTCGGCAACATCTGCAGCTTGGCCGATCGTACGGGGCGGGCGTGATAGCTAGCCGAATAAGCCAACATTTGTTCGGCCAGTAATAATGCTACCAACAGAAACAGCAATAGGCTGCTCTGCGATGTCTCTCGCGAATTCAATCCGCTGGACAAAGCTCCGCTATCGCGAATCTTTAAGTTGACGCCAGCAAACTGCCTAGCCAATTCCTGATGACCAATCCTTTCCAGATCACCTTCCTCGGGTGCGACATTGCGAACTTGGTTGTGCAAACGCAGCGATCCGTCACTGGCCGTCATCCAGCTCTCAATTACGCCTGGGCGCAGAGCCGCATCCAGCAAATTGCGATCCGACACTTGCAAGTCGATTGGCAGCGTGAGCTGCGCGACCGTTTGCTCCGCATTCCACTCGATGGGCCGCTGGAGCCGAATGCGGCGTCCAGAGCTGCCGGGCAAAAGAATATCACCTTGCGGCAGAATCGTCGAATCGACAACAACCATCTTCAGTTCAGTGCCCACAGGCGCTTCGGTTGGCGGTCGCCGAAAACTGCCCAAATATCCCAAGGATCGAAGCGCCATGACCACAAAAGTCGGATCCTGAGCCCACGTGCTCCACTCTGATGACATGCCTGTTAAGATCGTGACAACATGGCCAGCGCCGCGCGTGCTGTCAATGACCAGCGGACCAAGGTCTGGCCCGAAGGCTACAACCTCCAGGCCAGGCGACTGTAATGTTGCAGGCAGCGTGCGAAGATAGCGGCGGATCCGTAATGCAAAAAAGGGATTGCTGGATAGCTTGCTCAGTGGAGACAAGATCGGGTGCTCTGTGGCCACAACTTGCGGTCCGCGAGATGAAACCACCTCTGGCACCTCTTCAATCGACTGCAACTGCACCGGCAGCAGCCCTTCGCCGCCGCGATACAGTTGCTCGTTGGCGAATTGCAGGTTTGTATTTGGGCCGCACATAATCAGCACCCCACCACCGGCATCGCGATATTCCTCCAATTTGGAAATCGCTTGTGGATCCAGTCTGGGGATGTCCAGCAATGCAATAACATCATATTCCAACAAGCGTTCTGCAGCGGCATCTCGCAAAAACGAAGCGTCGAATTGATCAAAGCTAATTCCAGTCTGCAATCGTTCGCCCGGCTGTATGACCGATTGAAAATAAAAGGCATTTGAGCGCAGCGCATCTCCGTCAATTAACAACACTCGCTGCGATTGATGAATATCCAACACGCAGTGCCTTCGATTGTCAGCCGCCAACGCATCATCGGGCAAAGTGGCTTCAATGATGTGTTGGCCAGCTGTGGGAAAGACAACCTGAAACTGTCGTGTTACCGACTGGCCTGGGCCAATTGACTCGATGACGACCGGCGGTAGCTCCAGTGTGACCCCGGAATACTCTTGATCGGCGCTGGGAGCCACGTCACCATGCCGATAGCTGACTTGTCGTATTTTGACCACTACGTTCTTAGCAGGTTGGCTTGTCTGGTTACGCACAACAACTTGGGCCATCAGCGGCACACCGATCGCCCACACTTCCTGCTCGGGAACTAGCGATACCAGCGACAAATTCTCGCCCATGGAATCAGCACAGTCGACCACATGGATCGCAACCCCTCTTTGCGACAGCGGCAACAACCGCCGACGAAGCGATTGAGCGTCGGCAAATTGACTTCGTCTCAGGTCGGTCAGAAAATAGACGATTGACAATTCATCAGGCTGAGCCGTGATGGCGGGTTCGATAAGTTCAATCGCTGACTCTGGGGCTAATTGCAAGGCTGTCGGCTCGGTCGCTGTCAGCCGATCCAGCAGCCGGCTGGGGTCGCCAGGAACGGTTTGGGCTGACAGGTCTGCGGCCAGATTCATTTGCCCAATTACAGCGCTGACTTCGGTCGGAGGTTGCGCGACTATGGTTTCTAAACTTCTAGCCGCATTGCCTGACGGGGCAACAGATTGGTCTCCAGCAATTTGGTTTGAATCATTCTGAGGCCGGGCTTCTGTCGCAGGCATTTGCCCAAGGGCCAGCGCCGCTCTACTCCAACGTAACAACGTGATCTGATGTTCGCCCGGTTGATTGGCAATGTCCCGAGTCAGTCCCGCCAACGCCTTGAGCGCCCGCTGATAAGCCGTTTCGCCTTGCAATTGCAAACTGCCCATCGAATAGCTATCGTCCAACAGGACATAATGATGCGTGGTCTTTCCTCCCAGCCAACTGAGCCACTGCGCACTGCTAACCCATTTGGCCAGCAGCATAACCAGCAGCATCATGGCCAACATTCGAGACATCAGCAACAGCCATTGCTTGAGCAACACCCAACGTCGGTTGCGACGGTAACTCTCCAGCAGAAACTCCATCGCCGCCCAACGCTGTCGCCGATATCGTAGCAGGTTGATCAGATGCACCAAAATGGGAACACCAACCAGCAAGAAGCCCCATGTTAATGGCGAATACAAGAACTGCATGTCGACGACGTGATAACTTGCGAACCATCCTAGCGAAAGTCGTTGGCCACCGATCGGCCAACCACTCATTCTACGAAAATACGCCGGGACAACCAGCAGCGATCAACGGGGTCAATAGAAACCACCGCGACACGCCGAATTTAGGCCGTTTTCAGGACAGACCAATCCCGAAGCAGTGGCAATTCCTGTGTCACTTGCCGCCTGTCTGGTTGCATGCCAAGAATGTAGCCCAACTGCCGCCACAAGACAGCCCGCGATCCCCAAGACACGCTCATCTTCAAATCAGCAGCAGTCGGTGCGGCTCGGCAAGTGGCTTAAGGCCAATGTTTGCCGTGGACAATTCTTATAAAATTCCCGCGCGCCCTGCTCAAATCTCCAATGGCAAGCGCATTTTAAAAAATTTCAATTCTCAATTATCAAACAGCCGACCCTCGAAGGTTTGATTCTCTGCCTCTTCTTCTTCCTTGGTCTCCTTTGTGCCTTGGATAATCACCAGCGGATCGACGTGGACCCAAGCGGCGGAACTGGCTAGGACGGCAAGCGCAACCTGCCCTAGATAGACGACCCACACCACAACACCTGCTCCCAAGCTGACCGCAAACACTGAATCCACACCGACCATGAATTGAATTCCGCCGCGATCGCTGCCGCCATCAGTGTTCAGGTCAGCGTATCGGCAGCGGTTCGCAGCGCCTGCACGTCCGGATGCAGCTGGTCGATCACATACTGGTAACTGCCGTCGGCCTGCAGAGTCACCCAACCGTAGTTGCCCGCAACGCTCGAGCCTACCGCACCGGAGGTCGATGCCTGCACACTGACGGCCATGCCCACTACGCTGCGCGTGGCCCCTGATCCACATCCCTGTCCCCCTGATCCATCCCACCTGAGCCAGACCGAACTGCTTAACGAACTCGATGCACGCCTCAATGCATGTGCCTGGCAGCACGACTTCAACCAGCAGCGCCCGCATAGTTTGCTTGGATACTTAACCCCACCTGAGTTCGCGCTCCGTTGTGGTGCTTCGTCCCGTCGAGTAGGCACGGGGGATTGCTCCCCCGCACCTCTCACAGAACCGGACTTGTGGGCCCACATCCGGCTCCTCAAGCTGAACATGCTAGAACAGCATAAGCTGCCCTGACCAGTGCGGCTGGCTGGAGTTCTTGCCATCGGACGGAGAGCGATACAAGCCGTTGCTCGAACCATGCGTTCGAGTAGGCTTTGTGGACACCAAAGCTGCTGCTTCGCTTCCAAACGCTACGAATCTGATAGGCGGTTTTCCAAGCTTGGCCCCGGGATACGCCGCGGGTTTGCAAATGACGGTACAGGTGACGTGAGCGTTTCTTCTGGCGGACTAAGATGGCTCGTGGAAGCCGCCGGATATGAGCATCAAAGCTGCTGAAGGAATCTCTTGGGCTGGTGCATAACCGAGTATCCAACCCAACCCGTTAAATAGCGGTTGGCACTGTTCGACGCAGCGAGCGAATGAGTTGCTCCCATGCGAGGTGTTAGCTCGCGAATGCGGGCAGACAAACGTTGCTTTGTCTTAGCGGAGATACTGACTGAGATTGAGCCATCGATGCTTTCCGCAGGCTAAAGCCAAGGAAGGAAAGGTCAAACGGCTGACTCTACCGAACTCTTTTCCGTATTCACCTGAGGCGAAGACGGTCTTCGATGAATCGTTGCACGGATGCCATCACGCGTTCTCCAGCCCCAGACTGCGGACGAAAATACTGAAATCATCAGCATAAAGCCGCACCTAGCGAAGGCCACGACGACTTAATTCCCAGTCGAGTTCGTCAAGGACGACGTTCGAGAGGAGTGGTGAAAGCGGACCGCCTTGCGGGGCCCCTTCTGCGTCGGAGAACTACTGCCATCTGGTAAGACGACTTTCGCTTTCAGCATCAAGTGAATCAGCTTCAGGATAGCGTCCATCGCCGGCTCGCTGGGCCAAGCGGCTAAGCAAGCGTTGGTGATGAACTCGGTCGGCTGAACTGGAAAGATCAATATCGACCGAGGTGCCGTAACCTTCTGCGAAGTAACCCTTAGCTTCGGCGATCGCAGTCTGTGCACCGCGACGACGGCGAAACCATGACTGCCGTTATGGAAGCTTGGTTCAAAGATCGGCTCCAGAACCTGGAGGACCGCCTGCTGAACAATTCGATCCACGACATTGGGAATGCCTACCTTCTTTCGCCACCCCCGGGCTTGGGTATCCAAACTCGGCGGATGTCTCCAGGGATATACGCACCCTCGATCAAGGCTTGATGAAGATCGGCCAGCAACTGTGGAGCATGCTCGACAGCCGATCTGACGCTTCTCTCCATCGACGCCGGGAGCACCTTTATTCGATGCAACCTTGAGCAAGCCGCGCGTGCCAAGTTCGGCAGCCATGCTACTGTTCCAACAACTGATCAGTCAGTTGCTCGGGTGTCTGTTTCTGTTCGTCAAATTGACTTCCGTTGATGCTGCAAGTACTCTTGGCCTGGCAGATACGTTCAGGGACCGCGCGAACTCGCCCTGAACTCTGCATAGTGTCAGACTGTCGGCAAACACGAACTTCAGTTGACGTGATTCAGAACTTTTCAACTTGTCACTCCCTTCGCTCCACCGGCATTACCCGGCTTCAACGCTACTACGAAGTGATCCGACTTCATCGACTCTTTGGGCAGTTGTCGTTTCCGCGTGCCCTACCACATGCTCGTGGGAGTCTGATTGTGGACCGATAGAGATCTCTTGGGGTAAGGTTGAGTAATGTACGTCGCCCGGCCCTGAATGATTTCCTGGCCCCGATCGGATATTGGGCGTCGTGTATAGCGGCACACTAACCCGGGCCAACAAGCCTACAATGAGGTTCACTTGCGTTCGGTGCTGCAGTTCGCTAACAGCTTCCATCCCACATGGCCTCGCGGCGTATGAAACAGCTAGATTTAGTTGTCCATTCATGCAGTTGCCTTCGCTCGCGGTTACCTCCGATAGGTCCCGCAAAGGACTTTCACCTTCAATTACTCAACCATGCCCAACGCACCGCTCATTGCGGTCGCTCCACCGAAGCACCACAACGCCATGGCTACGCCATTACCAACTACTTAACCAAACCTTTCATAACCCCTGGTACAGAAAACTGGGGCATTCCAGTCGATTTGCAAATCGTTAGCATGTACCGGTAGAACGCTGGCGGCTAGGAGAATTCCCGCTCTCCAGGCAGATGAGAGAATTTACTTGATCGAGGCTTGAGGATGGCAATTTCGAATCATGGTCAGTGCCAGCGAAGCAAATAGAAGGTCAGCAGTTCTCGTGGAGAGTTTCCAAAGCATTTGTGATTGCATTCTAATGTTGTCCAGTTGCGGTACAATCACTGTGTGGTTATCGCTGGCAGGACCTGCTACCTGAATTGGCCATCAATAGTCGTTGATTAGGAATTGAATCATGCGAATTGTGACGCTGGGTGTTATGCTGGCAGGGCTACTGGATTACCAAACACCACTTCTTGCGCAGAACGACGCGCAGCCACATGCGGTTGCTGAAATTGGAGCCTACGATCGACCGGCCGGACCTCTGCACCAAAGCCGCTCGGTGGTCAACGCCAAGCGTGCGATGGCTTGCACCAGCGACCCTCGAGCCACACAGGCTGCCCTGGAGATTCTGAACCAAGGTGGCACTGCGGTGGATGCAGCAATTGCGGCCAACGCTGTCCTGGGCGTCGTAGAACCAATGAGCTGTGGGATTGGTGGCGATTTGTATAGCATTATTTGGGATGCCAAATCACAGAAGGTTTATGGACTAAACGCCAGTGGTCGTAGTCCTCAGAAGTTGACTCGCCAAATCGTGGCTTCGCAAGGCCATGCGGAATTGCCTAGCGCCGGACCGCTATCCTGGAGTGTTCCTGGCTGCGTTGCTGGTTGGAATGACCTGCATTCGAAGTTTGGCAGGCTGACGATCGAGCAGATACTGCGTCCGGCCATACGTCTAGCCGAGGATGGGTTTGCCGTTGCGCCGCTGATCGGTGCGTTTTGGAGTTCCATGGCGCATCCCCTCAGTCGCCATCCAGACACGGCAGCGACCTACTTAATTGACGGGCAAGCGCCCAAGTCTGGTCAGGTATTTCGCAATCCGCGACTGGCCAAGACGTATCGACAATTGGTTGATCAGGGACTTGCTTCGTACTATTCCGGTCCAATTGCTCAGGAGATCGTTAGGTTTAGCCAAGCTCAAGGTGGCTATTTTACGATGTCTGATTTTGTGGGGCATTGCAATGAGTGGGTCGATCCGATTTCGACAAACTATCGTGGTTATAACGTGTGGCAGATTCCACCCAACGGCCAAGGGCTCGCGGTCTTGCAAATCTTAAATGTTCTCGGCCAACATGACGTGGCCAAGCTGGGGTGGGGGTCGCCGGAATACCTGCATCTTCTAATTGAAGCCAAAAAGCTGGCCTACGCCGATCGGGCTCGCTACTATGCCGACATGGCTTTTGAGCCTGTGCCCGTTGCCCAGTTGCAGTCGCTGGAGTATGCGAAACGTCAATCGCAGCGAATCAACTGGCAGCAGGCCGCTCACGACATAAAACCAGGTGACGTCAAGTTGCGTGATGGCGATACGGTGTACTTATGTGTGGTGGACGAGAATCGCAATTGCTGCTCGTTGATTCAGAGTAATTATTCCGGCTTCGGCAGTCTGATGGTGCCCAATGACTTGGGATTTGTATTGCAAAATCGAGGTAATCTATTTTCACTCGACGCCCAGCATCCGAATCGTTTAGAACCGGGCAAACGGCCATTTCACACCATCATTCCTGCGTTGGTCACCCGTGACGGTCAACCGATGTTTGTGTTTGGCGTCATGGGCGGCGATATGCAGCCTCAAGGCCAAGTGCAGGTACTGGTCAATTGGATCGACTTCGGCATGAATATTCAAATGGCAGGCGACGCGGCTCGAGTGCGTCACGACGGAAGTGCAACGCCCAGGGGCGAAGTTGAGCAACCTGCCGGTGGTGTGGTACGGGTCGAGAGCGGAATACCGGCGGCGACCGTCGAGCGGTTGAGAGCTCTGGGCCACCGCGTCGAGTATTCCAAAATGTCGATGGGCGGCTATCAGGGCATCCTGATCGATCATCAGCAAGGAACGCTGCAAGGTGCAACAGAAAGTCGCAATGACGGGCTAGCCCTTGGATTAGATTGAGCAGTCGCCAGGAGCAGCAGTGCTTGTGCTGGAACCGATCGCGCTCCAGTACGAAGGTTGAGGATGTGATGCTAATCAGCACTAGCGAGTGAACCGTTACGCAACCCCGGATCACATGGCTAGCTTAGCGGTACATCATCACCATACTCCCCATCAACGTCTCGATTGGGGGAGGCAATGGCTGGGCTGTGTGAAGCAGTTTGCAGATCGTATTGATCCAACAATCGCAAGCAGCTATTCCAGCGCAGTATAGGATTCGGATCGTCGGCCGGTGCAAGTTCATTGGCCTGCATAAAGGCATTCATCGCCTTGCGAATCCATTGTTCAGCAGCCTCGATGGGTAGTCCGGCTCGCAGTTGTGCCCGCGCCCAGCGCTCGCTGATGATACCCGCATAATAGCAGCGCCGGAATTCGCTGGCAAAGTGGTCGACCAGTCGCAGCGAGTGATCCATCGCCTCACCCTGCCGGGTATCGAATTGATCCGTCAAAGCCAACAGCAGCGTCACCCAAGCATCTTCATTTTCCGGAGCCACAGCAATAATGTCCCGACAAATGCTTTCGGCCAATGCCGGCTCGCCGAGCAGTCGATAATGCTGTGCCTGCTTGAGGGCGATCGGAACACTTTCGCGACGAATCCTGCGTGGCTCTAGCATGGAACTGTCCTCGGCGTTGCACTCAGTCCGACTTGGTTGGGAGACGCTTCTTGGGCGGCATAATCTTGTGAAGGATCATCTTCACCGGATCGTAAAATCGATCTACGACGCGTTCCTTAAGTGGAATAATCGCATTGTCGGTAATCGCAATATGCTCCGGGCAGACTTCGGTACAACACTTAGTAATGTTGCAGTAACCGATGCCCATTTCTTTCTTGATGAGTGGTAGGCGATCAATCTCGTCCAGCGGATGCATCTCCAAGCTCGCGGCGCGCACCAAGAAACGGGGGCCCGAGAACTCTTCCTTCAACTCGTGCTCGCGCACAACGTGACACACGTTTTGGCATAGAAAACACTCGATGCACTTGCGAAATTCTTGAACGCGATCGGCTTCTTCTTGAGTAAATCGTGGATCCGTCTCAGCGCCTGCACGCATCTTGAAAGCTGGTATTTTCTTGTTTACCTGATAGTTCCAAGATACATCGGTTACCAGGTCTCGTATCACCGGAAACGCCTTCATGGGCCTGACTGTGATAGTCTCGCCCTCCTGATAATTGTCAATTCGATCCATGCACATCAGCTTGGGGCGACCATTGACTTCAGCGCTGCACGAACCACATTTGCCGGCCTTGCAGTTCCAGCGAACGGCCAAGTCGGGAGCTTGCGTGGCCTGCACTTTATGAACTGCATCCAACACAACCATGCCGGGATCGGCAGGAATGGAATAGTCCACCATTTGCCCACCGCCATGTTGGTCGGTTCGGTAAATCTTGAGATGAATTTTTTCTGCCATGGTGTGGGTCGTTCCGTGTCGCTGCAGGTTATCCTAATCCTAAATGGTCCACTAGCCCTTGAGCTCCGTCATGATCTTCTTGAGTTCATCGGGCATCGTCGGCAAGGGGCGTTGTTCGAGTTGAATTTCTTCACCGCGCTGGCGAACTAAACTGTTTTTGGTGCCCCAGTTTGCTTCGTCTTTGTCTGGAAAATCATCGCGCGTGTGAGCACCGCGACTTTCCTGGCGAGCGAGCGCAGCGGTGGTCACGCACTGGCTGACGTCTAACATATTCCGCAAGTCCATAGCCAGATGCCACCCTGGATTGAACTGAATGTTGCCAGTCACGCGAACTTGCTCCGCGCGCTTCTTTAATTGGGCAATGCCTTCCAGCGCCTGCTTCAAATCTTCTTCATTGCGGACAATGCCAACCAAGTCCTGCATCAGTTTTTGAAGCGCAGTATGAACATCGTAGGGATTCTCGCCTTGGCTACGATTAAATGGAGCCAGGCAGCGGTCAGCCTGTGCGGCAATCTCATCTTGGTTCAGTTTGCCGAATTGGCGACCCTTGGCAAGTTCTGCGGCATACTTGCCGGCGCGCTGACCAAACACCAATAAATCGGACAGCGAATTACCACCCAGTCGATTCGCGCCATGCAATCCGCCACCGACTTCACCACAGGCGAACAGACCGGGCAGAGTCGACTCCTGCGTGTCAGGATTCACGTACACGCCACCCATCATGTAGTGGCAGGTCGGACCAACCTCCATCGGCTCCTTGGTGATATCGACGCTGGCCAGCTCCTTGAACTGGTGATACATGCTGGGCAGCTTCTTTTTAATCTCGTCGGCAGTTCGCTGTGAGGCGATATCTAAATAGACGCCACCGTGAGGCGTGCCTCGCCCCTCGCGCACTTCGCGGCGGATAGCGCGAGCTACCACGTCACGGGTCAGCAATTCGGGAGGACGGCGGGCTTCCGGTCGTCGGCGAGCGACGACGGCGTCCACCCACTGCTTGGCCTCGCCTTCGGATTCAGCAAACTCTCCCTGATAGAAATCGGGCACATTGTCGAACATGAAACGGCGGCCAGCCTTATTCTTAAGCACGCCGCCTTCACCGCGGACGCCTTCAGTAATCAGCGTGCCTTTGACGCTCGGCGGCCAGACCATGCCCGTGGGATGGAACTGCACAAACTCCATGTCGATCAAGTCTGCCCCGGCCCACAAAGCCATGGCATGACCGTCGCCGGTGTATTCCCACGAATTGCTGGACACATCCCAGCACTTGCCGATACCTCCGGTAGCCAAGATCACCGCCTTGCTGCGGAATACGACAAATCGGCCGCTTTCCCGATAGTAACCGAAGCAACCGCTGACGCGACCGTCGTCCTGCAAGATATGGCGGATGGTGACTTCCATGAATACGTCGATACCTTGATGCACGCCGCGATCCTGCAGCGTGCGAATGAGCTCCAAGCCAGTGCGATCGCCCACGTGAGCCAAGCGCGGATAGGTGTGCCCCCCGAAGTTGCGCTGTAGAATGCGACCATCTTTGGTGCGATCGAACACCGCCCCCCACCGCTCAAGTTCGCGCACACGTTCGGGCGCCTCTTGGGCATGCAATTGTGCCATGCGCCATTGGTTGAGCTTCCAACCGCCCTTGAGCGTATCGCGAAAATGCGTCTGCCAGCCGTCGCGCTCATCGACATTGGCCAATGCGGCTGCCACACCACCTTCAGCCATTACAGTGTGCGCTTTACCGAGCAGCGATTTGCAGACGATAGCGGTCTTAGCCCCCAAGGCTGACGACTCGATGGCCGCCCGCAATCCGGCTCCACCAGCTCCAACCACAATTACGTCGTATTCAAACGTCTGATATTTGTCCATGGATCAACGAGCAACTCTTGCAAACGGGTCAGATCAAAAGAAGCGAAAATCGGCCCAACGACCGGACGCTACCATCCACACATAAAAGTCGGTAAATCCGACCCAAAACAGGCTCAACCAAGCAAATTGCATGTGAAACTTATTCATCAGCGACACGCGCTTCCAGGCTTGATAGCGACCAGCGCCGAACCGAGCGCATGAGAAACAATTCACGTTGCCACCGATCAAGTGTCGGAATGAATGACACGAGAACGTATAGGCCCCCAACAGGCCAACATTCAGCAACAACACCAGAGTACCGACACTCACGCCAAACCGGAGACCACCCTGGCCGCTAGGCCACATGGCTGCATGGACGACGTCGACGAACAGCAACACCAAAAACACGATAGCAACGTACAAAAAGTAGCGATGCAGGTTTTGAAACAGAAACAATCGCGTTTCGCCACGATAGGCTTTGCGACCTTCCCCCACGGCACATCCAGGCGGGTCAGCCAGGTACGCGCGGTAGTACGCCTTGCGGTAGTAATAACAGGTCAAACGAAATCCGCCTGGTGCCCACAGAATAAAGATGGCCGGTGAAATCCAGGCTGGTAGTGAAGGCCATACCAACAGCGGCGAGAACAGCGGTGACAACAGATACGAATGCGTTGTGTCATTGTTGGGAGGCACATAGGGCTGGACGGCACCATGTCCATATTGAAAGTAGCCCACTGGGTCCACGAGCGTCGGATAGAAGGCTCGCAATGTTGCGTACACACCGAAAGCCCCTAATCCTAACGCAGTCAACAATGGCCCAACCCACCAGCGATCAGTTCGATGCGTTTGTCCCAGTGCGTCAACCTGTGCCGGTGGTCTGGTAAGGGCGGTGGACATAGCGTTGTACGTTTCCTGTAGCAAGAATTCAGCCAACTACGGTTGGAGCGTAGGCGCAGGAGTATACCCGCTTTTAGGACCAGTTACAACACGCTTCCAAGCTGGTAGAAATCAGTCCAAACTGCAGAAGACGCGAGTCGGTTAGTGTCCATCCAAGCCAGCAGAAATGGCCTGCGCGAAAGCGCCCGCTGGGCTGCCAAGCAACTGGTAGGTTGCTTTGAAACCCGCTCCGGCTTGGGACGTGAATTGAAACTCGGGCTCGAATTCTTGGCGGTCTAGACGCCGAATCAATGTTTGCCGCGCGAAGCGTCGATTGTCATCAGCGAATGCTGACCATTAACGAACTAGCCTGGCCACTGGCAGAGCACACCAGGCTAGTCGTTTGGCGGCTTCAGTTATCGAGTACCAAACTCAAGTCAAGTGTCGTCTACTCGACTGAACGGTCGATGGCCACCAGCTTGACCTGGCCTGCTGGAGAGAAACTGGCAACTCGCTCGACAAAGACTCGGTCTCCAGCGGATAGTCGTCGCAGTGGAACCTTGCAGTACTTACCGTTGGACTTGAGCAGGCGGACATGGTCTGCATGAACCTCAGCCAGCCGCGCATCCACCTCGAACTTGCCGGTGTTGTCGCGCCAATGACGCTGCTCGCTGTGGCTGAACAGGTCGTCATCATCGCCTTGGGGGGCTGACTGCGGCTTGGCTTTCGGTGCCGGATCGCCGAATAGGTCATCTTCCTCGGCTGGAGCGGTTGGGGCGGCCGGAGCGGCTGGAGTGACCGGTGTGCCGAACAAATCGTCATCAGAATCTACAGACGGGATGGCGGGTGTTTCCAAAGCTTCAGCCGAAGGCACCGTCGCCGTGGCCGCAGGCTCTACTGAACCGAAGAAGTCGTCGTCGCTTGGAGCCGTGGCGGTCGTCGGAGTGCCGAATAGATCGTCATCTGCGGCATCAGTGGTTGGAGCGGGAGACGATTCAAATAAGTCGTCTGCTTCTTCTTTGGTTGGAGTAGACTCTAATTCAAACAGATCATCGTCTGCTTTTGGTGAAGCAGCAGGATCAGAATCAAATAGATCGTCACCAGTCTCGATCGCCGGCTTAGGCTCCTGCGCTGGCGCGGAATCAAACAGATCGTCGGCGGGTACTGGTGCTGCGTCGAACAAGTCGTCGCTTGGCACAGCCGCAGATGGTGCGGGGTAGTCAAACGGATCATCAGACGGTTCTGGCGCTGGACGTTCTGGCGCTGGACTAGGTACGGCATCGAACAGATCGTCTGATGTTTCAGGCACTGGTGCCGCTGCTTCCGGAATTAATTTATCCACAGCGGGCTCATCAGTATCATCCGTCAGGGCTTCTGCCGGCATCGGCTCAGGCTGAACCGATGATGGAGCGATCGGTGTGGGTTGATCTGCTGCTTGAGCAGTTGGCTCCGTAGCCTGCTGCACGGCATCCGACGGACTGAGGTCTGGAGCGTCTATTGACTCTTGGGCACTGGGAGACGTCACATCTGCGGGTTCAGTCGTCACCACCGGCGGCTTCGCCTCGACAACCGGCGGCTGCACCGCAGCCGCTGAAGTACTAGGTTCTGCTTGCGAGTCAGCAGGCGGTGCCTCTGTAGGCGCTGCAGGTTCGACCGCCGAGATAGAATCGCAGCCGCGCCAGTCGCCACAACCGGATTGGCAGGCGTCACCGTCAGCGATTGGAGCTGCAACACAACCACAGTCCGAGACAACGCAGCCCGTATGGCAGCCTTCAACAGCGACTACACAGCAATTCATGGAGCAACATGCCGGCGGACAATGGTGACGATGCTTGAGCCAATGCCGCAAGCCACGTCCAGCCCAGGCGGGATTGAAGGTCACTACAACGGTTAGAGTCGCTACTAATGCACAGCGACTCCAATAGCGAAACTGTTTAGACATGAAGTGTCTTCTCCACAAACGGTCAACTGCTACCCTGGACGGCCGGAAGGCGCCTGCCAAGCAATTATGCTAGTCAGATAAGTCGGGATGAACAAGCAAGCTGGACGCACATTTTGCATCCCAGAGGCCCAGAAAAATGCGAAAACTCTGCCGAATCTTACTGATATTCGCTTTATGTCGACATGAGTGATTGGGAGTTAGCGCGCGGCGACTTTAGCATTGGCACCAATTCGGCTAGGATTGGACAGCTGCCTGCGGCCAGTACCCCGCCTAATCCACAATGGATTCGTGTTGATGAAAATACCTAGACTTGCCGAATTGATGATTGCCAGTCGGCAAGCCATGAAATGGATGTTCGGGCATTGGTCGCTGCAGCGCAAGAGCCAGTTGTTTCTAAGCTTGGCGCTGATGGTTCCGATTGGCCTAGCGTTTTGGTTCTTGTCCCAGATCGTGGCCAAGGACCTCGTGCGTGAGACAACGCGACAATCGGCTCGTGATCATGCCCGGTCAGTGGTTGCGTGGAAGCATGTTGAGAGTCCCAAATTTGGTCAACAGTCAGCCATTAGCTCTCAATCTTCATTGATTCCACCTCGGCCCGTAGAGCCTCGCGGCTTAAGTTCCTCCCAGACACATTACGAGCCAGAGGCGTATGCCGTCTTGCGACGCCAGCTGGTGGACAATCCATACTTTCGCGAATCATTCTTGATGCTGGACACCGAGGTCATGCACGAGAATTTAGGCTCGGCCGATTTACCCGCCACCGAAGTCGAGCAGTCATTGATGGAACGGTTACAGGTCCGCTATCGCCAACGCCTCAGTCAGCCTGCGAGTACAACCCAATCAGCCGCTGCCACCAGCGTGGCTACTGAAACTGCAGTGGCTGGGCAGACAAGAGCCAGCGAGAACGTCGTGACTTACTTCAGTCCACCAGGCACCGTCGAAATGTTCGATGAGGATGGACCCGTGTTCGACGACGATGCCCCAGACGGCGGCTGGTACGTTTACTATCACGTCGTTCAATTCCCCGATAAATGCTTGATGTGCCACCCTCGCGATTTAAGGTACCAAACAGCGGACATTCCGTTTCGCGTCGTCAAAGTCAAAATCCCTTACAGCCAAACGCAAGTGGTCTCAGCCACCACGTTGGCCGTGATGATTACCATCGCTATGGTCACGATCGCCTGTGCGCTGCTGTTCGTGCAATACGTGTTTCGAAATATCGTTCTCAATCCACTCAATCACTTGCGAACAGTGACCGACGAGATTAGTCGCGGCAATGTGTACTTGCGAGCCACGCTGGATACTGGCGACGAATTCAGTGAATTGGGCGAAGCATTCAATCGCATGCTGCGCCACATGACCGAAGGACAATCAAAGCTACGCGAGCTGAATATGGAATTGGACATGCGCGTCGATCAACTGGCACAGGTCAATTTGCAACTCTACGAAGCCAATCGACTCAAGAGTGATTTCCTAGCCAATATGTCTCACGAATTGCGTACGCCGCTCAACAGTATCTTAGGATTCAGTGAAGTCCTGCAGGGAATCGAAGCTCTGAGCGACAAGCAGCGGAAGTATGTCTCCAACATTCAGGGCAGTGGCCGGGTGCTGCTGGAGATGATCAACGACATCTTGGACTTAGCCAAGATGGAAGCTGGTAAAATGAAAGTCTCGCCCGCCTATTTTTCACTGCCGGACTTGATTCGCGCACAATGTACAGCTTTACAAAGTCTGGTTGATGAAAAAAACATGGACCTGCAAATCAACTTGCCGGACGACATGCCGCTGGTATTCCAGGATCAGTCGAAGATTCAACAGATTCTGACCAACTTGCTTTCCAATGCCATCAAGTTTACGCCCGATGGTGGCGTTATCACCGTCCAGGCAGGTCACATCAAGGACCAACATTTCGCGATTACGGTCAGCGATACCGGCGTTGGTATTCCTGAATCGGATTTTGAAATTATCTTCGAGAAATTTCGGCAGAGTAGCGTTGTGTTACAACAGGACGGTTTGACACGCCAGTATTCCGGAACCGGCTTGGGATTGTCGATCGTCCGCGAGCTGTGCCGACTACTGGGAGGCGAAGTGCGTTTGAGTAGTCAATTGGGGACTGGCAGTACCTTTCAAATCATGCTGCCGATGCACTTCCAACCCTCCGTCGCGCCGCCACCTAACGAGCCAAGCCAGAGCCAGCCGCAATGACTCGAACCTCACCTGCCAACTCAACAAATTCTCAACCGCTGCGGGGCGCTGTGTGGGGCATCGATATTGGTGGTGCCAACGTCAAATTATTCGCGGCAGATGGGCAATGCGTGGCTGCCCCATGCGCTCTGTGGCTGGAGCCAGAACGTTTGAACTCCACAATCCGACAGCTCATGGCAACTAGCATGCAGCCTTGGTCCAACCAATCAATTATGGCGGTAACGATGACTGGCGAGCTGGCGGATTGCTTCGCTTCGCGCCGCGAAGGTGTTTACAGAATTCTCGATTGCCTCAGTGCAGTAGTGCCGGCCCCACAGTGCCGTATCTACGCAGTCGGAGGTCAGTGGTATAGCATCCAACAAGCCTGCAGCCAACCATGGGACGTGGCCGCAAGCAATTGGCATGCTCTGGCCGCCTGGTGCCTTCAAGAATCGGCTTGGGGATCTGATGAGTGGTCGACCATCGTCGATATTGGATCGACCACAGTCGATATCATCCCGCTTGCGCACAGGCAAATAGCCACTGCGGCGCGCACCGATCGACAGCGCATGCAGCTCGGACAATTGGTCTATACCGGCATGCAGCGAACGCCAATTCACGCCATCGTTGGTCAACTGGACATCGAGGGACGCTCATGTCCTGTCATGGCCGAGCGATTTGCGACCATCGACGATGTGAATCTCATTCTAGGCGCTGCCCAACAGGATTCGAACGATTGTGATACAGCCGACGGTCGACCTAGAACAAGAACCTATGCCTTGGCCAGATTGGCGCGGATGGTCGGTGAAGACACAGAAACTCTAGCTGAGCCAACGATCGTATCGTTGGCCACTCAGATTGCGGCGGCACAGGCTCGACAAGTCGGCCAGGCGCTCATCCGCAATCTCTCAACAACAGAATTGGGCAGCAATTCACAACTACCGTTCGATGCACCTGTCAGACCGCAAGTGCTAGTCAGCGGTCACGGTCGTCCGTTGATCGAACGATTAAAGAACATGACCGAATTGGAACCGGTGCGATTTGTGTATTTAGATCAGTTTGTTTCACCAGCAGCGGCTCGCTGCGCTCCGGCTCTGGCGGTAGCGGCATTATGGAAGCAGCACCAATGCTCACTTTGAAAATGCGCTGGCTGTGCCTAGTCAGCGGTTTGAGCATTGCCCTGCTGCTAGCAATAGCTCGCATGCTCACTCCGTCACCGTTTGGCATGGGCACGCATCAGCAACTGGGGCTGCCACCCTGCACCGTCCTGGAACTGTGGGGGATCCCCTGTCCAGCGTGTGGGATGACGACCAGTTGGTCATTGGTTACCCGTGGTCGAATTTTTGAGGCGGCTCAAGCCAATTCCGGCGGGATGTTGCTAGCCTTAATTGCTCTGGCTTTTCTGCCCGCCAGTTGCTATTTCTTCGTCAGCGGAAAAGCCACACGCGACTATTGGTTTTCGTGGACGCTGGCGGTCAGCCTTCTCGCTGGCTTAGGCACGGCACTCGTGCACTGGTCATTGCGGTTGCTGTAATCAGGTTGTAATCAGACACCATCAATAAAGGGCTGAACGGATGTGCATTCGATCCCTGTACATTCATCAACGTCGCTCGAAATGTCCTATTTCAGGCTACTGGTGGAGTGCCATAACACTAGGACTGTTAACGCTGTTGCTAATTCCAAGTGCAGGCTGTGTGAGCGCAGCAGCCAACATGCTGTATGCCATACGCGGCAATGACATCCCCGCCGAATACAAGGGTCTGACCGAAAAGCGAGTGGCCGTAGTATGTACAACTAACGGTGCCGTTGCCAGTGATGCCGCCAATACGTTGATTGCAAGTTTTATCTGCTCTCAACTTCAAGACAACTTGCCCAAAGCCAAGGTCATCCCGCAAGCTGAGGTTGAGCGGTGGATTGAAATTGAAAGTTGGTCGGGCAATGATCCGTTGGCTGTGGGACGAGGAGTTAAAGCTGAGCAGCTGATTTTTGTCAAGGTAAATGACCTCAAGCTTCGTGATGGTGCCACGCTGTTTCGCGGGCAGTGCAATGTCGAGGTGTCGGTTTACGATCTACAGGCGGACGGCAAACTGGTATTCAACAAACAGCTGGGCAATCACTCCTTTCCGCAACACGGCGGTGTGCCAATCACGGATACGACCGAAGCTAACTTTCGCAGTACCTATCTGCAACACGTCGCTCGACGGGCAGCCGTCCTATTTCATCCAGTCGACGCCACCTGGGAATACGCGTTGGACGCAACTTCCGTCAATTTATAGAAGCTGCTAAAGGTGCTGAATTTGACAGAATTGATGCAAACTGACCGCGCGGCCAGCCGATCATTTTGCTACGATCGCGTTCGAGGCGAGAATCGAGGCGCAGCTCAGCTAGCTAGCCATCGACGCCGCAACCCGCTTGGAACCGACATCGAGCCGGAAGCATGACGTTTTTGGAACCTTCGACGCAGAGTGCAGCCGGCTATGTCCCGGTAGTCTTTACGACGCCGGAGCGACGACCTCTTCAAGCGCAATTGGGACGCTCGGGCCGTAGTCGAATGAGTCGCATGATGGGCGTGCAATTGGCGGCCGTCGGCAGCTATCTTCCTGAGCGCATCGTACCCAATGAAGACTTGTCCGACCTAGGATGCGATAGCGAGTGGATTCAGCGGCGAACCGGCATTTGTCAGCGGCGTCGCGCCGCTCCCGATCAGGCAACCAGTGATCTAGCGGTGTTGGCCGCCCAACGGTGCTTGGACAATGGCGAGACCGATGTCAGCGAAGTTGATCTGCTGATTGTCGCCACAATGACTCCTGATCACCTGTCGCCCTCAACCGCCTGCCACGTACAGCGACAATTGGGCTGTGTAGCTCCCGCCATGGACGTCAGTGCCGCCTGTGCCGGATTCATGTACGCGTTAGTCACAGCCGGACAGTTTGTTCGTTCAGGGTCGTCGCAGTGCGCTCTGGTAATCGGCAGTGAGGTGATGAGTCGCATAACCAACCCATCGGATGTCAAGACCTTTCCAGTTTTCGGGGATGGTGCTGGGGCTGTGCTACTTCGCCCGACCGCCGACACCACCAAAGGACTGGAAAGTTACACCTTGGGCGCTGAAGGCTCAAGTTGGCAAACGCTGTACATACCTGCCGGTGGAAGCCGTCAAGCATTGACGCCACAGAGTCTGATGGCGGGAGATCAGTATCTGCACATGGAAGGCCAGAGCGTATTCAAATGGGCCGTCCGCAGCGTTACCGACAGCATGAATGACTGTCTCGAACACGCCCGATTGTCAGTCGACGATATCGACTTGTTCATCCTGCATCAAGCGAACATTCGCATTCTAGACGCAGCGATCAGCACATTCGACATCGGTGCTGGCAAAGTATTTGTGAACTTAAATCGCTACGGCAATACCAGTTCAGCCAGCATCCCCATAGTCTTGGATGAAGCTCGGCGCAGCGGGGCACTGAAGCCGAATTCGAGAGCCATGCTCTGCGGCTTCGGTGCCGGGCTCACCTGGGGTACAGCTATCGTGCAGCTCTAGGCCTGGCGGCGATTAGGCCCCCGAACTTTTCTATGCCGTACTTCGCCAACTTCTCTCCACGAGCTACAATAATAGGCTTCGTTGGGCGCCCGGCGTCTTCCAACTTACTGTTGTCCGGTGTACTGAATGGCCACGGCATTTGTTAGGCGAGCTACCAACAACAATTTATTAGCGTTTACCGACAGCTAACGGTAAGTAGCTCAGTTTGCCCGTCGTCTGGCGATCACGGTTATTAAGGTACTGCGGGTCTCTAGAAAACAGATCATACATGAATGCAATGGACATACTTGGCAGCCTACTTGGCAGCGGTGCCAGAGTTACCCAGCTGCCTGGCGGTCAGGGGAGTGCCGCTGGTGGATTGGGCGGTGGTATTCTCGAACAGCTTATCAAGGCTGGGATGGGCGGTGTTGCCACACAATCGCAACCGGCGGCGCAGCCGGAACATCGCCAGTCTGCTGCCGCTGGGTCAGTGGACATTCAATCCGAATCGCGCCGGCTCGAAGAGCTCCTTGGCGTAGCTACCGGAGGTCGATCCGCCAGCGGCAATCAGCGTAACACGCCTGCACCATCGCACACAAGACCTGCGGACCCTCGGCCACGACACCTGCCACAACCTACGTCGGCATCACACGCCCCAAGCGGTCTTCCACCCGCTGCGCAACCCACGCTGACCACTGATGATGAAGCGCTAATCCTGGTTCGCGCGCTGATTAACGCTGCCAAGGCAGACGGCCAAGTAGACGCTCAGGAGCAACAGGCTATTCTCACTCGCCTTCAGTTGGATAGCGAAGCGCTTCAGTTTCTCAAGCAGGAATTTGCCCGTCCACTCGACGTCCGCGAGTTTGCCTGGAGCGTTCCATTGGGCATGGAAGTGCAAGTCTACACACTGTCGTTGGCGGCAATTGAATTGGACAACCAACAGGAAGCTCAATACCTACGCGATTTATCACATGGCTTGCGGCTGGCACCGCAGACCTGCAATCAGATTCACGCCCGTTACGGCGCTCCTAAGCTCTTTTGACCGCTGCTGGACCTTTGAACGTGCATCATCTTCCGTCAACGGATTCTGTGGTCATCACTATCGACGGTCCTGCCGGCGCCGGAAAGAGTACCGTTGCGCGGCGACTGGCCGATGCGTTAGGCTTTGAATATCTTGATACCGGTGCCATGTATCGCTGTGTTACCTATGCGGCGCTAGCGCGCGGTATGGACCTTACGGATCAAGAATCAGTGTCACGACTAGCCGAAGGACTGCAAATTGAGCTGCACGGCAGCACCGTGCTGCTAGACGGCCAAGACGTGACCGAAGCCATTCGTGCCCCGGAAGTCAGTCTGGCTGTCGGGCTGATCGCTGACAACGTGGCCGTACGGCGGTTGCTGTCACAGCGCCAGCGCCAGTGGGCTCGGGGGCGTCGCGCCGTGACCGACGGCCGCGATCAAGGCAGCGAAGTGTTTAGCGAGTCGCCGTGCAAGATATTCTTAGTGGCCAGCAACATCGAACGCGCGCGGCGCAGACAGGCAGAATTGGCCGAGCGCGGCATCGAACTGGAATTGGCAACGGTAGTCCAACAACAAGACATCCGCGATCGGCAAGATGGTTCGCGGATTGTAGGCGGTTTACGCAAGTCGCCGGACTCGATCGAGTTTTCCACTGACGGAATGTCGTTGGAAGAAGTCGTCGAGCAGTTGCAGCAACTTGTCGTCTCGCGTTTGGCTGCCGCTAACGGAAACCAACCAATGCCGGACATTAGGTCAGGGGCCCCGTCTGATAGATTTGGCGAACAGCCCGAGCACACCAACCCGAATGCCAACCATTGAATTTACTAGATGTAGCTTGATTGCTTGGATTGCGTATGTCCCAGATTGACCGCTCGACAGAATGGTTTGGCAAATGCGCATATCGCGCCATACGATTCCTGTCACGGCTACTATTTGTGTGGCTATTTGACTTTCGATGTCATGGTCGACAACATATTGTAAAGGGACCAGCCCTGATCCTCAGTACGCACCAGAGCAATTTCGATCCGGTCTTAGTGGGACTGGTGTTTCCTGATCCAATCAGCGGATTGGCTCGCAGTACGCTGTTCGTCAACCCGCTATTGGCCTGGATCATCCGACTGCTGAATGCCATAGAACTAGATCGCGACCGCAGCGGGATAGCGGGACTGAAGGCAACTCTGCAGCAACTAAAATACGGTCAGAAAGTGCTCATTTTTCCAGAAGGCACGCGATCGCCAGATGGCAGCTTGCAGCCTATCAAATCTGGCTTCTTGGTGGTCGCTAAGCGCACGCGCGTGCCGCTAATACCCGTGGCCATCGCAGGGGCATTCGAGGCGTTGCCGCGCGGTAGCTTGTGGCCCAAACGACACCCGATACACATGGCCATTGGACCAGCCATCCCGTATGCAGAATACGGCCAGCTGTCTGAAACCGAAGCTGTGCAACTGATCACGCGGCGGCTCTCCGACTACTACAGTCAGGCCGGTTGGTCATTACGCGGCTGACGGATAGCCAACAGCACTTCTCGTTTGCCGCTCGCCGGTCCAAGCCTACGCTGAACGTCAAAGCCAACATGCTGCAGGCGTTGGCGCACGCTGCTTTTAACACAATAACTAGTCAATGTCCCGCCAGGCCGCAGCAGTTCATACATCGACCGCAGCAGTTCCGCAGACCAAAGCTCAGGGCAAGCGTCT
This sequence comes from Pirellulaceae bacterium, assembly GCA_019636385.1. Lineage (NCBI taxonomy): Bacteria > Pseudomonadati > Planctomycetota > Planctomycetia > Pirellulales > Pirellulaceae > Pirellulaceae bacterium. Next base: position 797,075 of record JAHBXT010000003.1, on the reverse strand, counting down.
GGACTAAAAGCATCAAAGTAGATTGCATCCAGCCCCGCAAGTTCGCCTGCGAGCTTGCCGTTGACAACCTGTCCGGCATCGCCCACGATTAGGCTGAGCTCTACAGATTCACTCAGTTGGCAACTGTTACTAGGCTTCGCAGGCGCTACCGAATCCAAGTAGCTGGCCAAGCGCTGTGTCAAGGATGGTATCGCAGCAAAGTCGCTCACGCATACTTGATCGCTCATTCGTTGACGCCGTTGGTTATCCAGTATCACCGCAGGCAAGTGCCGATCGAGTTCCAGTTGGGCTATAAGTTGTCCGGGCAAAACTCGATGCTCAACGGACCAATACGCCAGAGGCGCACCAAACCTCATGGCTAACGCGGCGGTTATCAGAAAATTTGTTCCCGTTCCAAAACCAATTTCCAGGATGCGCATCGGTTGGCTTCTGCACAGTTGCTCCAGGACACCGCTGTGATCCAGGTACACGACCAAGGCTTCAGCCACCGCACCGCAGCCACTATGATAGGTTTCACCCAGCAGCTCATTCCATAGGGTCTTGGAACCATCATCTGTGATTATCCAAGACAATCCATCTAGGCCAGTCGGAATTGTCGGGCGAATCGGCGGCATTACTTCTTCGAACCGCTTCCGGATAAAGCCAACTCTGCTGGTGACTGTGTCGATTGCGAAACTGTCAGTCCAACACCGCACAGAATGATAATCATTGATCCCAAAATGGTCCAACGGTCGGGCATGTCACCAAATAGCAATAACCCCGCCAGCACCGCCCAGAATATTTGAGTGTAATGGAACGGACTGGCCAAAGCCGCTGGTGCGAATCGAAATGCTAGGCAGGTCAGTAACAATCCGCAGGCGTACATGAGTCCTCCACCGGACAGCATTCCCAGATGGACCAACGTCGGCAGCTTGCCGGCGCTCAGCGCAGGCCCACTAGTCGCCAGCGCAATTGCCACAGCAGGATACAGCGCCAGCGACAGAGCAGTCTCCTGAGGTCCCAACAATCGTACAGTGGTGTTACGCACCGAAGTAAACACGGCCGTCACCATGACGGCAACTACTGGCAAACTGAATCCATAAACATCTGGTCGCATTGCAATCAGCACGCCCACGAATCCCGTCGCGATCAACAGCCAGCGCGTTGCAGTTACCTTTTCCTTCAAAAACATGGCCGCCAACGTCGCCGTCAGGAACGGTGTCAAAAAGATCACTGCATACACGTTGGCCATGGGCATCTTGGAAAATGCATAGAAATTGAACGCCTGTGTTGGCGCGGACACCAACCCGCGCAGCAAGTGAAGCGACTTGCGTTCTGTTTTCAGTGTTTGCTTGAGGCCCCCTAACCACCCCGAACAGGCACACAGCAGAATGACTGCGGTGGTCGAATACTGGAATGAAATCTGTGCCGACGTGTACTCAAATTGGCGCATGTACTTGGACATGGCATCGCCTGCAGAAAATAAAAAGTACCCGGCAACGGCACACGCGATCCCAAGAGTTGCAGTTGACTTGAGCTGATTCATGGTAGCTGGTGGACTCTGTAGATTGTGGCGGGCAGCGATAGCAACTATTTTGATGACACCATTCATGCCCAGTATTTGAACTACCATCGGCAGGGGCTCAACATGCAGACCGACTTGGAGTACTTAATTCTAGGGGCTGGCCCGGCAGGCCTTCAACTAGGCTATTAATTTCAGCAACGCATCTGTTGGTCAGTTAACCGCGTAGCTTGGAACTAGTCGCGGCAAACCTCAAGATCTTCTGGACTTGCTGTCGGCAAACCAAGCCAAAAGCGCAGGCAGCATCAACAGGTCGCCGAGCAATGCTGCGAAAATTGCCGTGCAGGACATCCAGGCAAAGAGTCGGCTGGGCGGCATCTCGCTGGTCAACACACTACCGAAGCCGGCCAGCAAAACTAGGGTTGTCGTGACCAGCGCCGTACCGACAGCATGCACAGAGCGCCGCACCGCACCCGGTACGTCGCGATCAGTCGCCACCTCGTAGCGGAAGCGTGAAAGCAAATGGATGGTATCGTCAACGGCAACTCCCAAACAGATGCTAAATACAATGACACCTGTTAACTGCAACGGCTGACCGAACAGCACCAACACACTGGCTGTAAATAGCAAGGGAAATACATTTGGCAAAATACTCAGCAAACCGAACAGCCACGACCGAAAGCCGAGCGACAGGCAACCGAAAATGACTACCGAAGCCATCAACAAGCTGTTGGCCAAATCGGAGATCATCTGGTTGATGTTGCGTCCTGCGACGGCAACGCTTCCGGTCAGATAGACTTCAATGCCGGGATAACGCTGTTGAATTTCTGCGAATCTATGCGACAGTCGCGCAAGAGCCGGCAGATGCGAATTCGTTCCAGTGTCTGGCAAATGCGCGCTGACGATCGCTTGCCGCAAGTCCTCTCGCACCAAGCGCTGCAACAAATCCTTGGGCACCCATGGTAATAGTGAGACGCGGCCGGCCAATTCAGTCTGACTTCCGGGCAGTGCTTGCAGAAGGTTTAGAATGGACAAGGGATAGCTGATGCTGGGATCATCATCCAGCGCACGCTGGACCTCACCGATGGCGGCTAATAATTCTGGGGACTTCAACCCATAGTCCTCATTCCACTCAACCACCGCGTAGGCCATTAAGATCCCGCCCAAAGCTCGATCGCAGTGAGCCAATGCCTGAGCAGATTCCTGCGTTGCCGGGATCGACTCGGTCAATCGATTGTCAGGACGCAGTTGCAAGGTCATCCACAACAGTAGTCCGGTGGTGATTACTCCGCCAATGGTCACGAGGCGATAATAACGCAAGACTACATCTACAGTTTTGTCCAGCAATCGCACGCGCCAGTTATCGGGATTGCTGGGCTTGCGCGGCACCAAGTAGTTGCCCAGCCAGGTGCTCGACAACAGCGGTACGGCCAAGACAACCGCGATAAAGGCTAGAATTGCACCGGCCGAGCAGGTCAATCCCAAGCGGCGGATGATATCCACGCGGGCGACCGCCAGCGAGCCGAATCCTACGGCGGTGGTCAGCGAAGTCATCAGGCACGCCAACCACAAATGTCGAATTGTCAAGCTAGCCGCTTTCATGGGCGGCATACCGTCGGACACACAGCGGCGCAAATGATGCATCAAATGCACTGCGTCGGTGAAGCCAACTATCATGACCAGCGTGGGCACAATGGTGTTGATGATGTTCAGCTTTTCGCCCACCAAGCCCATGGCACCTAGCGTCCACAACGACCCCAACATCGGCGCACTGGAGACAACAATCACAGCACCTAGACGGCGAAACAGCACGAGCGACATCAGTAATGCCAGGACAACGCCGATAAAAATGAATCGTACACTCTCTCGACGAACAACGTCGTAAATCTCGGTGCGAATCACTGGCACACCGGTGGCTCGCACCCACAACACATCACCTACCTGCGACCGCTCCACGCTGTTACGAATATCTTGTAGCAGTGGCTGAATCTGACTGATTCCTAGCGAAGCATCAGCCAGACGTACAATGATCAGCGATGTAGTTGCGTCCGGCGATAACAGTTGCCCTCGCACCAAAGGATGCTCGGTAGCCTGACGGACTGCGGCTCGGTAGATTTCCGTGTCCTGAGTTCCCTCGGGCGGAAGCAGTGAGCCTACTCCGCCCTGCGGAGTAAACGTCACAACGTCCGTGAGACTGCGTACGGAGTCGATGCCATCGAGCTGCTTCAGCTCCCCGACCAACGATCGCAGAGCGGTTACTGCGGCCGGACTGAATAGATCGTCACTGCTGGCACCGCTGTGATTCCGCGCAGAAGCGGGCTGCACCACCAGAATGCAGTCATTGTCATCCGATCCAAAGTTGCGGAAGACCTCTTCCAGCCGATCAAACTCGATGTCATCCGTGCGAAACACACTGCGAGGAACATCATCAAATTCAAGTCGCAGTACCCCAATGATGGCGGCCATGGTCAGCAAGACCAGCAGCACACACAGCGGCCATCGCAAGCGTTGGAATAGCTCGTCCCATCGTCCAACAACCATCAAGGAAATCCAGCAACACGATTTGAAAGGACGACGATTGAAACGGGGGCCTGTGCCCTGAAGTTCACGACTTGGTAAGTAGAACTACAGCCATACAGCCGCGATGGAAGCGAATAACTACTTTGCCAAAAGGCGTTGGCTAAATTCGATGTGTGGTGGATGATCAGCTAGCCATTGGCCCCAGCGATCCGTGCCGATTAGGTGACGATCCAAGAAAGCCAAGGTGATCCCGCGCACCAACCGGTCGGCTTCTGCTCGGTCAATCTCCTCGCGAGCATCCTCGCCTTGCACCATCTGGATCAATTTCAGCACCCCTGCATTATTAAATGAGAAATGTGATCCGCCTACCAGCCCTGCCAAATAGCAAGTCCCTCCGGCATGTTCGTAAATAGGGACTTGCGATGTCTGGTAGGGTAATATCGTGTCCAACGTTCCGCCAAAGACCAGGGTTGGTTTTTTCAACTCTGCTAAACCTGTAGCGTTGAACACCGGTGGCCCAATCGGTGCGTAGGAAACAACCACTTGAATGCGAGAGTCTGACAGTCCGGGCAGTTTCTCTGGTAACTCCGCTCCAAATCGACGGGAGGCGGTCTGAAAATCGACCTCGGCACCACCCAGCACCAAAGAGGTATAGCCACCAAACGAATGGCCGATGGCGGCGATGCGATCGAGCCTCAGCTTGCGGTACAGTAGATCGCCAGCCGTCTCATGGCGGCGCTCCACTTGATCCAAGACAAACGAAATGTCACGCGGGCGGTCGAGAGCCGTTTGCAACATGCGATTGTTGTCGTGATCAATGAACGTGTTGAATTGATGATCCGGTGCCACCACGATGTAGCCATGACTAGCCCAATGCTCGCACAGCTCGGTTGACTGCAGGCGAGTTGCTTGCGAGCCATGCGAAAACATAATTACCGGAAACTCACCGTCCGCGCACGGAACATTGCGCAGTCGCGGCTTGGCCTGATCGGCACTGACAGCCTCTGAACTAGCCGGTGACACCGGATACCAGATCTCCGTTTTAAGTCGCCGATTATCGCGCTCGGAATCGGTGTAATCAATCGTGGTCGATGCTACAACATACGCTCCGGGCTGCTCCGCCTCGGCTGCGGGTTGCATGAGCACGGCTATCATCAAGATTGAAGTCAACATATTCATCATTTATCCAATTTGGGGTTTTACGCAACAATCGGTGGCTCGCAGATCGTTGGAATATTCGCTCGCTATCAACAGCGCCATGCAGTGGCGGCATTCTACTGTTGGTTGGTAATTCAAGCAATTCGATCGACCACAGTCGAACATTAAAGTGATTGCCAGTCGGCAGGCAACCTGCAACAATGCTCCTCCGGAATTCAACGGCCGATTGGCAATACCTGGATTACTATGAAAATTCTGGCACACGAGTCCTATATCGAAATGGACGGCGGGCGACTGTTCGTTCGTCGTTGGGATCTGGAAGGCTCGGCCAAAGTTCCCATACTCTTGCTGCATGACTCGCTGGGATCGGTCGAACAGTGGCGTCGTTTTCCGGAAGAATTAGCCCGATCTGCATCGCGAACCGTAGTGGCCTATGATCGCTTGGGCTTCGGCAAATCATCAGCTCGAAACGCATCGCAACCCCCAGACTTTATCGTAACTGAAGGGGAAATATTCATTCCGGCCATCTGCAATGCATTGGGCATCGCTCAGTGTATACTGCTGGGTCACAGCGTTGGCGGTGCCATGGCCATCGTGGCTGCGGCCCTTCACCCAGATTTATGCACAGCGGTTATCACTGAGGCGGCTCAGTCGTTCGTCGAACAACGAACGCTAGATGGCATTCAGGCTGTGCAGGCAGAATTTGACCTGCCAGAGCAGTTCGCTCGGCTGACGAAGTGGCATGGCGACAAAGCGCGGTGGGTACTGGATGCTTGGACCGGCACTTGGTTGTCCTCCGATTTTTGGTCGTGGAATCTTGATTCCTATTTGCAGCAGGTAACCTGTCCAGTGTTGGCAATTCACGGCGATGCGGATGAGTATGGGTCGATAGAATTACCTCGGCGGATCGTCCGTCAGGTTGCGGGGCCTTCGCAACTTGCAATCCTGGAACACTGTGGGCATATTCCACATCGCGATTTGCGCGACGAAGTTCTGCGATTGATAGTCAATTTTTTGAAGTCTGTAGAAAGTCAGTAACAACCATACAGTCAATGCGATGTCTAGACTCAGATATTTCATTTCAAGATTCGCAGCGGCGAGCCTGGCCGTTTTGTGGGTCGCCTCTGGCGGGGGCGTTGCTGCGGCAAGTGATGTTCCAGCCAGCCCAACCAACCCGCCTAACATCGTGATGATCATTGGTGATGATCAAGCTTGGTCGGACTACGGCTTTATGGGGCATCCGCAGATTCAAACGCCAAACTTGGATCGCTTGGCTGCTCGGGGGGCGCTGTTCAAGCGTGGCTATGTGCCTACCGCGCTTTGCCGACCTTCATTGGCCACGATGATAACCGGCCTGTATGCGCATCAGCACCTACTGACCGGCAATGACCCCTCGCCGAAATTAGCTGACGAGAAATCGAGAGAGTACGCGAATTTGCGCCAGCGGATGATTGACCGGATGGATGAGAATTCGACGTTGCCAGGCTGGTTAAGACAACGCGGCTACGTTAGCTTTCAGTCGGGAAAATGGTGGGAAGGCTCGTTCGCCAACGGTGGGTTTACTCACGGGATGACTCGCGGCTTTCCGCACCCCGGTGGACGTCACGGCGATGATGGGTTGTCGATTGGCCGCCAAGGATTACAGCCTGTATTCGATTTCATCGACCAGTCTCTTGCTAGCCAACAGCCGTTTTTCGTATGGTACGCACCGCTGCTGCCACACACGCCCCACAATCCACCACACCGATTATTTGACAAGTACGCGGCCACCGTCGATTCGCCTCACGTGGCCCGATACTATGCGATGTGCGAGTGGTTTGATGAGACTGTCGGGCAATTGATCGAACATCTTGAACAACATCAGGCAATGCAGAATACTCTGCTAGTCTACGTCTGCGACAACGGCTGGAAGCAAAATCCAGACAGTCCAGGCTTTGCTGCTCGCTCGAAGCAAACCGCATATGAGGGTGGTGTCAGGCAGCCCTTGATTGTGTGCTGGGAAGGCACGATCCCCCCCAGGCAATATGATGATCTGGTTAGCTCCATCGACATCGCTCCCACCATTCTGAGCGCCGTTGGCATTTCGCCTGCTACAGATTTGCCCGGTGAGAGCCTTCTGAATTTAGTACGTGATGCTCAACCGCTGGAACGCCAACAACTATTCGGCGAGGGGTTTACGCATGACGTGGCGGATTTAGAGTCTCCTGAAGCATCACTTATCTATCGCTGGACGATTCGTGGTCCGTGGAAGCTGATAATCACCTACGACGTAGAACTCGATCGACACTCCGCTGCACATCAACCACTGCAACCACAACCTCAGCTATTCGATCTTCAGGCCGACCCCCACGAGCAGCGAAACTTAGCCGCTGAGCAGCCAGAACTCTTGAAACAATTGTCTCAAGACATCGCCCGCTGGTGGCCATTGAAAGCGCGCAAGCCATACCCGTGACTGCCTTAGCCTGGCAGTAGTGGCAACCGCGATCCAAGCTTTGGAAATACGCGATTACGTCCAGAGCTTCCACTTTCGAACTGCCGCTGGTGACAGTTCAACGCTGTGGGCGCAGGACTTCCCTCTCCTGCTCGCGCCAACTGTCTTTGACCGGACTACCGATTTTCCGTTGACCGACATTTTTGATATCTTGCAGCAACAAGTACAGTAGGAACATCAGATTCTTGCCATATCGCGGTAGCAGTCGCCGTGGGTCGCTCAATGCTCGGTATAGCCATTCGCATCCCAAATTCTGCCAAATACGCGGGGCGCGCCGCGCTGTTCCGGCCAGAAAGTCGAATGATGCCCCCATTTGAATCGCCAGTGGCACCCCAATATCCTGCAAGTTATCGTAAATCCACAATTCGCCTTTAGGTTGCCCAAAAGCCACCAGCAGAATATCGGTCTCCGCGTCGCGAATCGCTCGAATCATCTCCGTTTGTTCATAGGCTGACAACGGACGAAACGGCGGAGAATAGACGCCAGCGATTTGCATTTCTGGAAAGCGAGCTTTGAGGTGTGCACTCGCTGCGCTGGCGATGCCTGGCGCTCCACCCAAGAAAAAGATTCGATAACCCTTCTCTGCTGACAACTTAGCCAGCTCGACAATCAAATCCGAACCGGCGACGCGCGCCGGCAGCGGCTGATTTCCCAAACGACTGCGCAGAACGATCGGCTGTCCATCGGCCAGCATACAACAGCACTGGCGGTTGACTTCGTGCAAACGCGGATGCTGGTCGGACAGCATCAAATAGTTCAAATTGGCAGTGATAAAGTACTCGGGACGTCGAGCTTGCACCACGCGATCTGCCATGTCGACGGCTTGCTGCATGGACACCTGGGCAAATTCTACACCCCAAACGCGAGTCGTGGGCAGACGCTCCGCAACGGGTTGCTCTGGCGACTGGCTCGCATTGGCGTCTTGGTCTTGTATGGAAGCCGATTGATCCGCGCCTGCTGGCGCCGGTCGAGACACGGCACGTGGCTGTAGCCAGGTCACAAGAGTTTGACCGCCACGCGCACCAGCCGGTGCACCAGACGGAACCGATGCCTGCTCTGATGGAGCTGCCTTGTCGGCTGTCGTTGGGCGTTGAACCTGAGCGGACGCTCCGGATACGAACGAAGTTATCTCCCATTCGCATTCCGACTCTTGAGGCAAATTGTCCTGTGCAGCATCCGCCTGCACGTGAACTGGCAGGGGAAAAACGACCGGATTCGAAGCGGAATCGCCTTGGAAGTTAGCTGTAGAAACTTTGTTCATGATCGATCTGATTTGATTGCAACTCAAAAGACGTCCACGAAAGCGTAGGCCACGGCTATAATCCCAGCCATCAGAAGCGGGGCTGCTCCAGGCTACTTGAGATGTCTGAATTGCCGAAAGTAACGAATTTATGTTTTACTCCGTGTGCATCACATGGGGCGTGTCACCCGCACGACGCTGTATCAGTAGCGGAAGTATCGATTGCAGATGTGAAGTTTGCACAACGGTAGATGAGGTTGCGAACACCCTACATGCGGGCAACGATCGTTTTCCCCCGATTTCACTTCATGAATGAGGCACAGCCAGAATTGTCTGAAAATCTACTTGTCATTTCCATCGAAGGTCTAGCCAGCTCACTGGTCGGAGCATACGGTTCAAGTATCGCTGCGACGCCAGCGATCGATACGCTGGCCGCACACGGTATTGTGTTAGACCAGTGCTTCGTTGATTCGTTGACGATGCGCGACATGCTGATCAGCTTATGGAGCGCTCGTCATGCGTTGGAGGACGCTCGAGAGGATGCAACAACTCTCTGGCAGCTATTGCCGCAGGCTGGTATTCACGGCTGCATCATCACCGACTGTCACCAGACCGCCCAGTTGGCGCGCCGCATGGGTTGCGCGCAGATTGTCCTGTGCGAGCCGCCGGCGATTGAACAACCTGCCAGCGACGTCAGTGACTGCTGGATTATGTCCTTATTCTCCGAGGCGGCAGCCACGCTGGGCAAATTGAGTGAGCAACTGGGAGAGGGCACTGTCCTTTGCTGGATACATTCATGCGCCTTTCGACTGCCGTGGGACGCACCGCTGGAACTAAGACAAGCGGCCAAGGATGCCGACGATCCCGATCCACCGACCGAGATCGGACCGCCTGACTTTGAAGTCGAAGAAGACACCGATCCCGACCTGATAACGGGTTGGGGGCAGGTGGCTGCAGCGCAAGTCGCCGTCGTCGATCAAGCCATCGGTCTGTTCATGCAATGGATCGACGAATTACCGGAACCATGGTCCTGGTGTTTGATCGGCTTTCCAGGAGTGCCGCTGGGCCAACACGGCTGGGTCGGCTGGCGGCCAATGCAATGCTTTAGCGAGGAACTCCACGTTGTTGCTATCTTCACACCTCAACCTCCACTGCCTATTGGCTGGCGGCGCAGCGAGCTTTGTCAATTGCCAGATGTGGGCGTTACGTTAGCAACTCTATGCGGTATTCAATGGAGCGATCCGGTGTGGGGCATCAATCAGCTGAGTCCACCCGACGATCAACTTCCTGCTGCCTGGTCGCCCACTCAACAACTGGCCGTCCTACAATCTACCGATCAATCTTGGGTGCGAACACCGGCGTGGAGCCTGACCATACGTGGAGAGATTGTGCAACTGTACGTTAAACCGGATGATCGCTGGGACGCAAACGACATCAGTCAGCGGTGTGCTGAGATAGTCCAAAAGATGCAGCAACACTTGATCGACTTCAAACACGCAATCCGTCAATCGGGCCGCGAGCTACTACCGAGGCTCGATGAGTCACTTTGCAATCTCATGCGCTAGTACGTGCGCCCGGCCAGACTTCCAATCAATGCCTTGCCGATCGCGCAACGACCGATGGCCTACACGAGGCTGCGTAATCCGTCGGATGATGACCATTCAATGCGGGTTGAAAGAATGCTATAGTCGATAGCCGCGTTCTTCGTGTTCACGGATATCAAGGCCTTCGTATTCGGACTGTGCGCCCACGCGGATACCGACGAGGGCATCAATGAGCTTCAGGATGATAATGCTGGCGAACACCGAATACACGGCGACTCCGCAGGCAGCCACCAGTTGACGAAGGACTTGGCTGCCGACAGAGATCTCAGGGTTGGGATTAGTTCCATCCAACCACGAAGCGCAAAACAGGCCGGCCAACACCGTGCCCACAAATCCACCGACGCCATGCACACCAAAGACATCCAGCGTATCGTCGTATCGAAATCGCCGCTTGATCGTAGTGGAAAACAGATAGCACAAGACCGCCGAAATGCCGCCGATGGCCATGGCTCCCAGCGGTCCCACGAATCCCGCCGCTGGAGTGATGGCAGCCAAACCGGCGATGGAGCCGGTCGCAGCACCGAGCACACCGGGCTTGCCGAGCTTGATCCATTCGATGGCCATCCACACCAACGTGGCCACCGATGCGGAAATATGCGTCACCAACAGCGCCATGGCAGCCTGCTGATTGGCTCCGAGAGCACTCCCAGCATTGAAGCCAAACCAACCAACCCACAACATGGCGGTACCGGTGACGGTCATGGTCATATTGTGGGGCGGCTCCAAGCTGTTGGGATAACCGATTCGAGGCCCAATAATAATGCAGGCGACCAGCGCACTGAAACCGGCAGTGATGTGCACCACGATGCCGCCTGCAAAATCTAAGACCTTCCAATTGCTCAACAGTCCACCGGGTCCCGCCCACGTCATGTGGCACACCGGCACATAGACCACTAACAGCCAGATTGCCGAAAATAACAGCACGGCAATAAACCGCATGCGTTCAGCAAATGCTCCGATGATGAGTGCGGGCGTAATGACCGCGAACGTCATCTGAAAGGCAACGAACAACGCTTCAGGTATCGTGCCGTGCGGATCTGCCGGAGCGATGCCCGCCAGACCCAATCGAGATAGTCCACCAATGAAACTCCCGCGATTGACAACTCCTTCTTCCATACCTGACGTGTCAAACGCCAATGTATAGCCAACGGCAACCCAAATCACTGAAATAAGTGCGGTCAGCACCAAGCATTGCATGAGGATGGAAAGCACATTGCGCGAACGCACTAGCCCGCCGTAGAATAATGCCAGCCCCGGTATCGTCATGAACAAGACCAGCGCCGTCGAAATTAGAATCCAAGCGGTATCGCCAGTGTCAATCATCTGCTAACTCCCCCCAAAGTGAATCACCGTTGAATTCTAATGCGCCATGTGCAACCATCGTCTGGCGACGCTGCCTACTATCAACAGGCTTCGGCAACTTTTGTCTGCGCGTATCGCCTACTGCTGGCGCCGAATACGCCCGGCGGGATTCGAACCCACAACCTCAGGCTGCGGAGGCCATGACAAGCCCCGTCGCAGGATCTCGATTGATTCTACGTAAGTGATTACGAAGCCAGCTGTTAAGAAATCGAAACAGGCACCTTCAGCTTTGCCAAAGATCGATTGAATTGTACACGATTTAACATCCATGTACATCTATTCTGGTACCGAATTCTAGACCCAAAAAACGACCTACTGCATTTGTAATCACTGGTTGCGGCACTCCAAAGTTCCCTACCCCGACATCGTGTACCCGAACCTATACTGGGGTCGCTGAACCCCCACGGCTGAAACAACTCGCAACCAGTCGAATAAGTGGATGAAGCGCGCCGAGGCAGCATGTGCCCAGCCTGTGGAGGTTCTAATCGCGCGAACATCACGCCCTGCGCGAGCGGGCAGTTGATCTAATGACTCTTGTCAATTCGTCCGGCATGTATACAGAATAGATTGTATCGAGTAGGCGACCACACGACGTTGTTTATGCTTGGCGTGATCTTACGCGATCTTGTCCGTTGCATTTTCCCATCTGTCCACTGATAAGAATCGTTAGCGTCGAAAGGAATCGCTCGATGACCGTAAAGAGTAAATACCGATTCACGCAGTATCCTGACGGCTTTAAGGTAGAAGCACCAGACCGCGTACCCGTCAGAGTCACGCTATTCCCTACCGGCTTTCGAATCGACTCCCTCGAAGCAGCACCGCGCGAACCGCGCCAGCTGATGTTGTTTCCGGAGCTTCAGGAAGTCGAGCCGGAGTTGAAATTGAACCTAGTGCAATACCCGCGTTTGGTTGAAACCGTTGCGGACGCCAGCATGTCTAATTGGTCACCACCCAAGCCAGGGATACCATTTCGCGGCGTTCGTATTTGGGCCAAAAAAAAGACCGCACGCGCGCTGGGTAAGCGGATTCACCGGCAGTGGCAGCGTCTGGTGGCCAAAATTGATCCACTCGTCTGGCGGGTGCAGAAGGCGGTCTACGCGGCGGCTCCTTGTTTATCCACTCCGCTGTTGCACGTTCCCGAACTGTATCAGCATCCGTATTTGGTCTCGGACATTCTACGCTATCGTGCGGCAGCAATCGCCGTGAATATCGGCGACACGTTGTGCCAGTGGCGACGTGCTCGGCAGCATGAAGCCGCCCTCCCGCAGCCAGGCGGCCTGGCGATCATGCCGCTGGACATTGAGTATCGCTACAGTGTCCGTCCAGAGTTTGCCGTGCAGCAGATGGCCGCGGACTGGCAACGACTCTACTCATCTACCGAAGTGGCTTATGGTAGTTTGCGCCGCACGCTCATGCAATTGCCCGGTGGCATCTCCATCTGGCCACATACGGTACTTCCCATCGTGCATCTGGTGCGTCCGATGACCGACCGACTGGAATTAGCTACATTGCTGCGAGCGGTGATGATCCAAAGGGAGCGACTGATTGACGAAGGAGCATCGCACCTGCGCACCTTTCACTACGCAAGACGTTCTGAAATACGTGAGGCCATGGACTTGGTAGCGGCTGAATTAGCGATGCCACTGAGTCACCGCCGCAATGACGCGATTGCTACGTTCGTCCAATTCCTGTGTGACTATCCAGATCAGCATTGCGGTGGCCTGGTATCTTTAGCTCGCAAGTCGATCGCCTGGCACAGGGACGATGGTCAGCGGCAACAGGCTGCATTGAACGCCCTAGGGCAACTCTCTGAAGATACGAGCACCAGACTACCACCGATCCCCCTACCTGAAGAAGGCGGCGTTCGGTTTCTGGCCAGCGTAGGTGAAATCCTCGAAGAAGGCGAGCGGATGAAGCATTGCATTGGCAGCTACACCGAGCCGGCTGTGCATGGACGATGTTACCTGTTCCACGTAGATTATGGTGGCACTAGTGCCACGGTCGAGGTCGGACCCAACGGCCGCGTGCGGCAATCCTTTGGCCCACGCAACTCGCAAAACGAGGCGACAAGTTACGGTCGCCAAGTTCTAAGCCGCTGGGCAACTGGCCTACTGATCAGTTCGTAGAAGTAGTCCCACGCCTTCTTGCTGTCCGGTTCCAGATTATGCCCAGTTCTGCCGATGTTGACGAACCAGCAGCGACGGTCTTTTGGATTCCAGGGTTTCTTAGCCGGTCCATAACAAACCTCCAAACTTAAGGGAGAGAAACCTAGAGCAAGCCTGAAGGTTTGCGGGCGGTTCCCAGGCGGATTGCAGACGCCTGGGAGCCAATTTATTTATCGCGATTGCGTACCGAAATTCTGTATCAGTGAGCAGTCCAGTCGTCAAACCCCAATACGCCCGGCGGGATTCGAACCCACAACCTTCGGCTTCGGAGGCCGACGCGCTATCCAATTGTGCCACGGGCGCCAGTTAGACCGCACATTCTGACGAAAATCAAGCCACTTGTCGACTCCGCTAACGCTTTTGACGAACCCAGTTGTATGGGCTTTGTGGAACTTTGCGGGTCTGAACGCCTAGGACAGATTCGCCGGTGGATGGTGAGCTACAATAGGGTAATTCCAACAGCACCTGGAAACCAACCTTTATCCACCCAGTCAAAAGCATGCCGCTGGGCCTTGTTTTGCCAAGTGATTGAACCGTCGATGGATTTTCAAGCGCTCCCCAGCCAACCGCCTACAGCGACTTCCAACCAGCCTGCATCGTTGGTAGTGAGTAACGATCGTAGCGACTTTGCGAATTTGCCAGCAGAATTGGGAGCGTCGAAAAGCGACTGTCAGCCGGGTTCCATTCAAGCATCAGGTCGCTGGGCCGTTTTTTTGGAACTGGCACATGACCACAAGTCGGCAGCTCTGCTGGCCAGTATGTCGCTACACCTGCTAATCATGCTGTTGTTGGCGTTGCTCAAGTACGGCGGCACGCTCGATGGTCCACAGGCTCAACAGGGAGTCATAAGCGTGTCGATCGCCACTAACGATCGTCTACAAGACAGTACCGAAATCAATCTAGTTCGAGACGTCAGCTCGGCCGTGACTAGTCTACAGTTGCCGCCACAAACCGGCGTACATCCCAAATCGCCTTTAGCGATCGACGCCGATTTGGCGCCGCTGCTTGACGGCAGTACACAGCCAGCGTCTTTTCCGCCCATGGATCAGCTAATGGAGCAGTGGCAAGCCGTTAGCCGCCACGCCATGAGCGCTAGCTTCATTGAGTCGTCTGTAGAAGGTCGATCAACCAAACATCGTCAGCAACTTGCTCTCAGCGGGGGCGGCTCGCAGGCCAGTGAGCAAGCCGTCGAGGCAGCGCTTCAGTGGTTGGCCGCGCATCAGCTTCCCAGCGGAGGCTGGTCACTTGTACATGATCGCGGACAATGCCAAGGCCGCTGCCCCAATCCCGGTAGCCCCGATCGACTCGACCCCGCTGGTACCGGACTGGCATTGTTAGCATTTTTAGGCGCAGGGTACACTCATCAACAAGGGCCGTATCAGCAACCAATGCAACGCGGAATCTACTACCTGAAACAAGTTGTCGAACACACGCCGCGCGGAGCCAATTTTGAATACCAGTGTCAGCGCGGCATGTACAACCATGGCATCGCCGCGCTTGCATTGTGCGAAGCCTTTCAAATGACCGGCGATACGGAACTCGAGCCGCTGTGCCAAAAGGCCATCGACTATATCGTCAACGCTCAGGACTATTCTGGCGGTTGGGGCTATCGCCCAAAGCAGCCAGGCGACTTGACAATCAGCGGCTGGCAGTCAATGGCTCTAAAGAGCGCTGCTGCTGGCGGTCTGGATGTTTCGCCGACAACGTTGTGGCGCATCGGCAAATTCATTGAAACTCAGCGCTCCGTGGACGAGTGGAGTTATTTTTATCGTGAGCCCCGCGAACGGTCGATGGCCTGTACCGCCATCGGACTACTGTTAAGAATGTTCTTGGGCAGTTCCAGAACCGACCCGTCGACCATCGAGGGACTTAAGCGCTTAGTTGCCCATCAGAGCCCAGGCAGGGCGGATATTTACTATAGGTACTATGCGACCTTAGCCCTGTTCCACGCCGGTGGCTCGCTGTGGGAACAATGGAATGCGCAGTCGCGCGACTATTTAATTGCCACGCAAGAAACTGAAGGACATCTGGCAGGCAGTTGGTATTTCGACGATCCGTTTGGCAAGGAAGGTGGGCGACTATACACAACCGCCATGGCCGCGATGATTCTGGAAGTCTACTACCGCTACGCGCCGCTGTACAAACAAGCCGATCAACCATTCTCTTTATGATGCAGATCGCCGTGCTTCGCTTTTGTAGTCAACCTCAGATTTGTATATTGACCGTCATCTTGGCACTCTCCGGTCAGTCGGCTTCCACACGTGCCCCACTGGCTCAGGAGCCATCCGCTAGAACCGCACCAGATAACAACTCAGCACCACAGTTGCTCGATACCGCTCAAATGCGTGCCGAACTTTTGCGACTGCGCGTCCAGTGCGAGCGGCTAGGGCTGACAGGCGAGGCAGAGATCTGCCTGACATGGCTCGCAGCAGATCGGCCCGACCAGCAAGTCTACTGTTTGCCCATCAACCCAGAGTCGGATCCTATTGCATCTCAGGCTCAGCAGCCGCAGACGGCGCGTTGGCAGGAGCATTTCACAGCAGCTCGAAAGGGCCACGCACGATATCTATTTGCGCTGGCTCAGCAGCAGGCCGCCGCCGGCGACGAGCGTCAGGCGTTTCGATTGCTGTGGCGGGTATTAAAAGAAGACCCTGATCACGCACCTGCCCGCCGTGTACTTGGCCCGCTCAGCAGCGCATTGACCGCCAGACCACAGCAGCGACCTACGACGAAGCAGTCCGCCGAGTTGTCTTCAGCCAATCCCTTTCAGCGTTATCAAACACGACATTTCCAACTGCTCTCGCGAGCCGACGCAAAATTGACATCCCAGATGGCTACTCAACTTGAGCAATTCTACGCCATTTGGTGTCAGTGTTTCTATGAGTACTGGGCTCCACCGGGACTGCTAAAGGCCCGCCTGGAAGGCAGCAACCCCCCGTGGCCTCAACCGCCACGCATGGAAGTCGTCCTATTGTCCGATCGAACGGAGTACCTGCGTGTGCTAGGTATCGCTGAAAGCCGCATTGAAGTTTCGGTCGGCTACTACAACCCGTATCGCAGGCGTTGCTATTTTTATCCGAGCGAACAACTCAGCGAGACACTGCAACACGAACTGACTCACCAGCTTTTCGCACAGGCTTCACGACTAGCTTTGAACGGCGATCAAGAAAACCTTGCGGGCGGATGGATTATCGAAGGCATCGCTCTGTATATGGAGTCGCTCGATAAGCGTCCCTTTGATTGGACCGTCGGCGGAATTCAATCGCGGCGACTGCAAACAGCGCGCTATCGAGCCCTTCGCGACCAGCACTGGCCGTCATGGACCGAGTTCTGCCAATCGACGCTTGCCCAATGGAAACATGCGCCTGACATCAGTTTGAACTACGCCCATGCCGCTGGTCTAGTACATTTGTATCTGGACTTAATGGACGACCAACCCGCAAGTCGTGACGCGATACTGCGTTATCTAGCGGGTGTATATGCCAGTGCAGCCCAGCCCGCCGATTTGCTACAAATTCTTGGCCAGGATGAATCAGCAGCCCAGGTACGATATCGGCAATTGATGACTATTACCGATGAGCAACTGTCGGACCTAGTTGCCAGCCGCCAACCCATTTCGCAGTTGGTACTGTCGCGCAGCCAGCTTGTCGACTGGTCAATAATTGGCAGTTTCACTCAGCTTCAATGGTTGGACATGTCGTTTAGCAACTGGTCGCCGACGCAAGCCGCGTTGTCGCAATTGATGCGACTTGAGCGGCTAAGCCTCGAAGGAACTGCGATCGACGAATCCGCGCTAAAGATTATTGCCAGCCTGCCGCAATTGAAGGAACTCGATGTGAGTCTGTGTGCGATCGACGACCAAGCACTGCTTGCCCTCCGCAATCATCCGCGGCTGGAAACACTGTGGCTCACCGGTACGCGTGTTACAAACCGTGGGCTGGAGACCTTGGCGACGCTGCCCAGCCTACGCTATTGCAACATAGATTCCACAGCAGTGAACGAAACTGAGTGGAACGCATTCTTACAGAAAAATCCTCAAATCAGCGCCAATTAGTCAGAGACTGGTTTAGCTGTCGTATGCATTGTGGCCCTGGTACATCCTCTGCTGACCTCCAGCGCATCAGTCGGAAAATGATATGATGTTCGCAGTTAGTAGCCACCGTCGCCAGAGGGTGGTTAGGCAAAATCAACAGGGGAGCAAACGTGACGCACCAACATCATTCCTCAGTCTATATCAGTCAGCACAGATTCCTGCACGTACAAGCCAGTCTTTTGGTCAACCTGCACCGGATAGAATTCTATCTGGTGCTGCTGCTAGCCGTGGTCGTGGCTGCCTCAGCTGGCGCACAGCAGTCGATGCGGCTTCTTGAGTCGCAAATGATTTGGGACGCCGCACCACATAACGCGTTTACAGACCTAGTGCGCTACAAGGACCGCTGGTTCTGCGTCTTCCGCGAAGGCCAAGGTCACGTGTCTCCTGACGGCGCGTTGCGAATAATAACATCCAGCGATGGAGCTCACTGGCAATCGGCGGCCGTCATACGTTCTGAGGATTCCGACTTACGCGACGCTAAGATTACGATCACTCCGGACAACAAGCTCATGTTATCTGGAGCTGCCGCCATGCATGATAAGACCACAAAATCGCACCAGTCGTTAGCATGGTTTTCCGAAGATGGACACAATTGGAGTCACCAGCACGAAATCGGCCAGCACAACTATTGGTTGTGGCGTGTGACCTGGCACAACGGACTTGCTCTGGGAATGGGCTACAGCTGTCGTGGTCCTGATCGTTCAGTGCGGCTGTATGAGAGTCTCGACGGCAAGAACTACCAGATGACCAACGCCAGCGTCTGTGACGATGGAGTCGGCAATGAAAGTTCGACTGTCTTCGACGGCGACACTGCCTATTGCTTGCTGCGCCGTGACGACGCACCCAATGAAGGACTCTTAGGCGTAGCCCTCCCGCCTTATCGACAGTGGCGCTGGCAAAGTGTCGGTTCCCGAGTCGGTGGCCCGCATATGATACTCTTACCGGACGGTCGTTTGGTTGCCGCTGTGCGACTATACGATGGCCGGGTCCGTACGTCGCTCTGCTGGATCGACAAGCAGTCCGGCACACTAACCGAAGCTCTCGCCCTGCCCTCCGGAGGCGACACCAGTTATCCAGGCTTAGTCTTGCACGATAACATGCTGTGGGTCAGCTACTACTCCACGCATGAAGGCCGCAGCAAAATCTATTTGGCTAAAGTGAAGATCGAATAAACGCAATCTTGGCGATGCACCGAGTTGCTCAAAACGCACCGCCACCACGACGGTTCGAGTCGAATCTGCGGGTCATCCTTAATCAATCGTCAAGTTCGCTCGGCATCCGTTATCAATGTAGTACTCCATGCCCACTAAATGGCGTTCAAGTTCTACAATCCTTCGACTAGCTATCGTTATCGGAAGTTAACGTCGTTCATGGCGCTTTGCTTGGCCAGCGCAGCAACTTCTGCGGACTCAAAATAGGGAAGGTCGCCGGGGATGGTATATTTTAGTTGTGCTGCGGCGTTCCCCCAACGCAAGGCTGTCAGCGTCGGAGCACCGGTCAACCATTGGCTCAAAAAGCCAGCGGCAAAGGCATCGCCCCCCCCCAATCGTCCGACAACCGACGCAGCCCGCGTTGGCGAATAACAGACTCCTTGGTGAGTACAGGCTGCGGCTCCGTATTGCCCTAGCGTTAACACAATGCATTCAGCACTGCATCTCTGGGCCAGTGCCTTCAGCGCGTGTGTGGCAAATTCTTCGGGGAGGTGGCCGATTTCCTGATCTCCAATACCAATGTTGAATAATGTGCGGGCGTCGCGGAAAGGCAAAAAAACCAAATCAGCCTGCTGCATTAATTTCAGGCACACCGCGCCGGCCACCGTGGGCGTCCACAATTTGGCGCGGTAGTTGACGTCGAAGCTGATCTTCCATCCGGCCTGTTTAGCCAATTGAACGCTGGCGAAAATCATCTCGCAGCACGGCGCGCCAAGGGCCAGCGAAATACCACTGACGTGCAGATATCTGGATGCACCAGGCACAAACAGCCCAGTAGGCAACATGTCGGCACACAAGCGACTAAAGCTGCTGGCGGCGCGATCGTAGAGAACTTGGTTCGGTCGAGGCGCACAGGCGGGCTCAAAGTAATACGTGCCGATGCGATCTTCGTCAGTCCAGATGATGTGCCGCGTATCAACACCATGCGCGGCGATGCTGCGGGCAATCTTGCGCCCGAAGGCGTTGTCTGTCAGCCGCGAGATCCAGGCGACGGACTGTCCTAGGCGAGCCAAACCCGCAGCGACATTCGATTCGCTGCCGCCAACATGCATTTGAAACTGATCCGCCTGTTCCCACCGCTGGCCCTCAACGGGCGTCAGCCGCAGCATCGACTCGCCGATGGTCACTACATCATACCGCATGATCGCCGGCTCCGACTTGGGAACATGTCCGATTAAAGTCAGCATAATCGGGTGCCCACACACGCCCTTTGGTTGTCATCCAGTGCAGCGCATTCAAATTTCACCGCCTGCCGGTCGGGCCGCTTCGACGAGACGCTCAGCAGCTAGGCGAACACGCGGCCAATCTCGCTGTGCGATCGACTGTGGATTGAGCAGTCGGCCACCGATGCCAACGGCAACTGCCCCGGCGTCGAAGTAGTGGCCCATGTTTTCAAAACTGATTCCGCCGGTCGGCATCAGTTTCAAATAGGGCATCGGGGCCAGCACATCGCGAACGTAGTCTGGCCCCACGGCGCTGGCGGGAAACAATTTGACTATGTCGGCCCCCCAAGCATCGGCCTGTGCGATCTCAGTGGGAGACAACGCACCTGGAAACACAGCGACTCCACATTCAACGCAATGTCGAATCACTGGCTCCAGACAGGTGGGGGACACTAAAAACTGCGCTCCGGCAGCCAAGGCCGTGCGGGCTTCCGGCAGGCTGCGCACCGAACCAATTCCTAAAACGGCGCGACCATCGGAAAATTCCACGACGTTGTCCAGCAGGCTGGCGACAACGTCGGGTGCCGCCGGATTGGTCAGCGTTAACTCGATGGCGCGCACACCACCGTCTAGCAATACGCGCACAAGCTGATCGGCAAACATTAAGTTATCCAGCCGCAAAATGGCGATTACCCGTGATTGCAGGACATGTCGAACGACCCCGGCTTTATCCACACTCACCTCGAACTCAATGCCACAACTTCCGCCGCGATATTACGTTATAACAGCTCATACCCTGACCTGCCTCAGAAACGTCGCAACGAGTCACGGGACGTTCGCTCAGGTTGCCACAGACACTGGACGAAGCCCATACTTAACGCACTGCGGCTGGTTCAGGCCTGACTTGCCTGTCAATAATTGTATCGACACGGCTTGCCAATCAGTAGTAGAGCGCTACAACATTAGCGACTCGAATCGCTCTGGCAGTCTAATCCAGTTGGTCGAGTACCTGCATGATTACCAGTACCAATGCAGGCGATGGCTGAGTCGTTTTTGAGGATGCAGTGTGTCGACAGAGATAGTCCGCGGAATTTTTCAGCTCGTTTTGCCTACACCGTTTGCCGTGGGGCCGGTTAACTGTTATTTGTCAACTGAGTCGCCGATCACACTGGTCGACACGGGGACGAACTGGCCGGAGTCGCGCGCCGAATTGGAACAGCAGTTGCGGCGTTTAGGACTCGACCTGTCAAACATCGAGAGGATAGTGATTACTCATGCGCACGCAGATCACTTTGGACTGGCCGCCTCGATCGTCGAGCAGTCAGGGGCCGAGGTGTTGACGCACCGCTATAACCAGCCGACGCTGCAGCCTACAGACGCAGTGCGCCGCGAGCGCTCACAATTTTATCGGGAATTCATGACCGAGTGCGGTGTTCCACAGTCCGAACTGGAGCAGGTTATGCAGTGGCGCGTCGAAGCTCGTGGCTACAGCCAGCCAGTTTCGGTTGACCGGTGGATCGATGAAGGCGATCGGCTGTTGCTGGGCGGACGCCGGTGGCATGTCTACCATACTCCTGGGCACGCAGGAGGCCTGATCTGTCTGTTCGAGCCAGAGGATCGAGTACTGCTTTCAAACGATCACCTACTGCGGAATATCAGTAGTAATCCGGTGGTCGAGCCGCATCCAGACGGCGGGCCCAGGCCTCACCGGCTAGTGGAGTACCTGCATCATCTGGAGCGTATGGTGGATCTGCGACCGCAGATTGCTTGGACCGGACACGGTGCTGAGATTCACGATGTTGCCAAGACAGTACGCCAACGCCTGCGGTTTCATGTGCGACGCGCTAGTTATGTAATGGAGCTGCTGAGTCAACAGTCGCGCACGGCCTACGATTTGGCACGATCCATCTTCGGACGGCGAGACGGCTTCGATTCGTTTCTGGCATTGTCGGAAACCATCGGGCATTTGGATTGGTTGAACTTGCAGGGCAAAGTACAGCTCGATCCAACCGAGGCGGTGCATCTGTGGAAGATTCTTGACCAGTAGCTGGGATATCCGCTCCAGCTTTGGACGCGGATCGATTTGTTGCTACGATCTGTCATAGCGTGGACTGTGGCAGATGGAAGTCCTCGGCGAGGCTCCCCCACGGCCAACATAACTACTTGTGTTCCTTGTAGATCGCCTCGGCAAATCCAAAAGCTTCTGATTGATGTGGCGTACCGGCCGCTTGGAAGACGCTCCAGAGCTTCTTGCGCCGGTCGGGGGTAGCGACGCTATCGGGTTGTCGAGTCCACAGACCAAGCCGTAGGCCACCTTCGTGAGCATGATCGACATGGCGATGCAAAATGAAGGCGTCGATTGTGTCTAACGCTTGAATCTGCAACCAGGCATAACAAAACGCGGCGGCCTGGATTTCCTGGCCATCAGGAGCGTCTGGAGTATGAAACCCCTGTTCGCTCAGAATCACGCGACGTGGGCTATTGCCGATCAGCATCGTTGGCTGATCTAGGAAATGCTCCAACTGCTCGATGTTACGAAAGGTAATGCGCGGCGCGGTGCGCCAATCCGCTGTGGCAGTCGCATCGCGCCAGGTACGCGGCTCAAACAGGTTCTCTGGATAGGGATGGAAAGCAACATGCCACTGATTCGTCTCGATGCCATCTTGAGCAAGATCAGATTCTGATTTATTACCGGCGTGGACGGGAACTACCGCACCGGCTGATGAAAGAGCTGACAAGTACTCCAGGAATGACCTGGCGTCGAACGATTGCCGTTGATCGGTAGTGTGGGCGATATTCCAATGGTGATCTAGCGATACGAAGACGCGGGCTGCGGCATTGAAGCGATGGATGGACCGGCAGGCCAGAGTCAGTGCCTTATAATAATCATCGGCAAATTCCTGCATCGTCGCTGGTCCCATGTTGCACCAGAACCAATGCGAGTTGACTTCATTACCGATGATCCAATTCCACACTTGACCATAGCGACCGGACGATTCGGACCAGCGTTGTGACATGAACTCCAGTGCTGCCTGCAGCCAAGCCCGGCCCTCGACGGTACTGCAGTTGAAGGCTGACAGGTGGTTGGGGCAGTCTGGGCTGTAGCTGGGATGTATCAGAATTCGCCGGCGCTGTTCATCATGTGGTTCGTAATTCAGAATGATCAATGAAACAATGACACCGTTGTCGGACAACCGCTTGATGCGCTGGTCCATCGCCTGGACGTATCCTGTGTCAAAGTGGTAGACAAAATCGTTGCTGCCGCGCCACGCGATGCTGCCTGCCGACGCATCGGGCTGAATCAGCTGTCCGAGGTTCAGATTCAAGGCTGCATGATGAATACCGAGCTCCAGTGCGTCATCTAGCATTTGCACTTGCAGACCTTTCTTGGATGCTGCTTGCGGGTAGCTGATTTGAGTGGTGTCGGGCTGTGCCATCACTTCAAGGCTCGTTATCCACTGGCAACCGAAACTGATTATCAAATGGCATAAAAATAAGCCCCTGCCACGCCTAGTCTCAAAAGCAGACTTATGGAGCCGTGCGGCTAAATCCAAGCATAGTTTCATGGACATGCTAAACTCAAAAAAAGGAGGCTGCGGAAACTCAGGAAACCGACGCTGATTGTATTGACTGTCATGTAGCCGTCTGCCCATGACACGTCATTTCATAGCTACTGACCGTATTCTGGGAAAGTAGGCATTAACACAAAAGGTTTGGCGCAACAGCGCTGCGGCTCCGCACGCCCCGAGAGACTCGCATATCAGCCCACATCTCCCAACTCCAGCGACTTTCCGTAGCGACGAAGCGTCTGATGGATCAACCGAGTGAACTCGGGTTGGGCGAGCTGAGGATCAGATTTAAGTATTTCACGCGCCGTCTCGCGCGCTAGATCTAATAGTTCGGTATCCTCGACCAAATTGGCGACGCGCAAGGATGGCATACCAGTTTGGGATGTTCCTAACAGGTCGCCTGGTCCACGCAGTTTCAGATCCAACTCGGCCAGTTCAAAACCGTTGTCGGTTTTCTGGAAAGCCGCCAGCCGCTCGTTATCCTGGCTCTGGCAACCAACGGACGCCACAGCACAGGCGTAGCCCGTGAATCGACCACGGGCGACGCGACCACGCAGTTGGTGCAATTGTGACAACCCTAGTCGATCGGCGTCCAAAATCGTGATTACCGATGCATTGGGAACGTCGATGCCCACTTCGACAACAGTGGTCGCCACCAGTACGTCCAGCTGACCGCGTGCAAACTGATCCAATACGGCCTCTTTTTCGTGAGGTGGCAGGCGACCGTGCAGCAATCCCAATCGACGATGTGCCAGCGGACCGGCTCGTAACAGCTCGAATGTGCCCTTGGCGCTGGCTGCACCTTCTCTAACCGATGGCAGGCTGGTTGTCGGCATCTGCTGCTGTTTGATGGCCGAGTCTGGCTGCTCCAGTTCACTCGAGGCGTTGATTGCTGACGGCTGCACCTCGTCAACAAAAGCTGATATCGTCTCCTGTACAGGAGGCTCCGGGACAGCCGCCGTAGCAATGCGTGGTGCGATCACGTACGCCTGGCGCCCGCGCGAAATCTGGCGATCTACGAATTGCCACCAAGACGACAGTTGCTCATGGGTAGTTAGATAGGTGCGCACTGTCGCTTGTCCAGGCGGTCGGGTGCGGATGATTGACACGTCCAGATCGCCAAAAGCGGTCATAGCGATGGTTCGAGGAATCGGGGTGGCCGACAGAATCAAATAGTGCGGTTGCAACTGCTCGCTGCGCAAGCGAGCCCGCTGCAATACGCCAAACTTATGCTGCTCATCTACAATCACCAATCCAAGTCGCTGAAAATGGACCTGTTCAGACAGCAGAGCTTGCGTACCAACAATCAAATTCACCTGGCCAGCAGAGATTTGTTCTAACAACTTGGTGCGCTGGCCACGTGGCAAGCCGCCATGCAATAAACCAACTTGGACGCGGCTGCGGGCCAAATTACGCTGCAGGGTCTCGGCGTGCTGCCGAGCCAGCACCTCAGTGGGAGCCATCAGCGCGGCTTGATGCCCGTTGGCCACGCACAACAGCATGGCATATTGAGCCACCAAAGTTTTGCCACAGCCAACGTCGCCCTGAAGCAAACGATTCATTGGAATTGCCCGTGCCATATCCTGGCGAATGTCCTCGACTGCCGAGGATTGATCAGCGGTTAGCGAATGCCCTAGTCGGTTCAGAATTCTGGCGTGCAGCTTGCCCGAAGGCTCACACTGTGGCGCGCGTGTCGCCTGCTCACGCTGCGAGCGTTGCATGGCCAGGGCCAGTTGCAGCACCAGCAGCTCTTGCAGCTTAAATCGCCGCAGAGCTGCCTGGGCCGCTGCTAGCGATGCTGGAAAATGCACATCGTTGATTGCCTGCCTGATGCCTGGAACATTCAGGCGTTGCTGGATGATTTCGGGCAGTGCTTCCTCGATCTGCTCCACCAGCACTGGTACTGCTTGGCGAAGCATCTGATGCATGGCCGATTGTTTCAGCCCCTCAGTCAGCGGATAAATGGGCAGTGGATGATTGCTTGCAGGCGGCTGGTCAGCAGCGGGTCGCGTTTGCGGCTGGACCATTTCCCAGTTCAGCACCGTCGATTTCAAGACTCCGGTGACCAATAGCTGATCGCCGGGGCGATACATCTCTGCGCGGAACGCCTGATTGAACCACACTAAGCGCACATTGCCACCGCCCTCAACAGCCACCTGCACGCCCAGCAGATGCTTGCCGCTTTGCGTAACGCGCTGACCAATATCTAACACCGTGCCAAGAAAAGATACCCGCCCCCCTTCCACAAACTCGCTGGCCCGCGCCAGTGGAGCAGGCTCTTGGAAGCTGCGTGGAAACAGGAACAGCAGGTCGATTCCTCGCCGGACACCCAGCTTAGCCAGCAGCCGCGCACGCTCCGCCCCTACTCCAGGCACTCGAGCGACGGGTCCAAACAGCAGTTGTGATTGCTGGGCTGATTCCGTAGGCATTGTCTTAGGCTGAATTCCGTCGTTTCAGGCAGGTATCGTAGGGTGGGATGTGCGCTGATAATGGCTATAGTCTACTAGACGCTGAAGCCCAGCGGTTTATCGATGCCGCTTTCCATTTTTCGGGAATTTCTGGCCGCCACAACCCAGCCGAATGCGTTAAACTGAGCAAACTTCAGCACTATCGTGTTGGTGACGGCGTAGTGTTTTGCGCCGGTAGTGCTATTTACACGGTACCACCCGTATCCCACCGTCTGGCGACGGTATCTACCAGAGTCTGCCGAGGTTGAAGTTAGTTGAACACTACCACCAATGAAAACCTGCGATCCGCATCCTGGCAGTGGTGGGTCAGTGGGCTGCTGCTGTTGGCGACGATGATCAACTACATGGATCGTCAGACGCTGTCGAACATGGCGGTTCGAATTACCGAACAATTTCAACTTTCCAACGAGCAGTATGGCGACTTGGAGTTCCTGTTCGGCGTGGCCTTTGCATGTGGATCCTTGTTTTTTGGAGTGCTGGCAGATCGCGTCAATGTGCGTCTGTTGTATCCTTGCGTGTTAGTGGCATGGTCGGCTGTGGGCTGCGCTACCGGTATGGCCCAGGGCTATCACTGGCTGATGGTCTGTCGGGGCCTGCTGGGATTCTTTGAAGCTGGACACTGGCCATGCGCCCTGATTGTTACGCAACAAATATTGTCACGTGGCGATCGCGTGATGGGCAATAGTCTGCTGCAGAGCGGGGCCTCGGTGGGGGCGATCTTGACGCCGCTGATCATTCGCTTGCTGGTCAGCAGCAGCGATCAACCCGATGCCTGGCGATTGCCGTTTTACGTTATCGGTGCGACCGGCGCAATGTGGGCCGTGGCTTGGCTGGTCGTCATTCGTCCTGGCGATTTGACGGTCGCCGGTTCACAGTCTGAAGCGTCCGGCACAGCCCAGGCAGGCGTGTGGCAAACTTTGGTGGCTATTTTC
Source organism: Pirellulaceae bacterium (assembly GCA_019636385.1). Taxonomy (NCBI): domain Bacteria; kingdom Pseudomonadati; phylum Planctomycetota; class Planctomycetia; order Pirellulales; family Pirellulaceae; species Pirellulaceae bacterium. Next base: position 769,598 of record JAHBXT010000003.1, on the reverse strand, counting down.
GTCGATCGTCGCTTCTGGGCGCTCGCGGTGATGGTGGTGTGCATCAATACCTCGTGGCAGCTCATACGAGCCTGGCTGCCCAAGTTCATGCAGCAAGGTCGCGGCTATTCCGAAGTGGAAGCGCTCTACTTCAATTCAGCTTACTTCATCGCTACCGACGTAGGCTGTATTCTGGCTGGCATTTGTGGACTGTGGCTAGTACGCGCCGGCTGGCCAGTACATGCCAGCCGAATTCTGCTCTTCTTTATCGGCTCGCTGCTGGTGGCACTGACGACGTTGGCTGCCTGGCTACCGGCCGGCTGGCCACTGCTGGCAACGTTACTGGTGGTCGGTGCGGGTGCACTGGCGCTGTTTCCATGTTACTATTCGTTCACCCAGGAAGTATCGGCCCGTTATATGGGTCGGCTAACCGGTTTGTTGTCATTCATAGGCTGGATGGCTTCAGCACCGACTCAGAAGCTGTTTGGCTATCTAGTCGACCGCACCGGATCGTATGATCTGAATCTAGCGATCCTGGGTTGGGCACCACTGCTGGGTCTACTGTTCTTCTGGCTGCTGTGGCCCACAGCGAAATCTGCTGAGACTTAGCACTAGTCCTGATTGAGGGTCGCCATGCCGTCCAATTGCTGTCTAAGCTTAATGGGGGCCGGGGGGCAGAACCAATTGTATTTGTTCGAGCATTGCGGCCTTTAGCACGTTCTGGAAATTAGCAGGCGGACTGTATTATCCCGCTTGCCCCAGGCTGCAAGTCATATACTTTTCATCCAGCGTACAAGCAACGCTCAAGTAGCAGGTCGCGCTAGCAGCGACTGGATGTAGCTTTTGAATTGCAGCATATCGTCGGGCGGATCGGGGCCAACGATCAGCGGCCCACAGTTTGGACTTGGGCGTAAGCCATGGCTACCGCGCACCAAACTAGGGTCAAGAGGCGTGACGTCCATGCGATAGCGCAGCCCGAGTTTCTTCTGCACCAACCGAGCGGCGGCACGCAGGCCACTGGTCATGAATAGCTCACAAGGATCGTAGCCTGGCTTGCGATGAATATCGACTGTTCGGGCAAAATCGGGAGCGCGCGCTTCGTCCAACCAATAGTAGTAGGCCATCCACGCATCCGGTTCAGCCAACGCGATCAACTCACCACTGCGCGGATGGTCCAGTTGCAAATCTCCGGGCTCAACCACTGCGGCCACTCCTGGCATCTGTTGGAGGATTCGTCGGACGCTGCCCACAAGGCTGGGATCAGAAACGTACACGTGCGCCAGCTGATGATCAACCACAGCCAAAGCTTTTGACTCCAGCGGCATGAGCATTTCACCAAATGGACCATCGCGGACTTCCAGTAGCCCGGCCTCTCGCAGTTGTTGGTTAACCATCACGGCGCGCTGTACCGGCACCAAACCATACTCGGATACAACGACGGTTTGAGCACCAATCTCCTGGGCGGCTGCAATAACTTCGGCCGCGCAACGGTCTACTTCGACCACGCGCTGCGGATCATGTTCGGCAAAGCGCTGGTAGTCATAGTCCAGGTGCGGCAGATAGACCAAAGACAATTCGGGACGTCGCTGCCGGATCACACGAGCGCTGGCGCGGGCGATCCACTGAGAACTGGCTAACCCAGCCTGCGGTCCCCAAAAGCTGAAGAACGGGAATCGGCCGACGTGCGACTCCAATTCGCAGTCGGTATGATCCAGAATGCCGAAGACTTTGGAACCATCGCAGCCGTAGTGTGGCTTTGGCGTGGCCCAGTAGCGCACCGGAGCGCCTTGATTGAACCACCAAAACAGCTTGGCCGTTTCAACGCCTTCGTATAGCTTGTGGCCTTGAATCAAGCGATTGGACTGCTGCCAGAAGCGCACCTCGCCCGTCTCCCGAAACAGCCAACCGTTACCAACAATTCCATGCTGTCGAGGTGGCACACCGGTCAACATCGTCGCTTGAGCCGTACAGGTTACAGCCGGATAGGGACTGGTCCATGGTCTGGCCGTACCCAGGCTGGAGATGTTGGGCGCATGACGCACTAGTTCTGGCGTCAGTCCTACAACATTGATAACGCACACCTTCATGTGCAGATTTTCTCGGGCGAGCGTTTGATAGAAATTTAGAGTAGCTACGGTCGCCAGACCGTGGTTTGGGATGGGCTAAATTGATCGTAGTTCATCGCCTCACCACTCTCTAGCGAGACCGGCTACCGAAACCACTCTCGTCTGCGGCTAGAGCTGAACGTCGATGCTATTGTCATCCATCTGGCGAGCCACCTCGGCAGCTTGCTGAAGCAATGATACCGCAGCTAGGCCTTGTTGGCGCTGCGCATCGAGCGTTTTCTTAGCAATTGCCGTCGAAATCTGATGGGCTACTTTAGCCTGCTGAATCGCGGAGGCCGCAGAGTAGGAGCAATCACAATCCATGATTTCAGGGCTTTCAGGCGGTTTTGTAGGCTGAACGCAATCGCACGTCTAAACGAAACAGGCTGGTATGGAACTGTACCACCTGCTATCGCCCAGCCAATACCAAGTACCACAGCGATAGTGCTGAATTCGGGTCAAACTAACGCTGGCACCGACAGTAGCGGTTGTTCGGCTAGTCAACTTCACTTCGCTCCACTTTTCCCTACCGACAACAGCCCCACGACGCAAACAATCATACCACTCAATTCCGCGCCAGCCAACATCGCGTGGGTGCTCGAATAACCATCCACCAACATCCCCAGGCACCGCGCAGCCGCCGCTCCCCCAAGTGGCAGACCGCCAACCAGCAGTGCCGCCGCTGGTGCACTGCGCAACCATAGAATCACCATCACCGCCGCAATTCCAAACTCCAGTCCGCCATAAAACGCGCGAATTTCTGTCAGCATCGCCGGAGGCTGCTGCTCAATGCCAAACACGCCCAACAACGCCTGTGGCCACCCACCCAACCAAATCGCAAAGCCCAAGTAGGTCAATGCCGTAGACCAAATAACAGCGCTAGCAAATCGCGTGGCCATACAACCTCTCAGTAGATTACGACAGGCCCACAATAGATTATAAAACGATCTCACTTCAGTTCGCTGAAGCGTCACCCAAACAGCCTAAGACCAAATTCTGTCCTTCTGGAGCCAACTATGTCAACGCCCAACACATGGCGAACATGCATTGCCCCTGTGGCAGTCTTGCTACTTACATGCGGAAAAATCTGCCAGGCTGAATCGCCAGAGGTGAGGCGGCACAGATCGCTGCCGCCGGTGATTGAGTCGTCGTGGGATGATTTGCTGGAAGGTATCCAGACCGCTGAGGATTGGCAACGACACAGACTGGTGCTGCGCCAACGGTTTTTGGAATTGATTCGCGATCAGCATAAGCCCGTCCAGCCGCCGCTGGATTTGCAAGTACATGAAGAGGTGCAGGTAGAAGTCTGCTATCGTCGGCTGTGGATTAGTTATCAGGTCGAGCAGGACGAGCGGGCGCACGCGTTTCTGGGAATTCCCTTACAAGGTGGACCACAGTTTCCGGCCGTGGTAGCTTTGCATGGTACAACCGATCAGGGGGCTCGCCAAACCGCTGGACTGGAGGGCCAGCCTGATAAGGCCTTTCTGGATCATTTGTGCCGTCGAGGCTACATCGTCATCGCTCCAGAACATTTTGTATCCGGTCAACGCATTCCGCCTGAAGGCTCTTATGATACCGCCAGGTTCTATCAGCGACATCCTGAATGGACGGCTGTCGGAAAGTTCACTTACGAACATAGCATTGCCGTCGATGTCCTGGAGACGATTAAAGAAGTAGATGCCAGCCGCATCGGAGCGATGGGGCATTCGCTGGGTGGTCATGGCACCTGGCTGCTGGCCGCGTACGACGAGCGAATTCGGGCTGCGGCTTGCAACTGCGGGGCGGCATTCCTGCGGCACAATGCCGAGGTTGAACACTGGTCGCGCGATCACTGGTACATCTATTTCAAACCACTCCGCGCGGGCTTGATGAGAGGAGAATTACCTGCCATCGACTTCCACGAGATCATCGCCCTCATCGCCCCGCGGGCCTACTTGGACGTATTCGGTCTGAACGACGGTGCTCCGCTAACTCAGCGTCAACGCGCTCTGATGTTGCTGAAAATCGCCGATGTCTATCAATTGCTAGAACGTCCTGAGAACCTATCCTTCTTCGCCCACGGACGCGGCCATGCAGCACCCCACGAATCGCGACAATTGATCTATGGGTTCCTGGACGCACATCTGAAACCACCGGCAGCAATCGCTACCCGCCTGCTGCCGTGATGTTCACTAGTAGTTGAGTCCAATTAATGCACCCAAGTCGTAGCTACGGTTGCGACTAGTTTTTCTTATTGATCCCGTACCTACTCTAGAATTGTAACGAAATGCTTTCGATCAGCGATCAGGAAACAGTGTCCGCGATTGTCCAAGCCTTGCGGCTTGCTAAAAGTGTATTGTTTATTACTGGCGCGGGCGTGTCGGCGGAGTCGGGCATTCCAACCTATCGCGGTATCGGTGGACTGTACAACGTTGGCCCCACTGCCGAAGGGTACGCAATCGAGGAAATCCTGTCGTCTATGATGTTGCGAGACAATCCCGCACTGTGCTGGAAGTATTTAGCTCAGATTGGTCTGGCAGTCCAAGCTGCCAAACACAATCGAGCCCACGAAATCATGGCGGAAATGGAGGACCATTTTGAGAGACTGTGGGTCCTGACGCAAAACATCGATGGCTTTCACCGCTCGGCTGGCTCGAAGAATCTAGTTGAAGTCCACGGCAACATGCACTTTCTGTCCTGCACACGCTGCGACTACAAGACTCGGTTGGATAGGATTGATCATGTCTCGTTGCCACCCAGGTGCCCACGCTGTAAAGCAATTGTACGCCCCGATGTCGTCTTGTTCGGAGAATTGATCGCTGACACTGGCATTGACCGATTGCAAGCTGAACAACAACAGTATGGCTTTGATGTCGTATTTTCAGTGGGAACGACCAGCGTCTTTCCCTATATTCAAGCACCGATCTTCCTGGCCAGTGCCGCTGGCAAGACAACTGTCGAAATCAATCCCAGCGAAACTGAAGTTTCCGATATCGTGCGTTTCCGCCTGAAGACGGGTGCCGTGGAGGCGCTGAGTGCCATCTGGAGCGAATTCCAGAACGTGGTATCGTAGGGGAGTTTCGACGTCCCGGCCACTGTAGCTAAGCGATGCGCAGCGAAGGTGGCAACAGTCCACTCGATCAACCGTAGATACGCCCATGGATGGATTGCCCACCGTTTACGTAGCACGAAGAATCCCAGAAGCCGGATTAGCAATGCTGCGGACGTCGGCGGTGCTTAGGCTACATGCAGGAGCACTACCGCCCACGCGCGAAGAGTTGTTGTCTGGAGTCGCCGGTTGTTCGGGCATTTTGAGCCTACTGAGTGATCGGATCGACGCCGAAGTGATGGACGCCGCTGGCGATGACCTGAGAGTCATCAGTAACTTTGCGGTGGGATTCAATAACATCGACCTGACGGAGGCTGAGCGCCGCTGCATTCCTGTTGGCAACACGCCGGACGTTCTAACCGAGGCAACTGCTGATATCGCTGTTGGTCTCATCCTGGCGGCGGCACGACAATTTCGTCCTGCCATGCAGGCTGTTCGTGACGGTGGATGGCGTACCTGGGAGCCGTTGGGCTGGATTGGTCAAGACTTGGTCGGAAAGACGCTGGGCATCATCGGCATGGGCCGAATCGGCCAAGCAGTGGCTGGGCGTATGCAAGCTGGTTGGCGTATGCGGGTCCTGTACACGGCCCGCCGCCAGCCGGAGTTGCCACCCCATCTGGCAGCGCAGCGCGTCGCACTGGAGGAACTTCTTGCACAGAGCGACGTCGTCAGCATCCATGTGCCGCTGAGCGAGGCTACTAGGCATTTTATATCCCGACCACAACTACGTTTGATGAAGCCGACCGCAGTACTAGTCAATACCGCCCGCGGTGAGGTTATCGACCAGGAGGCGCTGGCCGACGCGCTACAATCTGAGCGAATCTTCGCGGCTGGGCTGGATGTGTGCACGCCAGAGCCATTGCCGCTGGATCATCCCCTTCAGAGTCTAACGAATTGCCTCTTGTTGCCACACATTGGCAGTGCCACCACACAAGCGCGGGCTGCGATGGCGACGCGGGCCGCTGAGAATATACTGGCGGGATTGGCTGGCAGACCGCTGCCTTATCGCGTGGCGCCGCCCACGATTGCGCCACAGCGTTAATCTACCGAACGCTCGCCAATTGATAACGTTCGGAATGTTCGGTGATGACGCGCAGGTGGGCCGCCAGAGTACTATTGATCTGCTGCGGCATCGCACGCCAGCACCAATTGCCATGCACGGTTCCTGGAAAATTCATGCGAGCTTCGTTGCCTAATCCAAGTGCATCTTGCATGGGCACGATCACTGTGTGGCTGGCTGAATTCATCACCATGCTGATTAATTGCCAGTGCACATCGTCGTCGCGGGTGTCGGCTGCCAAATAGCGATCCAGTACGTCGCGCTGTCCGGACTGCTGTTTTGACTGTTGTCGCGCCCGATACCAACCGATGATCGTCTCGTTGTCGTGAGTGCCGGTGTAGGCCACGCTATTGAGCGGATAGTTTTCGGGACGATGAAAGCCGTCGGTTGGTGAATCAAACCCGAACTGCAGCACGCGCATGCCGGGGAATTCCAACTGCTCGCGCAACTGGTGAACTTCTTTCGTTATCAGCCCGAGGTCTTCGGCAACGATCGGTAGTTCGCCCAGCTGGCTGCGCACGGCGTCAAACATTTTTGCGCCTGGCCCCGGTAGCCACCGACCTTGGACCGCAGTCGGAGCGCCAGCTGGAATCTCCCAATAGGCTTCGAACCCGCGAAAGTGATCAATCCTCAATACATCGTATAATTGGAAAGCGGCTCCAATGCGACTGATCCACCAGCGATACCCGGTCTCTTCTAATCGATCCCAGCGATACAGCGGATTGCCCCACAGTTGGCCGGTCTGACTGAAATAATCGGGGGGAACTCCGGCCACAACAGTCGGATGACCATCTTGATCCAGATGAAACAGACTTTGACCAGCCCAGACATCGGCACTGCCATGCGAAACAAAGATGGGCATATCTCCGAAAATTCGAATACCCCGTTGATTGGCATAGCGTTTGACCTGCTGCCATTGAGAGAAGAATAGGAACTGAATGAACTGTTGGCGCTGTACCTGACCGGCCAGTCGCTCGCGCCACGAGGCGAGCGTCGGTCGATCGCGGTGAACGATACCGGGCTCCCAGGTGGTCCACTGGTCATTGCCATAATGCTCAATCAGCGCTGCGAACAACGCAAAGTCGCGCAACCAGCCCTGCTGAAGCGTGCAGAAGGCTTCGAACTCGTCAATCTCCGCACAGGCCTGGCTAACTTGAAATCGCTGGAACGCGCGTTCCAGCGCCACCAAGCGAACTTGCTCGGCAGATGCAAAGTCCACGTGGCTTTGCAGGGGCACTTGCAATAGGTCATTCAAATCTTCGGGCTGCAAGAATCCGTCTTCGACTAACTGAATGGGGCTAATCAACAGAGGATTGCCAGCGAATGCCGAGTAGCTGCTATAGGGTGAATGACACTGTATGGTCGGCCCCAGGGGCAGAATCTGCCACAGCGACTGACCCGCTGCGGATAAAAAGTCTATGAACCGAAAAGCGGCCGGCCCCAAGTCGCCAATGCCATACTCGCCGGGCAGGCTGGTAACATGCAGCAAGACTCCGGAGGATCGAGGAAAGGTCGGCATGAGCTAAATCGAGGTTGTAAAGAACGATGTTAACGGGAACTTAGCGAGACTTAACGTACAGACAAAGCCAACAACCCAGGCCGCAGAACGCCTAACCCCGACCCACAGGACGCACTTGCCAGATCTCCTCGGCATACTGGCCAATGGTGCGATCGCTAGAAAACCATCCGCTACTAGCCGTATTGATAATGCTCATTCGATTCCAAGTTTCGACGTCACGGTAAACTTTGGCCACCTCGCGTTGCGAGTCGATGTAGCTGCGCAGATCGGCGATGGTCAGCCAGGGATCATGCGGATTGCGCAAGCCACCAGTAATTACATCGAAAATGCCAGGTTCATTGGCACTGAACCGACCGCCCTCCAGCAACTCCATCAATTGCCGAATCTCCGGATCATTATTGATAATGCGGTTTGGATCGTAGCCCATGCGCGCCTCAGCCACTTCGGCAGCATTCAAGCCGAACAAGAAGAAGTTGTCGGCACCGGCCTTCTCGCGGATTTCGATGTTGGCACCATCCAACGTTCCAATGGTCAACGCGCCGTTCATCATGAATTTCATATTGCCCGTACCGGAAGCCTCTTTGCCAGCAGTGGAGATCTGTTCAGATAGTTCCGTACCCGGACAAATAATTTCCATCGCTGAAACTTGATAGTTGGGTAGGAATACCAACTTGAGCCATTCCGAAGCTTTGGGATCAGAGTTAATGACGGCGCCGACATTGTTGATCAATTTGATGATAACCTTGGCCACAAAGTAGCCGGGCGCTGCCTTGCCACCGATGAGCACGCAACGTGGCACCATGCCTGTCGTGTCACCTCGACAAATGCGATCATACAAATGAATGACATGCAGGACATTCAATAGCTGTCGCTTGTATTCATGAATGCGTTTGACCTGCACATCAAACAGCGCGTGCTCCATGAAGCACACGCCGGTACGCTCTTCGACAAAGCGTGACAACCGCGTCTTGTTTACGGATTTCACCTGCCGCCACTTTTGGCGGAAACCAGCATCATCAGCCAGTGGAATCAAGGCTTCAATATGACTGAGGTCGCGCTCCCAAGCGTCGCCGATCGCCGATCCAATCAAGCTGCGTAGTCCTGGATTGCAATGCGCCAACCAACGACGATGGGTGACTCCGTTAGTCTTGTTGTTAAATTTCTCAGGCCACAGTTGATGGAAGTTTTCGAATAGACCGGACTTGAGCAATTCCGTGTGCAAATGAGCTACACCGTTGACGGAAAAGCAACCCACGATCGACAAATAGGCCATGCGAAAATGAGGCTCATGGCCGCCCTCTACCAGCGACATCGCATCGCGGATTTGAGTATTGCCCGGCCACTTCTGCTCGATTTGAATCAGAAATCGACGATTGATCTCGAAGATAATTTCAGCCAAACGCGGCAGAAGTCGGCTGAACAATCGCACCGACCAGCGCTCAAGTGCCTCAGGCAACAAGGTATGATTCGTATACGCCATGCAGCGGGTGGTGATCGCCCAGGCCTGATCCCAACTCTGACCGTAATCATCCATCAACAGCCGCATCAACTCAGGTACAGCACACGCCGGGTGGGTATCATTCAGCTGAAAACAGTTGGCCTCGCCGAATCCACTCACGTCGCGACCATGAACCTCAACCCAATCCGCCAGAACATCCTGCAAACTGGCTGACACCAAGAAATATTGCTGCTTGAGTCGCAATTCCTTGCCGTTTTCACTGGCATCGTTGGGGTATAGGACCATCGAAATCTTTTCGGCCATGTTCTTGGCCGCCACCGACTCCGAGTAGCCACCAGCGTTGAATTCGTTGAGGTCGAATGCATGGGTCGCCGCAGCCTTCCACAGCCGTAACGTGTTAACCGTCTTGTTACGAAATCCGGGAATCGGCATGTCAAAGGGCACCGCCAAGATATCTGCGGTATCTACCCAACGACAATGATGAACACCTTGAGCGTCGTAATACAATTCGCTGCGACCATAAAACTTAACGCGCCGAGTCGATTCGCTGCGCTCCAGTTCCCACGGATTGCCATATAACAACCAATGGTCCGGCTCTTCAACTTGCCGGCCATTCTCAATGCGCTGGTGGAACATGCCGTATTCGTAGCGGATGCCATAGCCGCGCACCGGCAATTGCAGATTGGCACAGCTATCCAGAAAGCAGGCTGCGAGTCGCCCCAGGCCGCCATTTCCTAAGCCGGCATCGCGTTCACGCTCGGCAACTTCCTCAAGTGTTCCACCGAATCCACTCAGGGCTTCCCGGGTCGTTTCTTCCAAGTCAATATTATAAACAGCGTTGCTGAGCGACCGACCGATCAAGAATTCCAACGACAGATAATGAACCCGTCGTGGTGCTTGAGTTGCAATCCGCTGTTCAGTAGCATTCCAACTGGCAATCAATCGATCACGAATGGCGATCGCCAGCGCCCGATACAGATACCGCATCTTGGCCGATTTGGTATTGTGCCCTAACGTGAAGTGTAGGTGCCTATGGATTTCACATTCCAAACTTAGCAGCCCGCAATTCGGGGCAATTTGTTCGTCGGAAATGACTGGATTCATGTGTTCTTGCTCGTCCGCCACCCTGGTGGCACGTTTGATTTTGACCGTCGGATATCTCGCGTTGCTGTAGATTATAGAAGTTCAACTCCACTGCTGGCGCGGACGGAACCTTATCACAGTTGTATCGACCAATCTTCCGTGCTAGCCCACCTAAATCCCGATTGCCTTCTGGTTCATTTGCACTCCTTGCACGAAATGCTATTATTGCAGCTTGTAACGGAATGGACCAGCCGATGATTCGGTAGTGTCAATCAACTTTAATTGAATAGGCATGGGAGCAATGAGTACAAAGTCGGTGATTCGCGATGGTCTGCAGACTGCACAGATGGTTGGCCTGGCTTACTTGAGCGACTTGGATGATGCTCAGTTAATGTTGCGACCACATCCTGACTGCCATTCAATCAATTGGCAAATTGGTCATCTGATTATCTCAGAACATGACCAGATCAACAAAATCGCGTCTGCCGCCATGCCCGACTTGCCAGTCGGGTTTCGCGAGAGTTTTGCCGCAACAAACTCTGCGGCGGACGACACGGACGGTAGCTTTGGCAAGGAGCAATTGCTGGCTATCTATCAAGGGCAGCGACAAGCGACATTGAAGGTGCTGAGCCAATTGACCGAAGAACAGCTCGATCAGCCTACCGGGATTTCATACGCACCAACGCAGGCGGCTCTGATTCAAATGCAGGGTGCACACTGGCTGATGCATTGCGGCCAGTGGGCGGTAGTTCGCCGTCAATGCGGTAAACCCGTTGTGATCTGAGGCGGCCCAAGTTTATCGGCCTTCGCTTAGCCAGCGTCCGGCGATTTCCCGGCTGGAGTCGTCCAGGGCGGAGGCTGCTCGCGGCGCACCTGCCGAAAGTATTCTGCGATGGCTTGGCGCGCAAATTGTTGATCGCCGGTCTGATGCAACATTTTCCCGAGTGCCTCGACATGCAAGCTAAAATCGCTTGTCGAAGCCTCGCGAAGCTCGCGCGGTCGGCCCAGTATCGGCAACAGCCAGGCGGCGGCTACCAACCCCAGCAAGGCCGCCGACATGGTAATAGCGCTCAGCGGCCATTGAGTAAACATTTCAAACCCGGCACCGCGCTCGTCAGCTTCGGCGGCATTCGAAATCAAAATGCCTAGACGATCGTAGGCCAATAGTCCAACGCGCCGCGCGGGCAAACACTGCTGAACAATTTGCTGAGCCACCTGGGCAAATCCAGGTTGTACAACACTGCCGTTGAGCATGGGAGCTCCGTTGGCAACCACGATGATTTGCCCGGTGCCCAGTCGCTGTCGATGAGTCAATCGAAAGACCAACGGGACCCGCTGCTCGGATTGCAAGAGTATCTCGGGTGTCAGAGGTTGTTCAAAAGCATCCAGCCACATCTCCGAGGTAGCCAGTTCATCTTGGCTCCACACGCTCCGAACAATTAGTCCGTCTTTGTCTTGTGGCCCCAAGGAATTCAGTGGATTGCTCGGCGGTGAGGTCGCTGGCGTCGAAATCCAACTTGGTAGCGATCGTCGATACTTGCGACTGGGCGGCAACAGACGCGTCCGCAGCGGCCAGTGCAACGGTGCGGTAATATCGCCAGCCCAGGCCCCGGACTGCGGCGTCAGGTCTGATTCTGGACTATCGCATTTTAGGTAAAACCATTCGCAGAACGTATTCTCCGTATAAGAGTCAATCCGCTTCTCGATTTCAACGGCCGCCAATTCGGCAATGACCTTGTCTACGATTGGTAATTTGACTACGTCCTGCTGACTCCGCGTCTGTTTCCAATAGTACAAATCGGCATTAAAATCGCGGCCAAAATAGATCACCGAACGCCCCGGAGCTTGACTGAGCCATCGTTCCAGCCAGCGCCGCGCCTCGCGACCAGGTGGATCAAAGTCTCGGGCCACCAGCACGATTACGTCGACGTTCTCCAATCGTTCGGAAAGTCGCCGGATCGGAATGCATTTGGCTCCCTGCGATTCCCACAGCTTGCGATGCACGCCCAGCCCATTACGGCTACCATATTGCTTCAAGCCTTCCACGGCCCCGTACTCTTGGCTTCTTTCCGAGGCTCCGCAACCGGCTAGCGAACCCAGAGCCGCCACCCACAGTACCCGCGCCAGCACGCCTGGCTTCCAATCCGCAGCTGAAGGGGGATGAGATGTCATTCCTGGAATGGTTGCCTGCCGTGGAGCTTGACTGAGCAGTTGATGAATCTGTTCGACTTGTTCCCACGACTCCTCAAATTCCACTGAACTTAACGCCCGCCTTCCAAAGTAAACCTGTTCGAACTTGCTCATAGTCGCACGGACGACGGACTGCAAATCGGCTATGGCGGGAAGCTCATTCAAATACATTCCGTTGGTTTTGCCGCGTTGCAGATGGATATAGCGCGACTGGTCAAGTGCCAATAGCAAGTAGCCATACAACAGAACCATCGCCTGATTAAAATCGCCAGCATCGGCCAGCCGTCGAGCTTCCGCGCGCGGATCAGCCCATTGACGCTGTACCTCGAACGGCAACTCCGCAACTCGACTGGGATCAATCGAAACTCCGGGACCGAGGCGCGCGCTTCTGGCCAGCGAAACACCGCCGCTACTGCGATACCAGTACAGCACCAACAGAACCAAGACGGCGACCAATAACAGCACCAACGCGACAGACGCAATTTGCGAGAGAAGGCGATTTCCAAATAACGCGCGAAACAGATCCAGGAGCCAACTCTCGCCCTGACTCGGCTCCTGGACGCGCCCTTGGTATCGCAGTGCATTGTCATGGGACGATCCAACGCGCGGTGGTCGGTATTGGCCGCTTTGGCGATCGTACCAGGCTCCGCGTATTGCACGCAACGCGCGTTCCATATCGACGCTTGCGCCGGGTTGCTCGGCTGACGCGGTTAAGCCGGCCAGCAGCCAAATGCTGACCACTGCCAACCACATCACAGTAAGCTGCGCGATCGCAGTCATGCCCACTACAGGTCGCAGCATCATCTTGAATCGCCTCCCACCGTCGTCGCGACCTGTGGGACGGTCGGGGGAGCGTCTTCGCTTGCCATGCGGCTGGCTTCGGCCTTCAGTCGCAACTGAATTTCCCAGCCTTCAAGCCCCATGCGCGCATTGAGATAAGTCAAAAATCTTACTACGGCGACGAAGGTACTGACCAGCCACAGGCTCATTGGCATCACACATAAAAACATCCACCGATTCATACTCCATGATCCCGACAACACGGCCTGCCCGAACAAGTAACTGGCCATCAACATGGCGAGTAGCAACCCGGTATAGACCGCCGTAGGCAGAAACGCCGAAAACGACTCACCCGATGCATGCAGGCTTCTGGAGCGGGCACTGTAAGTGATATCTTCTGGCTGTTTGGCCCATAACGGACAACGTTCCAGTCCAATAATCTCTGGAGCAAACGGACGAAATGCACGAGTCATCAGCACCGCAATTAACACGACTAGCAGCAACATTTCCGTTTCCACATGAAACGAAATGGAGCGATCAACGACCAGCTCCAAAAACATGGGCCACAACCCACAGCGAATGCCCCCCAACACGATTAGGCTCGGCAAAGCCACACTAACCAGTTGTTGCACTAAATGTGAAAGGCGAAGTGGCTGAAAAAACATCAGCGAACCCAGCAGCAGAGTCGTGGGCAGAGAGAACATCGGAAATTGCAGGGCCGCTAATCCAAGTAGATGCAGGCTGTAACGCACTGAAGTATAAAATTCGGGACTGAGTGCCGAATCGGCAGCCAGTAAAGCTTCATACGACAGAAACCCTTGCAACAACAGTACATCCACCATCAATAGCGGGACGCCAATCAGCCCCGTAGCTGCCAAAAGCTTGACCCCATGACGCTTGAGCACCTGCAGGCTCAAGTCCAACAATTCAAGCGTCGATCGTTGCCGAATCTCGATTTCAGTGCGGTCCAGTTGCATGTTGATCCTGGCGAGGATAACCCAGCACGACAAAGTAAAACATCAACAACCCGCTTGAAAACATGCCAAACATGGCTTTGAAGAGATAGGGTACCCCACTGGGCGACAGCATCCCTTCGGTAAAAGCAGCTAAAACGAACAGCACTGCCGAAGCGGCCATGATGGGCACGGCCCGCCGCGTATGCAGTTGCAACGACGAAAGCCGAGTTAGCCCTGAAGTAAACAGCCAACCACAGCCAATTCTCAATCCGGCTGCGGCGGCCAACGCGATGGCGGTTAGCTCAAAGGCACCATGAGCGGTTACAAAATGCAACAGGTTATCGCCGCCGGGTGTTTCTGGTCGAGCCATATAGCCAAAAGTAGCCCCCAGCGTGGTTGCGTTGTAGGCGGTAGTCCATAATCCCGGAACGATCAGCGGCCCCATGGCGAAGCAAGACAATCCGATGCCGGTATTGTGATAGATGTAAAAGCCCACCATCTCGAAATTCCCTCCACCAGCCTGGCTGAAATCGACCTTTTCATACATGGTTTCCATCATTTCGATTTGCGCGGCACCCAAGATCCGCTCGGCGACGCCTGGAAACATGGCTGCATTCCAACTGACAAAAGCGGCCAAGGCGAACAATCCGAAGAACAGCAGACCGCATAGATGGACACACCGGTCTTGGAATATCTGTTGCGGGGCTTCCCTGAACAGAACGTCGATCCACTGACCGTATTGAAACCGACGCGAGCGGTAAATGGCGTTATGCGAGCGGCCAACCAGGTCATGCAGGTAGGCCACAGTTTCTGGCGACAGCCGATATTGCTCGGCCATAGCCAAATCGGCGCAGGCCGAGCGATACAGGTCCGACACCCGCATCAGCTCCCGCCCATGGCACTTACGCAAACGCCACACAGCCAGGCCCGGTAAGGCTTGCTCCAACTCCTGCCATTGGTGGCGACGCTCAGCTAAGTGATCAGCATGTGTGCTCATCCTACGGTCACTCCGCTACGTAGCTACAGTTGAGGGATAGGCTGCCGGCTGCGATGGGCCAGCGCTGATGGCAGGATGCATTCCGCGCAGCGCCAGAACACCCTGCTGTCGCTGCTTTTCAGTCAGGAAACTCCGGACATACAGGGCGCACAACAACAGATCATGGCTGGTGTCCGGCAGGAGCTGGAAGCGCTGGATCAATGGTCGCGCCAGTAAGCCAGCCACTTCCTCACGACGGTTGGCCTTAAGCCGCTTTCGGTTTTCCATGTACAGCCCCAGCGCCTGGGCCAGCGAGCTACCCACTTGGAAATTAGCCGGAATCAACTCGGCTAACCCGTAGGCGCGTACGTCGTCGATCGGCACGCTGGCCGGTGCCAATCGCCGGGCCTCAACAACTACCATTGTGCCAGCTGCCAAGTCACCCACGCGCTGCATACGCGCGGTCAGCAACATACTCACCAGTCCAATGGTCATCGTGGGAATAAAATAATACGGCGGCGCCTCGTGACTAAATATCTGAACCGATAACATCACATTCATGTCTGCTGATCGCAAAACGTTGCGGAGCGTTGCCTGCAATCCATTGATGGGCCGACCGTCGACACTAATGACCCGCAGTCGCATCAGCTTCTTTCCCGGAGTGCGCCCATTAAAATACGTTTCAAAAAAAATCCCGTAGAACCAGGACAATCCGAAGACACTAACCAGAAATACGAAACCAAACATCGAACCCATGGCTGGCAACAGATTTAGCCAGGCCATCAAAAAGAATCCTCCCAATAGCAGAATTACGATTACAATCGCTCTCAACAGTAGGTCGAGCGCAAAGGCTGGCAGCCGTTGGAACGGACCAGCCAGCACATATTGAAAGGCGATGTTTTCGGGAGTGATGACCCGCGTATGGCAACCCAATTGGTCATTAGAGATTGAACCGCGGAACATGCTGAGCCACTCCAGCACTCAGGGACGCCAAGATTACAACGAGCACCGTGCCCCAAGATTATAGCAAGCTCGCCCCGGTTGCGCGGTCCAGCCAACCAAAAGGAAAGACGGAGGCAAGTTCCCAAGTCCTTGCCTCCGTCCAATGTTTATGCTGAAGATATCACCAAGATCGGGGTCATTTGCGTGTTCGTTGCATCGCGTCAGTGGCCGTCAGTGCTAGTGCTGCCAACCGCCAAACCTCCCAGTCTTTATGGGCCGCGTCGAACATTGCGTGTCTCACCTGGCTGGATTTGCCCAGCCTTTTGATTCTCGCGTTTAATCGCTTCGTAGACTTCTTGGCGGTGTACAGGTATCGCCTGAGGCGCCTCAATTCCGAGCCGAACCTTGTCGCCTCGAATATCTACGACTGTGACTACTACGTCGTCTCCGATCATGATGCTCTCGTCAATGTGTCGCGACAGCACCAACATGAAATCACTCCTTGCCGGGGGCTTCTTGTGTATTGATTCAATCCGTTGAAATCTGCTGGTGAGGGGGCTCTTTGGTAACCAATTCCAATGCAGGGGTGCTGGGCAGTACCAATGTACCGCTACCAGCTGGCCGGGTTAGCCAGGCTGGCAATTCGCACCCTTGCTACTGGCGCTAGTGGTGAGTTAAGCTGAGCTAGTGCCAGGATTTAATTACCCCGCTGCGAGCGTTCCACCGATGCTAGCACTATCGGCGGTTTGTTACGCAGCATTCATCGAATACGTGACATTTCAGTTTGTCACGGCATTAACGCCTGCGCCTACCGTATCCAGCTATGCTGGAGATGCCGGCCGAGTGAGAACAAAACACATGCGTAGAACACACTAGAAGCCCTAAGCGCACCATGCAGCAAGTCATCAGTGGCTATCAGAAAGCTTGTGCGGTAGCCCGGTGTGAAGTGACGACTGGCCCAATTGAATCGTATCAGGCTGCCTCGCGAATCGAACCGGTCTCGGTAATTATCAACGGCAGTGCCAGTGGCAAGGGATCGTTGACCACCGTCTGCAGCGCAAGTCGCTGCGTCAGGTTGATGATGATCGGTCCGCGCAAATTGGCCGTGAGCGTCTTGCCGGACTTGCTCAAGACTAACATTACGTACAACTGATCCGTCGAGCGGACGTGCAGATTGGTGAGCTGCCGTTGGCTCAGGTGCACTTTGTAGTCGGGCAGAAACTTGCGAGGGCTGATCAGCGGCAATGCGACTTGTGGTTGCGAGGTCGATTGCAACCAAGCGATCAACGGATTCTCAGGATCGGCCACGAGCAGCCAATGCTTGGTGCTTTCAAAGCCAATCAAACCGTTGGGGAAAATCAGGATGTCATCCTGCTTGGCTGAAATGTTGCCAAAGCGTGTGGACTGAACCAGCATGGCTAATCTTCAACTCCGCGAACTCGACTCGCTTTCCATTTCCCGTCGCACGGACACCCCATACGCTGCAGGTAGAATCGTCAACTCCGATCTGAGGCATTCACAAAAAATCTGATTCTTCACAGAAATTCCCAAGTTTTGACGAATTCACTTGGGACTGTCAAACAGCCAGTCCTTTTTCGTATCGGGAGCCGATGCACCGGGCACCACTACGCTGGGTGGCGCGGTCAGTTCATTCACGTCTGTAGCCGGTAGCGTTCCTCGAGTCGTTTTGGGCAGATTGCCTAGTGGGTCGTCTTCGTCGACTTCGGCTGTCCTGGCCCGCTCCTCCTCCAACAAAGCGTTGGTCATCTCTGTTAGATCTCTGATAGACTTGGGCGGCGGCTCTACGATTTGAATCGAAAACCGCTGGTGTAAGCTAGTCGCCCCTGCCCAATATATCCAGGGGAAGATCGCGGCCGCGAAACAGGCGGCGGCGGCAACCAACAGCATGCCTGGAAACTCAGTTAAGTGGTCAATGATAAAGCACAGAATGGCTACGCCCAGGAGCCCCGAAATCCCGTACATCAATACATCAGCCTGCAAATGCGCTAGTTGATGCGGCTCGCCAGACAGCAGCCACAATGGCATCAACAAACCAGCGGGCAGCAGCAAGAGCAAACTCAGCGCGTGTATCAAGATGCCTCGCGCAAATCCATATTGAAAGCTAAACGCTTTGACCAGCAAAGCTACACCGGTGACGATCCCCACCAGTCCCACTATGGCTTGGACGATAATCACCGGATTGAGCAAGTCGCCTTCCACAATTCGCCTCCTGATTCTTACGATTCTTCCATTATCAGAGCTTGCAACTGCTTGCGCAGCTCCCCCGGAATCGGGAACGATTGAATTGTTGCTCCCCCGGCATGCACCCGACAACAAACGGACACGATCCGCCCCTTAGCGACCAATGTATCCGATTCAGAATAAATGTCGAATTGATAGGTGACGCTTTTTTTTCCCAATCGAGCCACGCGAACGCAAATCTTCAGTTGCTCTTCAAACCGCATGGGGGCCAGGAAATCGCAGTGGGCTTGGACACGCGGCCAACTGAGGTGCCACTGGTCGTCGATCTTAGCAACGACACTCGTTCCCAAACTGCGCAGCAGCGCATGCTCGGCCTGCTCCATATAACAAAACAACGCGGCAAAATGCACAAGACCTGCCGCGTCTGTTTCACAGAATTCAACGCGCCGAAAGGTTACGAAACTGTCGGCCACATTCAGTCAGCTACTCGCCCACATAGGGCAAAAGTGCCATGAATCGCGCGCGCTTGATAGCCGCCGTCACCGCATGCTGACTGACTGCAGAGCAACCGGTCTTGCGGCGGCCTACAATACGGCCGTGACGATTGACCAGCTTCCGCAGGGTTTCAACGTCCTTGTAGTCAATGAACATGGGTCGTGGCCGCTTGCCATCGACAAATAGCGGATCCTTCCTCTTGGTGCGAGAACGAATGCGTGAGCGCTTGCGCGCGCGGCTCTTGGCCGTCGGATTCCGTCGAACAATTGACATAAATTCTGTACCTCTTAACCTTTACTGGGTGGGGCGGTCGAAGAGTTCGACATGGAGCCGCCGGAAATCCGACAAGCCGCCCGCTTCATGGTGACCGGCGCAAACAATAGCACTTCGGTCTGCGTGCATTCAGGATCACCCTACAGCACTGACAGAGTAGTTTACCGCCCCTCTGACCGGTTAACAAGCCGCAATATTGACTCAAGTCGAGCCAGCCTGCGGTTCGCTGCTATAGGATAACTATGGGGACGGCCCTCCTGGCAAGGCCGGTTTTCCAGGTTGACCTTGCAGCTGCAAACTACATCAACCGCCCCTTGACTCGTTAGCCGCGCAGTAGCGACAAGGGTTGCTGGCACTCCCTATTACGGCGGCACAGTCGGCGTCAGCACAGACTCAGGATGCTTTTTTTGAGGCTTGGGTAACAGATCCCCTGAGCCAGCCGGATTCCCAACCGCGTGTGGACCGTCCGCGATCGCTGCCTGTCCCGATGCCGCAGTACCTGAAAGCTGCAGAGTATTCCAACCAGCCCCCGAAGGCATCTGGCCGTATCCCAGCGAATTCAATGAATCGACTTGCGTCTGGTTCAAATCGCATGACGGACCGAACCATGCAGCCGCCGATTGCACTTTCGGCTCAAACATCGGGCGAGTCGGCAGCGGATGAAACCTCACGCCATCAGGCCCTTCGGGCAGATGCTTATGCTCGTGCCAGCGAGCCAAACAGGCTGGCATCGGCAGCTTTGGAAGTGCCGGTAGCGCGGGCCAAACTGGCCGATACACTACATCTCCCGACAGTTCACCCTGTTCCTCACAACCACACTGGGCACTCGCGGACTGGTGTGTCCCCAGCCCACATGCCCCCAACCCACAGTCTGCCGGCCCACAGCAACTATTAGGTCCACAGGTCGCCAATCCACAGTCGCTAGGACCTGTAGAAATGCACAACGCATGACAGCCTACTAGCTGACTGACGGCCAGACACAGGACAAGTCGTTTGAGCAGGCTATCGGGCATTAGCATGTACACACCACCAACATGATCTACACACTCTCCACGTAGCTGCGCTCACCAGAGCGAGGGTGGCTCATATAGCCCTGAGAACTCCGAAGTACCCCTGAGGAACTCATCGCCTCCCAGTCCCCGCCAATGTGGTGGCAGGGACGTGGCCTATCACAGAAATCGGCAGAAGCGCCTTGGAGGTTTAGGAAAACATTTCAGGTCGCAACGCCTTTGATGCCCACACAATGCCAGCATTGCACTCGCGACAAGCATTGAATCTTGCGAGAACAAATTCCCAGCCGGATCGAACGACTACCCAACGTTCCGCAAGCGTCGTCGTGCAAGTAGCATGGTACTCGACAAAAGCGCCAACCCGAGGCTGCTCGGCTCCGGCACCGCAACAGCCGCAAAGACATTAGAGAAGTTGACATACTGACCTGCGCCCGGAGCGATCGTCATGCTGATTAGCGGGACGTTGGCCAACAGTCCGATGAAACCATAACTACCGATTGTGGTCGGCACAGCCTGGTTGACTCCGTTGCTGTAGGAGACAGTGACGTCTCCATCCAAGCGTGCACCGTTAACATCGGTCAGCCAAACTCTTACTCCAGCAGACTGAACGTTGCCACTGGTGAATTGCAGTATAACAGCCTCGGAATCGAACCAGTTTCCGATGACTTTAGCAAACGGATCACTCAGATCGTCGAAAACCCCAATGCCGCTGGGTGCGCTCATTTGATAGCTGATTAGCGGCACGCCGCCTGCCTGATTGATGCTACCTTCCGGACCAATCGATGTCGGCAGTCCACCAAAATTATTGAAGAAATGCCCCGCTGGCAATGCAGCCTGAAAACTTGCTTCATCGGTGTAAATAACGTTGGCTTGCGCTGGTGCACTGATCATGCTTGCGACAATCACTACGATCAAACTTCCAAGTTGAGCCAGCTTCATGAATTCATCTCCAGCAAACTAGTGCCATTCAAACCCCACAAGACTCCTGCGGCTGAACCCGCGAAGACTTGCCATTCTCACGGCACTCTTGATGTTGGTTGTTCTTGATGCATCAGAATCAACTCAGCCAACGCTGTGCCAATCTTTAATCAACCGTATAAGCCACTTTTATATTAGTCCCCAACAGAAATTTTCGCAAGCTTTTAAGGGATTTCGACAAGGACCAACAGTCATAACACAAGTCGCAGTAGACTCGTATTATGTTGACGGGGGCGGGGAGTTGGTGGACGGTGACCGACAGCACAGCGGCCGGACCGTCGGCGGCGCGGAGGGTTTCTCTGGGCTGGAACTGGCCAAGCGGGACCTAGTCAGCAGATTGCCCTCGGCCACCGGCTCCCAACAGTCGCATGAACGCGGAGCTGTCGCCTCCCTGAGGAGCGCCGAACAGTTTCATCATCTCTTGAACAATGTGCGTTCGGGCCTCGGCATCCAGCTTGGCCTGTGCCCATTGCTTCATGAAGGTATTGCGCAACCCCATTTGTATACTCATTTGGCCGCCTGGGCTATCGGCCACCATCTGGAAGATTGCAAAGGACATTTCGTCGGTACTGCCATTGCCAAAGAACACTCGCTTGGGAGGTATCGTTGGGTTGGCTGGATTGTCGGCCGTATTGTCGTAGGAGCAATACATATCCAGCCGAGTTCCGGCAGGAAGTGTCATTGGCCGTTTGTAAACGTAGTTATCCTGCCAATAAAAATTCCAGTCCTTAATCCAGACCACCTCGGTTTCCTGGCCATCCGGCAACGTCGCTGTGACTTTGATTTCCTTGCCAAGAAGGTGCATGTGCGGCAAAACGGAGATCAAGGTGACATCGGTGGGCAACGTAACCGTAGAAGTGATTTCATGCTGCGGATCGTTGGCAGGTATGTCAACTATCACTGAGCCCAATACCAACGGCGCGCGAGACAACTGCCGAGTCGGAGGCTGATCCGAAAAATAGAGTGCCAACGAGGACTGATCAGTTTCCTCTTTGCCGCTCGGATGGATATGCAATTGCAAAACGATATCAGCGCCCTTGGGCAGAATCATCCCCATGCCGTCCGGCAGAAACCTGGGCGTCATGCCGGGCGTCCACACGCCTACGATGCCAGCGGTAGGAACGCCGATCGAACCGAAGGTAACATAGCCTGGCTCAGGTGTTTCTTCATCCTTAGCCCGCGCAAGCCCCATCGTGTCCATGAATAGAATGGCGTGGTGCACTACGGCTGGATTGCCCGGTCGGAATTCGAATCCAATTACGTTCTTATCTTCCAGCAGCCCCGAAGGGATAACGAAGTGCTGAAAGACATCCGGCCCGTCGGCCGGGATGGTGAATGCAACCGGTGCCTGGAGCAGCAGATCTGGCTTTCCCAACCGCCAATCACTGGAAAACGTGGGAGCAGGTGGCAAATCCGCAGCGTCTCCCTGTGGAGCACCTGTTGCGGCCCAGGTCTTTAACAATCCCTTGGCGAAATCCGACAGACGGCGTTCTCCCAAAAACTCCACGTGTCCAACTTCGGCCTTCCAAGGCGGCATCAGTCCCGAACCCGTAATTTCCGTTAGCCAATCCGCACGTTTTTGAGCATCTTCGTAACTCAGCAGGGTAATAGGAGCTACCTCGCCAGGCCTGTGGCACTCGGCACAGTGTGCGAACAACAGGGGAGCGATGTCGCGCGTATAGGTTACCTGTGCTGGAGGCTGATCTGAGATTGTGCCTAAACGGCAGCCAATCGGTTGCGTACGCGCAGTGACAACCGGTGTCCCAGCCAGCGTTTGCTTGAGCGCATCACGCAGGTCGTGGGTCGTTGCCTGAGCTCGTCGACGATCGACCGAAGCGTATATGTCGTCAATTCGACCACGATACAGTTGATGTCCGTCTACGTCTAACACAAACGCTTCGGGCACGTGTGTAGGCTGAAAATGCGCGGCTAACTCGCCCGATGCATCAAACAGCAGCGGAAACGCCAACTTAAACTCCTCGGCGAACTGAGCTGCCTGGCTGCGTGTGGTGTTGGGATCATATAGGACACCCAAGACCACCGCACCCTCGGCAGACAACTCAGCGGTGATCCGGTTCAGTTCAGGAATATACTGTCTGGAAATCGGACACTCACTGGTCAAAAACACCAGCGCCGTGCACTTGGTATTCGGCTCGGCGCACAGGCGATGGATTTGCCCCTGTGTATCGACAGCCGTCAGGAACCTAGCCGGAGCTTGAGCAATGGCCGGGGCCGCATCCGAATCCTGAGCGCATAAAACATGCGGTGCAAAACTAACGAGGGCCAAACATAGCAGCGTTTGGTTTACCACTGACATCGGCTTAAAGAATCTGGTCCCAAATTTTTTCACGTCCGCTGTGGCTATCTGCATCAGGGTTCGCCTTTGATTAAGCGCTGGAGCATTCATGGACAACTGTCGGCAATCAGCACCGACTTGCAGGAAGCAAATAGCCTAACCAGTTTAACCATTGGCGGCAATAGATTGTGGAGCGTGCGCAGCCCTTAAATTGCATCGACAGGGGCCATGCGCCACCTAGTCCGGGCGGATTGTGCAGTTCAAGCACCAGTGGCTGTGCTTCGATCCAGCCCGTCATGACCCACATCATACTGGTTCAAGAAGTTGTCCAGCGCCTCAAACGAACAGGCATAGGTGGTTGTCAAACCGTCGTATCCTTTGAGAGAAACCTGATGTTTACCGAACGCTGCCGGCGGCCGGTCCAGCATACTCAGTAACCACCCGTAGGTTACTTCGCCGAACGCCACATCCTGCTGAATCTCCTTCGTGCAGGACTCCAAACGAAATGCGGCGTTTACACAATCGCCCAGTGGCGAATAGTCAGGCCGATCCGAGGTTCCTTTATTGCCGATCACCGCGTTTCCGGTATTAACTCCCACACCAATGCGCAGCGGAAACGGCACCGGATATTTACTCTGGACATCCTGAGTCATCCGCCATAAATCGCGCAGTGCTCGACAGATGGCAAAAATGTCTTCACCCTGAGGTTCATTGGTAGCGTGTATCCACACCGCCATGACAGCGTCGCCAATATACTTGTCAACGTTGCTGCCATGCTGCTGAATGATCCGCCCTGCTTCACGAAACCACGATCCAATCATCTTGGACAGCGCGCTCTCGCCCATTTCCCGAGTCAGGCGTGTGAAATCTCGAATGTCCATTACCAACACCGAGATCAAGCGCTGTTCGCTAAGCTCAATCGTGGCGCTGCGATCCACTTCGCCAGCCTTGCCGAACCAACTGGAACCGTGACGAATCCGCTTGGAACCCGCAAACGAAATTACGGTCTCCTGCCCGGCTGCGCTCTGGCCAAATGTAATCAGGTCGCCATTGGCCAGTTGAACCGGAATTGTCACCCGCCGACCATTGACAAATGTCCCATTGCGACTGCCCAGGTCGATCAGCACGTATTCGGCATTATCCATAGCCTGGACCATCGCTTGACTGCGAGAAATCCAGCGCTCCTTAATCACCACTTGGTTGTCGTCGTTGCGACCAATCGTCCAACTCGATCGGCCCCGCAGCGGCAGTTCATACTGCCGATTGGGCTGGCGGATGGTAAGTCGAGCTCCGGAGGGATCAACCATGAAAGCTTCGCAGTAGTCGATGGAAACCGCGCCTCACAACTACGCAGCTAAAACCCTGACAATGGCCGCGCACAGGCCCAGAAGGTCGCATTCAGTATAGACCCTCATGAACCTATTGTAGAGTCACTGTAGGGCAACGAGCAAAAAACTTGCCAGCCCCGGATTGTCGCGTCTGTCACCGAGTTGCAGTTGGGCTTGGTATAACATGAGATAATCATGCCATTGTCGATGCGACGCACCTCGAAATACCCTGATCATTCGCGACTTGCTGGCCACCATGACCGCTTCTGACACAGTACACCTGTACGACTACATCGTGATCGGCTCCGGCTTCGGGGGCAGCGTCTCGGCCATGCGCCTGGCTGAAAAGGGCTACTCGGTTGCCGTGCTGGAAAAGGGCAAAGAGTATCGCGCGCAGGATTTCCCGAAATCGAATTGGAATCTCAGGAAATTCTTGTGGGCGCCAGCCATCCGCTGCTTCGGATTTCAAAAGCTGACCTTCTTCAAGCAAGTCTTCATCCTCAGCGGCGTCGGGGTCGGAGGCGGCAGCTTGGTCTATGCGAACACGCACATGGTGCCGCCGGACGAGTTTTTTCATAATCCGTCGTGGGCAGACTTTGGCGACTGGAAGCAGCGGCTGATGCCCTACTACGATCTAGCCAAATTCATGTTAGGCTCGGTCAAGAATCAGCGTCTGGATTTTGCCGATTTACAGCTCCGCGAATTGGCCCGCGACATGGGACGCGAGCAAACCTTCGACTCTGTACACGTCGGAGTTTATTTTGGCGATCCCCAGCAGCCGGTCGATCCGTATTTCCAAGGCTTGGGCCCAGATCGGCAGGGCTGCGTAGGCTGCGCCAACTGCATGGTCGGTTGCCGCTACAACGCCAAGAACACCTTGGACAAAAACTATCTATGGTTTGCGCGGAAATTCGGAGCTTCACTTTTCGCACAGACAGTGGTTGAAAAAATTCAATTCATGGATGGCGTCTACCATGTGCACACGCGCCGCAGTACCGCTTGGCTGCGAGGCCAGCGACGCGTTTTCAAATCACGCGGGCTGGTGCTGAGCGGTGGAGTACTAGGTACGCTGGACCTGCTGCTCAAACAGAAGCACCATTACCGCACGCTTCCTAAACTCTCCGATACATTAGGGATGGGGCTGCGCACCAACTCCGAAATGCTGTGTGGAGTCCAATCTTATCACCATAAGCTGAATCACGGCATCGCCATTTCATCAGTCTTCAATCCCGACGAGCATACTCATGTTGAAATCGTCAAATACGGCGATGGCTCCGATGCCATGGGGGTTTTCGGCGCGTATGCGGTCGGCCCAGGCAGCGCATTCGGGCGAACGATACAACTGCTGGTCGCGCTGATGACCAAGCCACACTTGATTCTTCGCTCGTACTATCGCATGCTGCGTCGTACCTGGGCCAAGTACACGATCATTCTGCTGGTCATGCAGTCGCTGGACAGTTCGATGCGCATGATCTGGCGCCGCAGACTGTGGAGAGGCCGCATGACGATCGACAATTCTGCATCCCGTCCTGTACCGGCACATTTGCCGATCGGCCAACAGGTTATGACGCAGTATGCCGAAAAGGTCGCAGGCATCCCCGCCAATTCCATTCCCGAGATCGTTTTCAACATGTCGACGACAGCCCATATTCTGGGTGGCTGCCCGATGGGCGCAGACGCTAGCCAGGGAGTCATTAACGATCGCTTTCAAGCCTTTGGTTACCCAAACATGTACATCTTGGACGGCTCGATCATCCAAGGCAACCTCGGCGTTAACCCTAGCCTAACGATCACGGCGTTGAGCGAGTACGCGATGTCGCTGATCGCCGAAAAGGAAGGCAACAAACACCCGTCGCTGGACCGGCAGCTAGAAGCGTGCCGAGCCGCGCTCGGGGGCCGAAGACCAATTGAATCTCCGCAACAGCCTGACATTCCACTGACGCAGCCCTAACGCCAACTCGACAGCAAGCCGCATCCAATCACGGCGGACAGGCCTAACTGCTGGGTATGTTTGCTGGCGACGCATGGGCCCGTCCCACACGCGCTAAGATGCCTGACGAATGCCTGCCGACTGCGCCTGCACAGCGTCGAGATTCGAGATTTGACTGCGGATGTTTTCCGATTGATTGCGGGGTAGTTCCAAGTAAATCCGCGTGACCATTTCAGCTAAAATGCCCAAGCACACCAGTTGAACCGCGCTGAAAAACGAGACGGCACCTATCAACAACAACGGACGACTACCGATGTCTTGCCCCAGGCCGAACTTGGCAAACGCAGCGCCAGCCAACATGACTGTTCCTAACGCCCCCAGCATCAGCCCGATGGCACCGAAGAAGTGCCCAGGCCGCGCGCGAAAACGCATGAAGAATAGTACCGTCAACAAGTCAAGGGCCACGCGAAAGGTGCGTGAGATGCCGTAGTGCGTACTGCCGAATCGTCGCGGATGATGCCGTACTTCGATCTCACCAATCTTGGAGGGCGAAGTGACTTTCGTTGCCCACACCGGGATGAAGCGGTGCATTTCGCCAAACAGGCGAACGCGCTGGATGACGTCAGCCCGATAGAGCTTCAGGCTGCAGCCATAGTCGTGTATTTTCACTCCGGTACAAGCGATAATTAGTCGATTGGCGATCCACGACGGAATCTTTCTAAGAATCAGCGTGTCTTGGCGATTCATGCGGCGGCCGCACAACAGATCAAGATTGCTTGCCTCCAGACGCTCGACCATCCGCGGCAGATCCGCAGGATCATTCTGTAAGTCGCCATCCAATGTGGCAATCAGCTCGCCGACTGCAGCTTCGATGCCAGCCTGCATCGCCGCCGTCTGTCCCAGGTTGCGGCGCAATGAGATCAACTGAATCGGCACGGGATAGTGCTGCATCTGCTGCTCAACTGCCTGGCAAGTAAAGTCCGTACTACCGTCGTCCACCAGGATGATTTCGGATCGTCGGTTGATCAGTTCAGGAGATCGCAACGCAGCCACAACCTGCTGTAGCAGTTGCGGAATGGATGCTTCCTCGTTGTGCAACGGGATGACGATCGAAAGATCGCACTGCGGCCGGTTGTCTTGTCTGATTGTGAACATCGTTTTAGACTTGGTTTCTGGGACGCGCGGCAACCCATTGCTGCCCGCACAAGCGGCACAATAACCAATCGCTATGACCAAGATAAGAGCAATACCAAACCGAGATACGCTAGCACTTGCGCTGGCCGAGGCATTCAGTTAGCGCGATTTCGCGAATCGCCAGTCTTCCCATACTACCAATTTTGACCGAGTTATCGTTACGCTTGCAATTACAGAATTATCCGCGACGCGCCCGCGCAGGTCGCTGGGCATTACTTAGTTATGTCCCAAGTCGGGCAGCATCCCGCTCGCATCCAGGGGCAGTGGCTGCGGTTGCGTGAGGATTTCCAAGTCGCTGCGCTGTTGAGCCTCATCCCAATAGGCCGCTGAACAGACGACATGCTCAAGCGATAACGTATTGCGAATCCACATCATGCGCACGTTGGGCGGTTCGGTTAAACCGACCACCGACAGAGCCAAATCCAACACCTCGCGGTCGGTCCGACGATGAATGGGAATCATCGCAGCGTCGCTGTGTTGCGCGGTCAGGGCGTTGATTTCCGTCTTGAGTAAGTCCAGCCCTTCCACGGCGCGCGTCAATGCGAACTCTGCCAGTCCAATACCGGCACCGTTGCCTTGGGTGGCAGGTGCCAACCCGCGCACGATGATGTTCTTGATCTTAGGCCATTCATCATCGCGGGCCTTGTGCGACAAGAACTTGCGCCCCACCACGTTCGTGTCCATACCAGCGCCGCTAATGGTCTTGCCAATTTCGTCGATCAACAGGAGCTGTGCTGTGGAAAACGGCAGTTTGGGCAACCAACTCTTGGCCAACTTGAGTAGTTCCGGTTCACGGCTGGCAAACTCCTGCGGCGCAACCGCTTCGATTACCGCCGTTTCCTCGTAACCGTTTTCCAGGATCGCTACGCCGGCTAAGACGTTGCAACGAGCCAATACTTCTCCAGCCACGCTGCGCAGTATTTGTGGAAAGCTAAAGTCAGCGATGGCGCGATGGTACACTTTGGCACCTTCGTGTTTGCCCAGGCCCACCAACAGCATTTTCATCAGCCCACTTTCAATCTCGCCGACGAACCCGGTGTGTGGCTTCACGCGGCCGCACACGACGACGTGATCCGCCTGGAAGGCGTGACGGTCAAAATGCACTGGAAAACCTTCTGCCGCCTGACACACAACCTCGGTTTCCATACTGGCGCGAATTGGACAGCCGCAGGCCTCTGGCGTAATGCCTAGCTGCGTTAAGATGCCCAACTGCCCCTGGGCAGTGCCCCCACCGTGACTGCCCATTGCGGGAACGAGGAACGGTCGAGCGTCCAAAGATTTTAAATGATCCACGATCGCCTTGAGGATCAACGGGATGTTGGCGATGCCGCGACTGCCCGCCGTGATGGCCACACTTTGGCCTGGCGTAACGCGCTGCGCCAGCTGTAGCTTGGCAAGCTGCCCCTGTGTGGCTGCCACCACATCCGCCTCGCGCGGTCGCGGAAATTTTTGCTTAACGTGAAAGATGGCTGGGTACTGGGTCATAGCAAGTCTAGTGGCGGGGGCGTGATGTGTCGATTGATTTTACTGAATACCTGGCTGCGCGTCGTTATGGCTTTGGGCTATAGGCGACAATCCGTAAGGCATTTTCATATTGCGGCAATGACAGGCAGGCCCAGCACCTGGTGACGGTTGCGACCAACACGCCCTCGTCGAAAACTGACAGTTCGGCCGTTGAAAATCAAACTCAACGACCTACAATCGGCCACATTGTGAGATGAGTCCAGGTGGTGGGCCGGCGCGGGGCCAGTCAAATTTAATGCGAACAGATTTTAGTGTTATCGGCCTACTCTTGATCGTACCCTGACGTTTACCTTGGCCCCGTTGGTCCCAGCCCTACGATACTCCACACCCCCTACGGCTACTTCAAACAAGAGGCACCTGCGATGCGACTGAGTTACGTTCTGGCGATGTGCACGGCTGTGGTTTCACAGGCGGCTGTCGCACAGCACATCGTGTGCGTGACGGTTGAGGATCCGCTTAACTATCAGGCGGTTTCCTTTCTGAATGACTTTGCTTTGCGAGAACTGTCGACAGTAGCCCGGCGTGTAACGATCGTTCAAGGCAATCAGGTTCACCCAACGCGCTTTGACGGACTGGAAACGCCATTGCAGGACGCCGACTTGTTGATCGTCTTCGTGCGTCGGGCGACTCCACCAGAGCACCAGTTGAATGCAATTCGCTCTCATTTAGAGGCGGGAAAGCCGCTGGTCGGAATTCGCACCGCCAACCATGCGTTCGCGCCGCTACCAAACACGACGCTGCCGGATGGGGCGAGCAGTTGGCCTGAGTTCGTACCCGATGTCTTGGGCTGTCAAAACACCGGTTATGAAACTCAAGGCATGCCGTATGCGGTCACTCTACATCCATCCGCTCAGCCCACTGATCCGCTACTGGACGGCGTAGACTACCGATCCATCTCCGGCCATACATCGATGTACCGAGTGCTACCCCTGGCTGACGATGCTCAACCGCTTTTGTTGGGAAGGGCAGTCGGCATTGAGCCAGCACAGCCAATCGCCTGGACGCGACTTTACGGCCCGAAGCAGGCCAAAGTATTTTACTCCAGCCTGGGGGATCCCGTTGATGTCCAACAACCCGCCGTACGCAAGTTGTTTTTGAACGCCGTAAAGTGGGCGCTGCAATCTTCAAGTCAAAGCTCGCCGCAACCGCAGATCACATCCCTGCCTGGCACTGAGCCGCTAGTAGCGCGAAGCGACTTGGCCGACGCGATGATCTCTGGCATCGATCGCTTTTTGCTCAGACAGATCGACACAATAGCCGGGCAGCGACGCGCTCAAGAAAGACACGTGGTGAACGATCATGACGCCACCAGCGAGGCTACGGACCAGCCCCAAGCCAGGCAACGGACGGCTGTTGAGCGGCGAAGTCGGCTAGCAGAAATACTGGGCGTGCGCGACGCGCGACCCGACAATTTAACCATGGAAATACAGGGCACGACCAGTCACAGCGGCACCGTTGCCCATGGCACCATTGCTGGCCACCCCAACCACCACTGGCATGCTCGGTTGGTACGATGGAACGTGCTGGATGGCGTTCACGGCGAAGGATTGCTGATTGAGCCGCAGGCGGGCAGGCCAGCCAGCTTGGACGTTGTGCTCTTACCCGATGCGGATCAAACTCCAGAGCAATTGCTGGGCATCGCCGAGGGAGTTCCTGCTGACCTGCAATACGCCAGAATCCTAGCCGCCACTGGCTGCCGCGTCATTGTGCCCACACTGATTAGCAACGCCGTGGCTGCGCGTGCTCCACCGGGACAGGCCGGTCGAGCGGTGATGACCAATCGCGAATATGTTTACCGTCCAGCGTTTGAACTTGGTCGCCATGTGATTGGTTATGAAATTCAAAAGACCCTGGCAGCCGTCGATTGGTTGTCTGCGTTGCCGGATCGCCACGCCTGCCCAATTGCCGTTGCCGGTTATGGTGAAGGTGGATTGATTGCTTTGACGGCGGCCGCACTGGACAGGCGAATTGATGCGGCACTGGTCAGCGGATATTTTGGCCCACGCGAGGGCATGTGGCAGGAGCCGATTTCACGGAACCTGTTCGGTATACTGAGTGAATTTGGCGATGCCGAACTGGCTCAGCTGATCTTTCCTCGGCCCCTGCTGGTCGATTTCCGACCTGGCCCCGAATTGTCGTTGCGCACCGCTGGTGGCGCGCCCGGCGATCTACCGGCTCATCGCCCAGACCTGTCCGTGGCTGAATTTCAGCAGGCCGCGCAACGCATGCAGATACCCTTGGAAGCTCCCCAGGTTGGACAGCCGCCGCGCGCGGCATTGTTGTCAGGCACCGTCACGCGCTGGTATCAAAATGTCAATGATGTGCGGGCGCTCGATGCCATCAACAACAGCTCAGGTCCACTTTCGGCAGTCTTGCCATTAAAGGCTCTGGTCGACAGTCGCCATATTACCAGTAACACAACGCTCGTCGATCCGCTGCCCGATGCGGACCGGCGACAAGCCCGGCAAGTTGCCGAGCTGATCGAACACACCCAGCACCTGCTACAACGCAGCCCTTCGGTCCGACAGTCGCTATTTGCGAAACTCGACACCCAGTCGCTGGACGCGTATCAAATGTCGATCGAGCCGTATCGAGAGATGTTTTATGATCAAGTCATCGGCCGCTTCGATCTGCCGCGACTTCCGGCAGCGCCTCGCAGCCGATTGTGGAAGCAGACCAATAACTGGACCGGCTACGAAGTTGTCCTGGATGTCTGGCCCGATGTGATTGCCTACGGCATTTTGTTGCTGCCCAATGACTTGACTACTGACCAGCGCCACCCAGTGGTCGTCTGCCAGCATGGGTTGGAAGGCCGCCCCGCCGACGTGGTAGTCGGCGATCATCCGGCATACCACGACTTTGCGGCCAAGCTGTGCGAGCGTGGCTACATCGTATTCGCTCCGCAGAACATCTATCTGTTTCAGGATCGTTTTCGCAGCCTGCAGCGCAAGAGCAATTCCATTGGCAAAACACTGTTTTCCACCATGGTGCCACAACATCAACAGATCGTCGATTGGCTGAAAAGCCTGCCGCAAGTTGATCCGCAGCGCATTGCATTTTACGGCCTGAGTTACGGAGGCAAGTCGGCCATGCGTATCCCAGCGCTGGTTCCCGATTATTGCCTATCAATCTGTTCGGCGGATTTCAACGAATGGATCGTCAAGAATGCCAGTACACGCGAACCGTTCAGTTATGTGTGGACGGGCGAATACGAAATCTTTGAATTCAACCTGGGCAATACGTTTAACTATGCCGAGATGTCCTGGCTGATTTGTCCACGGCCATTTATGGTCGAGCGCGGCCACTTCGACGCTGTGGGAGAAGATCACTGGGTGGCTTACGAATACGCTAAGGTGCGGCACATGTACCAAGCCAAGCTAGGCATCGGTCAGCGGACCGAGATTGAGTGGTTTATCGGTCCTCACACGATCAATGGACAAGCTACGTTTGCGTTCCTCGATCGTCACTTGCGGCATAAGGCGCGCGGCCAGTAAAACACACGAGCAATATGTGGCAGGAGACATCCGACAGCTGGTTGTTGCAAGAGCCGGTGGCCGATGCAAATATTGCCAAATGCATCAGTCGCTACAGGCTGCTACGTTTCACCTTGAGTATCTTGTGCCCTGCTGCGCGTCCAGCTTTGACAGTGGTTTAAAAGGCAAACGCTTTCCAAGCTCCCTAAACCGCCTTGTGAATTAGCTTCTGCAAAGCTGCAGCGTCGGCATCGAGCAGCTTAGCTACACCCTCGGCGTCAACGTCAGCGACGATAATCTCGCCAACTTCATTGTTGACCTGCGAGTAAATCCCGTGCGACTGCATCTTCTTGGTTTGATACTGGTTGTCCTCAGTCGGAGTCACATAGTGTACCGCCACCGCTTTGTAGCGATGGATCAGAAACAGATGCATCAAAGTCATCAATCGCTTTTGGCGCATGGCCAGATCGAAGGTATTCTGATCGCGCACCGACAGTATTGTTCGTCCACGGCGATCTTGAATGGTTGCGAAGATTACGTTGGCAACTTTCTTGTCGCCGGCACCCAACAACTGCAGCTCCAGCAGATCAGAACCCGAACGATTCGGTCGCAGTTTGACACGCAGCGGCTCTGTATGCCCGTAATGCTTATTCCACTGTGCTAACCATTCGGCCAGCAGGCTGGTGGGCACCTCGGTCTGCACCAGGTGCTGGAATTGCGTACTGCCCTTACCCATGGCCGCGGTTGTCGCCGTGCGGCCCGAACAGGCTCCCAGAGCACCATCCATGCGCGGTCCGCCAACCAGGGACTGCGGCGTGGCGTATGGCGATTCGACCAGACGTAACTTGCGTTGCAGTCGCGCGAGCGCCAACATGCCGTCTTGCTTGAGGGCCAGAGCAAACTCTTCGCTCACCAAACCATCGATCTGGTGGCCACCGTACGTAATGAAGTTAAACACAAATCCCAACTTGCCCAGCTCTTCTGGGAAATTCCGCATTTGCTCTTCGCTCATCCCGGTGGTGTCCCAGTTGAACGAAGGCGACAGATTGTAGGCCAGCATTTTGTCGGGGAATTGAGCGTGAATAGCTTCGGCAAAATGCCGCGCATCCTTCAGGTCTGCCGTCTTGGTTTCCATCCACAACAAATCAGCAAACGGCGCGGCGGCCAACGACTTGGCGATGGCATACTCAATGCCGCCTTGCACCTGATAATAGCCTTCGGGAGAACGCGGACGTTCACAATCCCAAATGATATGAATGCCGATACTCTTAGCCTTGGCCTTGGCAGCATTAAAGGACGCCTTGCCTGCAAACTTCAACCACTCAGCCGAAGTCATCGGGAACTCTTCGCCTTCGCTGGCGCGGAACTCCATGACATCCGCCACAGCCTGAGCGTAGGTCTTAACACCTGCTTCGCCCTGCCAAACTTCCGTCACCTGGTTGGTGATCCTGTCCAGCATGGCATCCACGTTTTGATTCGGGTTCTTGAGATACCAGGCCGCAGCCTCATCCACCAGCTTGAAGATGCCTTTGCGTTCCAGCCACGCTTCCGCGTCTGCGTATTCTTCAGATGCAATGTTGTACAATTTGTGGCCGTTTAGTTCGCTGACCCCTTTAGAGTCAAATCTTCGCAAGATTGCCAAGTAGGCGATCTTGAATGGTGGTACATCGATATTCGTTGCCCCCAACACAAATGGTTGATCTCGCTCGTCAGCACAGCTCTCTAACAACGTGGCTGACTCGGCGTCTGTACGCGCCACGATAATTCCCGGCACGCGCATAATGTCCAGTTGAAATCGGGCGGCATTCAAACGCTTGATTTGCTCGTCTTCGGCGACCAGTACCTTACCGCCTTGGTGACCACACTTCTTCGAACCCGGCCGCTGATCTTCGATGTGATAGCCGGGCACGCCAACTTCAACGAACCGGCGAATCAAATTGCGGACGTGAGCATCGCCACCGTGACCAGTATCGGCATCGGCAATTATGAACGGACGAAAATCAACTTCCGGCGTGGCCGCTCTCTTTTCAGCGGTCATTCGTTGGCGCACGAATAATTGGTTCTTGTCTGCGATCAGCAGCGCGCGCACCAAACCAGCCGCCTCATCGGGTACTTGACTGAGCGGGTAACTGGCCAAGTCCGGTCCGGGATCTTCATGGCTGCTGCCTTTGGCCGAAGTCGCCCAGCCGCCCAGGTAAATACCTTCGATGCCCATGCGCTTCATGGCCACCACCTGCCCTGGAGAATAGGGGCCGAACGTAGTGATGCTCTTTTTGGTTTGAAACAGCTCACGAAGTCGCTTGTAGAATCCCTCAGCCGCGTGCTGAGCGATCGGATATGAAGCATCGATCGTCCCTCGCTGCTCGACCACCTGACGGGCCGCGTACAGCCGAGTAATACCGGCGAAACGCGGGCTATCGAGGTACGCTTGAGTTAGGGCTACTTGTTCTTCAAACGAACTCACTGGAAACTCCTTGGTCGCGATGAGCTAAAGTCAAAATGATAAAAGGTAGCTACGTTCGCCAGAACGTGGAGCTGACTACTGTCCACAACGCTCTGGCGAGCGTGGCTACGGGTTAGGCCCTAAGTCTTTGGAGACGCATTAGCTGAAGTCTAAATTTTGAGTGATGCGGGTACCGTTTTGGTGATA
Organism: Pirellulaceae bacterium; assembly: GCA_019636385.1. Classification (NCBI taxonomy): domain Bacteria; kingdom Pseudomonadati; phylum Planctomycetota; class Planctomycetia; order Pirellulales; family Pirellulaceae; species Pirellulaceae bacterium. Next base: position 734,108 of record JAHBXT010000003.1, on the reverse strand, counting down.
TGACGACGCGTACATTGTGATTCTTTGACCAGCGATTTCCAGATCATGGTTATTGAGATTGATGTTCAGCAGATCGACGTACCACGGCAATTTTTGCGGATCAGCGACGTAAGCACGCACGATTTCACGAGCGATCGGCAAGGTGGTGGTCTTGGAATCTTCATGGACGTCGCGATTGTCTGCAGCCAGCAGTTTGGAATACTCCTGGTCCAACAGCCGATCGAAAAGCTCTTGGGTAAACGCGTCGCCGGCCTGCACGCCTGCGGCCGCGTCGTCTTCAGTCAACTTGGCCCGCTTGTGCAGCCATTCCCACAGGATGCTCAGGCGTATTTCACCCGTAGCCATATCTTCCATCAGATACAGCACGTCCTCGTTGCCAAAATAATCCGCCGGCTTGAGCGCAGCGGCTTGAAATCCGCGTCCGAAGGCGTTGCCATACTGCACAGCCACACTGATTAAATCGCGAGCACCGCGCACTGTTCGCGGACCACCTTCCAGCAAATACAGTCCGGCGGCATCGTCTGGACCGTAGGTCAACGGCGGGAATTGGCGTCCCAACTGGTTGGGCTGACCAACGCGCTCCCAGACCGGTCGAACGATATGCACCATTTTCCAGTGCGCCACCCATTTACCACTGGCACCCTCGCGCTGCTCGCGTTCGGCTCCGGCCAAGGCGCGCTGCATGCTGGCTTGGACACCGGCTTGAGAACCCACTGGAATGTTCGGTTCCATGCCGCCTTGCCACAAGGCAAAATTTCCGTGTTGATCGGGAGTATTCACCGCGCGACGGACGCGATCTTCATAATTCCGCATGTAGCCGTACGTCATGTTAATGACGTCGATGTTGGGATTTATGAACGTTTGATCCCAACACATAGCGTCGGCCACAGAGTTGATATAGTCCCAACGCCCGGTGTTGTAGCCCACGAAATGCTGCCCCAGTGCAGCTCGAATCTCCATGAGCTGGTAACTGGCCTCCAACTGCTCGACCAACACGTAGGCTTTCAGCGTCCCGACCACCAGACCCAAATGCTGCTCCAGCGCCGTCAGCATATCATTCCACAGCGCAGCCTCTTCTGCCGTTTGAATCTTGGGCAAGTACAGGACGATACTGCTGCCGGCAGCCTGCAGCTGGCGATAGTTATTGACGACGTACAAACACAGGTCTACTATCGACGCTGGCATCCCCTGGCCATCAGCCAGTCGCACATGGCGATCATCCAAGTGCAGGCCGCGCGCCCGAAAAATCTTGGTCGTAAAATTCAACTGCTGATGCCAGTCAGCGATGATCTCCCGTCCCAGAAACCCGCGCGACCAAGCGTTCATCTCAGCGGCAACTTCCTCAGCCACTTTCAAAAACAGCGCGTCTTTGGCGATCGCTAGTTTCAAATTCCGCTGATTATCCAGCGACATGGTATCGATTTGACCCAGAGCATCCTCGCCGTCAAACATCCATCCATCTGCGCCAGACAGCAGCGCGTAGGCTACGTTGCGAATGCTCTTCTGGATGGTTGCATGGGGTTTGGCCGCCGGTCCAGTGCCTTGAATCCATTGCCTTTGCAAGTCAGCCGGAATGAGGCTGCCGACAAATCGACCATCGCGAGCGTCCTGGACCTTGATCTGAGTGCGACCAATCACCGTATTCGGGTCTAGAAATTCCAGTGGCTTGCCTGCGGCGATGCGCGCCAGTCGGCGCTGCGTTCGCGATTCCAGCACTGCGGCTCGATCCGCTGCCAACGGTGATAGGGCGACGATGGCCGCTAGTGCTTGAGGCGTTAGCACATCTTGATATGCCAACTGTACTCCAGATCGCATCTCAATACGATTCTGCAAATCACCTGGCACCACCGCGCTGCTCATCGACTACAACTCCCAGCTAGCCATTGTCGCCACGTGAAGCCCAGAGAATTGGCGAGCGACTGGCTGTCGAAAAGACACAGAAAAGTTCAATTAACTTGAGGCGCACGATGATAGTTTGAAAACTGACCGACGCAAGGTAACCGGCCCAATTGCGGTTACAAAACCACATGAACAGCTGGAGGCTCCCTTTGATGACAAACTGCGGACACAACCTGACCGTTACAGGTTCGCACAGCAATCGACCCGAGCATGCCAATCGGTCCAGCGCCATAGCTCCGCTTGCCCAGAGCATGGAGGTCACACAAAATCGCAATTTCACGATGTGCTCCACCGTCTGGTGACGTTGGCTACGGGTGGCGTTGGCAGATGGCTACGGTTGCGATAAAAAACAGCTATCAGGCTTTTGAGATCAATTCCACCAGTTGTCGAGCGGCGTTGGCTTCTTCACTGACCACGAAATCGGCTCCCGCCCGCCGAAGGCTGGACAAGGTATGCAGGTAGCGGCAGCGGACGACGATGCGGGCGCTGGAATTCAGTCGCCGACAATGCTCGGAGACTCGCACGGCCACTTCATCCTGCGGGACACAAATCAAAATCATCTGCGCCTGCACGACCCCCGCCGCACGCAGCACGTCATCCGACTCGGCGTTGCCTGCCACCGTAGGGACTCCCAACTGGGAAAATCCTTGTAAATTCAGGGGATTCAGGTCCAGGCAGGCCAATTCAAACCCCAACGTCTCCAGCTGGCCGGCGGTCGCTCGGCCGACTGGCCCCATCCCGATCACCACAGCTCGACGCAACTTCGAACCGCTCTTTAAAGTCAGCCCTGGCACCGCCACAGTCTCCTCCCCACTATCGACTCCGGCTCGAAAGCCATATCGCAATAGCAAGGGAGCTGCCAGCAAGCTACCTCCGGCAACTGCGATGACCAATTGTCGCTCGGACTGACTTAGAACCCCCGTCGTGGACGCTAACAGAATCACCACAAAAGCAAACTCACCCACGTGAGCCAACCCCAGCGCGGGCCCTACGCTTTCGCGCCAGCTCAAGCCGGTAACGCGCAGAGCCACTCCAGCAGCCAAGCCTTTGACTACAACCAGTCCTGCCAATAAAAAGCCGGCTCGCCACGGATCCTGGGCAATTGCGTGCGGATCGATCAACAATCCCAGGCAGACAAAAAAGATGGCCGAAAAGACTTCGCGGAAAGGCAGAATCAGCGAGTCGATCTGTTCGGCCCAGCGGTTACCCCCGAAGACAACACCCGCAGCAAACGCTCCCAATGCCGCTGGCAAACCCAAACGATAGGCTGCTAGCGTTACGCTCCCCAGAACGACCAGCGCCATCAGCACCACCAGATCCGGACTTCGATGCTGCATGATCCTGGGCACGACCAGATAGACCATTGTCAAACGCAGCAATACCGTACCGGCGACAAAGCCCACCGTGACCAGCGCCATATAAACCCAGGTCAATGCTTGGATCAATCCGTCTTCGTTCCGACCCGCCTCCCAACCGCTCAGCACTGGCAGGAACAGTAGCAGCGGAATCAGCGCCATATCCTGGAACAGCAGAATGCCGATACTGCGTCGAAACGAACCGGTTGCCAGCCGGCCCATTTCCCCCAGCGCCTTGATAACCAGGACCGTCGAGCTAAGTGACACCGCAGCGCCCAGCAACCACGCTTTGGGAGCGGGCCAACCCAATCCCATCAGCCCCAGTGCTACGGGCACAGCCACCAGAGTCATTTGGATCGGGCCACCAATCAGCATGTACCTGGAGGTGCGTTTGAGGTCGTCCAGCGACAGCTCCAGCCCGATCGAAAATAGCAAGAAAAACACGCCCAGCTCGGCCACGTGCTCGATATCGGTCGATTCCGAACGCACCAACCCCAAAGCGGACGGACCAATCGCCATGCCCACCACGATGTAGCCCATCAGCGGCGGCAAAGACCATTGGCGACAGACCAGCCCTGCCAGCAGGCCGGTTGTCAAGATAATTAGAATCCCTTGGACAAACACGCCCTCTGCGGTGGCGACTAACAATTCAACTGGCCACTGCATTGTCCTGTTTCTCCCTCAGATCGCAGTCGCAGGCTGAGAATATCCCTACTCTGCCGGCCTCTCCGGTTCGCCCATTTTTCCGCAGGCATTGTCCGCCGGGACCTGTGAATTCACAAGCCGAACTCGACGTGGCGAGCGAAATTGACGTAGGATATGTAAACGATTAATGTCTGAGCATCGCTCCGACCTGCTGTAATTGCAGACTACACAATGAATGGTCCCCCCATGCCCTATGATCGGAGCTTATCACAGGCACCTCAGGTCAGAAGTACCCGCTTCGCACTTGGCTGTCTCGTCACCCTGCTGGCCACAGCATTCATCCCACCTCGCGCATCTGCCAATGAACTCACAGCCAGCATCGTTACTCACAAAACCACTGGCGGTCAACGCACCGATAACGCCGAGGTGTTGCGAGAATTCTCCGATGGCAGCCTAGTGGCACTGACGTCCGATGGGCAGTTGCTGATGCTGGACAACCAACAGCTCGTCAGTTCACTGCCGACCGACGGACCGCTACAACCCAGCACGCATCAGGAAATCATTCAGCAACTGCAGATGGAACTGGGCAGTTCATTCAGTTTTTATCCGACCAAACATTACGTAATTGCCTACAACACCAGCCTGGCTTACGCCCAGTGGGTTGGGCAGTTGTTCGAGCGGCTCAATCGCGGTTTCTTGAACTACTGGAGGACGCGCCGAGTAGACCTGGCCAAGCCGCGCTTTCCGCTGGTGGCCATTGTTACGGCAGACAAACCGAGCTACTTGGTGTACGCACAGCGCGATATCGGCGACGCTGCTCAGTCGATGATCGGCTACTATAACATGAACTCGAATCGCATGGTCATGTATGATTTGACTGGTACGGACGGACTTGTCCCGGCAGGCGCGAACGTCTCCAGTCAAGCGCTCATCAATCAACTGTTGTCTCAGCCTCAAGCCGAACGTACTGTGGCCACTATCGTGCATGAGGCCGTACATCAAATCTCATTCAATAGCGGCTTGCAGGTGCGACTAGCGGACAACCCGCTGTGGCTGAGCGAAGGGCTGGCCATGTTCTTTGAAGCACCGGACTTCCAAAGTCCGCAGGGCTGGAAGATTGGCAACATCAACTATCACAACTTCCGACTGTTTCAACCCTATTTGACGCGACGGCCCCCCAATGCGCTGCGGGCACTGATTCAGGATGACCAGCGATTTAAGTCCGCCGAAACCGTGGCCGATGCTTATCCAGAAAGTTGGGCGCTGACCTATTTCCTCCTCAAGGCTCGGGGAAAGCCACTGTCAGCGTACCTTAAAGATATTGGCCAACTGCCACCATTGGGCGAATCGTCAACCGACGAGCGACTGCGGTTGTTCCAAGAACATTTTGGCGATATCGATAAACTGGATCGCGATTTTATCCAGTTTATGCGCGGCGTGCGCTAGTAGCTGCAACCCGGTGGACAACGCTATAATTCATGCCCGGTGATGGTTTACCAACCAACTTGAACGACTCAAAAAATGTCCTGGAAATCGTGCATTCGTATTCGGACCAGTACGGAGCCGGTGGCGGTGCTGGTAGTGCTACTCCAGCGGCAGGCTTCGAGTGCGTTAAGGAGCAGGCCCAGGATGTTAGGCTCAAATACGAGTTTGCAAAGTCGGTGGAGTAGTCTGCTAGGCCGATCACCGATCGGCGCAGCGGGGTTTCATTCGCGACTAAAGCTGCCGATCTTCCACTGCAGTTCGCGCCTTGCGGATCTTCTAGGGTCGCTGATTGTGCTAGCCCTGGCGATCAGCCCGGTTTTAGATATTCAGGCACAAGAAGCCGCCAGTCCGGCTGCTGCTGTTTCGCCACTTGCCCCCCCTGCACCACAGAAATCGCCAACTGCTGCGGCTGAGCCGACCAGCCCGACGTCGATCGACGCCGCATGGGCTGCGGGCGATTCGAACCGACAGCTCGATGCGCTCGTTACAGCACTGATCGAACAACTCGGTAATAACAATTTCCGCGTTCGGGCAAATGCTCAAGAGGCTCTGGAGAAGATCGGTCTGCCGGCTTTCGAGGCGCTGCGAGGGGCGCTGGAACACCCCAACATTCATGTGGCCCGCAGCGCCGAATACCTTCTGTTAAGCCAATATGTAATCTGGTGGCTGGATACCGATTCGCATGAAGTCCGCGAGCGGCTGTACGATTTCAGCTCACTGTCTTCGGTCGATCGGCATACACGGTTGCAACAGTTGTCGCTGCTGGGTAGCGACGACGCCTTGTTGGCGCTGTGCCGCGTCGCCAAATTCGAGAGCGACGAATGGGTGTCTCGCGCCGCAGCACTTTACCTGCTGATCAAACTGGATTCGCTGCCTGCCGAACGACAATTGAATCTAGCGATCTCGTTGCAATTGACGCTCCAACGCACCAGCCGCGCGGCCACCGGTTGGCTGTCCACCTACGTCCATCAGATTTCAGGGGCCCAGCCCATGGAAATGGAGATTTGGACAGGCTATGCCGCTGCGCTGAACTTGGAGCTGACTCAAAAAAAACAGCCCCAGCCCCAAGAGCGCCAACAAGTTTTGCAGTTCTATGAATTCTTGACTCAGCTAGCAGGGCGCCACCAAGGTCGTCAAGCATCTCTTGAGCTGGTCCGTCCCAGCATGCGCTTGGTGGCTCCCAATTCTCAAGCGATACGCGAATATTGTATCTGGTTGTTGTCAGTGAACCTGCCTGAGCTGGTGGTGCAGTTCGCCACCGAGCAGGCTCAACATTTCGACCAAGACCCCAAGCTGACATATCTGCTGGCTGAAGCGCACTTGCAATTGGGTGATAGCCTGCAAGCTGATCAGTTGGCCGGTCGGGCATTGCACTTGCCTGAGAATCGTGCAAATCTGCTGGGGCAATTCGGTCGAGGCGGCGCTGGTGATACCGAAGCTCTGCAGCGCGGAATGCAAGCCCAGGAGCTGCGCGAGCGCGGAATGTTCAACTGGGCAGAAGCAGAATACCTGGAAGCACTCACCATCGACAAGGTAGACGTACGTATCGTCGCCCAGCTTCGCGAGTGGTTGAGCCACTTCTACTGGGAAGGTGGCAATTTTGCTCGTGCGGCCGACACTCTCCAGCCACAGATCGAAAAAGAACCGGCTGATAACAAGCTGCCTAGGGCTCTGTACGATCACGCTAAAGTCGTTGCGGACTACCATTGGTATCGCGCCCAACAGTTTGCGGCTGAGAATCAGATCGACCAAGCCCTGGAACACTACCGTCAGGCGCTCGAATCTAATTTGAACGCTGAAATGCAAAATCCAGATATCGTTATCAGTCTGCGTCGCATGCCGAAGTCTGATGCGCAGCAAGCGCTGTTTGACGACCATTTTCCGCGCATGCTGAATCGCTTTCGATCTCTAGTTGCTGAGGAAGAAGCCCGGATGTCCCAGTCCAACCTCGGCCAGTTCGCAAGCGTAAGCCAGGGGTTAGCCCAAGCCTGCAATCAGCTTGCTTGGCTGCTCAGCAACTGCGATGTCCACATTGACGAGGCGCTCTATCTCAGTAGTCGATCGTTAGAAATCGAACCCGAATCATACGCCTATCTGGACACCATGGCACGCTGCCGCTTCGCAGCCGGTCAGTTTGCTGAGGCGGTTCAGTACCAACGCCGGGCGCTAGCCAAATCCCCTCACGACCGCATGTTAAAAGCCCAACTTAGTCAGTTCGAAGCGGCTGCCGCTGCGGCAATCCATGCTAGTACGGCTACCAGCGATGCAAATCCGGCGACCACTCCGTTGCAGCCCCAGGCACCGGCCAACCAATAGGATTCATCTCAATAACCGTTGCCAACCACGCCCTCTACTCTAAGCTGCTATGCCGTTGCGAAACTTGAAGCTGACCGATGAAGCAGTATGGGCTGAAGCGTACCAACGATTGCCAGATCAATCAGTCGTCTCCATCCGTCGGTCTTCGCCACCCGCTACGTTAGCCAGCTACCACGGGCTGTCACTCGCAAAGGCAGCGGGTTGTGATAAACATCCCCCCAGACATCGCTCACTGAATTATGCTTCCGTGAATTATCGACCGCCAACAGTCTGTGGCTGGCTCAGCGGCTGGTGGCTGCTGATCCTGCTGTTGCCAATGGTCGTCGGCTGTCGCGGCTGCGATGATGGCCGGTCACAGTCAACAGCCGAAGATGATGAACAGCAGCGGCGTGGCGACCAACAAGCCGAACTTTTGGCCAATGATTTAGTATCGCTACCCGCCGATGCTCAGCGCTCAATCGTTACCGTCAAACGCGGTCACTGGCTGGAAACAACTCAGAGATTCAAAGCCCTGCAGGAAGACAAACAAGTTCTATCGGTCGGAACTGTTGTGTCCGATAACCAGCCGCTGACCGTGCCTGCGACCAATTTCGTCAATCAGTTTAGCCGCCGCACCAGCCTGCCCAAAGGCCAGGAGAAGGCGTTAGATTTGCAGTTCTTTGTGCCCACCGGCATGTCAGCTAGCGAGTCGATCGATGGCCTGCCACCCGATCTCAGCCGCTTGACCCTACAGACTGAACTGCTCGCTGTGCCGCTGATGGTTCCTCTGCCGACCAGCGGCAAGCGAACCGCTGTTGCGGAGCTGAAAGAGAATGAATTCCACATGGTCGTTCTGTCGCCACAGGCGCTTGGCTATCAATATCTGGCCAGCCTGGATGCCGTGTATTGGACTGGTCCCCCCAGCATGTTAACCAACGACCGCACTCGCAGTTACGAAGTTACACTCGTTCAACCCAGAAACAACCAGTATCTACTGCCCTCCAGTCTGCTGACGATGACCAGCATCGCCGCCATCGTCTGGGACGATGTAGCACCGCAAGACCTATCGGCCGACCAGCAGACTGCGCTGCTCGACTGGCTGCATTGGGGCGGCCAGTTGATCATCTGCGGCCCGACAAGTTGGTCGCGGCTCCAGAATTCATTTCTATCACCCTACTTACCAGCTACTTCAGCTGCCAGCAGCGAAGTCGACTCGGCTTCGCTCGCGGCACTGGCAGCGACTTGGCAAACAGTCGATCTGTCAGCCAATCCCGTGCCTGCAGAGTTTCAGATCGTCGGCCAACCCATTGCCGGCCTACAGTTCCAACTGAATGATGCAGCCCAGTGGCTACCTGGCTCAGGCGAGACAGTAGCCGAACGCCGAATTGGTCGCGGGCGAATCGCGTTGACTGGCTTTCCGCTCCGCGAATCGCGGATCTATTCATGGCCCTATTTTTCTAGCTTCCTGTCGTCTGGCTTGCTGCGTCGTTGGCCCAGACAGATGGCTCGCGACCAGGTGAACCAAGAACTGACTCAAACCTGGGCCGCACCCTATCAGCAGCGCAATCTGGACCCCCGACTGCACTCGAATCTTCGCATCTTGGCTCGTGATCTGGCGCGCGTTGATAGTCGCCGCTTTCGCGATTATCGAGGCGGCCCAGCGCCTGTTGGCCATTCGGAAGATAAACTGCCACCTGGACGTAATCGCCGCAGCTCTGGCGATTCCGCTGAATCCGCAACGAGCGCTCCGGTTGTCGCCGCAGCCGTCGCAGGCGCGCTGGATCAATTGACACAATCGATCAGCGGCCGCTCCCACGCGCACGAAGCTGGCCAGTGGGGCGGTGCCGGCGCATGGAGCGACTACTCCGGTGTATCGGCAGCAGCCGTCGAGTCGCTGCGAGCCGCCGCTGGTATTGAATTGCCTTCGCGCGCGACGATACTCAAGTTGCTAGGCGGATATTTGCTGTGCCTGGTTCCATTGAATTACCTGTTGTTTCGCATGATTGGTAGATTGGAACTGGCTTGGGTCGCCGCGCCGCTGATGGCAGTAGCTGCCGTGGTGGTGGTCGGCAAAGTTGCACAACTGGATATCGGCTTTGCACGCCGCACCATCGATGTCGGACTGCTGGAACTGTATCACGATCACCCACGCGGCCACCTTAGCCAGTACCTGGCCCTGTACACATCGCTATCGACCAATTACTCAGTCACCGCCGCCGGACACGACGCCGCGACGTTGCCCATGGGCGATGTTACCAGGGCCGCTCGCCGATCGCTGGGTGCTACCCGGCAACTGCGCACGCAATACGGTCACTCCGATGGTGTGGTGCTGGAGCCGCTGACGGTCTATTCCAATTCTCTAGAGATGTTGCACGCCGAGCAGATGATACGGCTGGACAGCCCCGTCCGCTATGTGGACGATGGACAGTCGCAGTTAGTGCTGAATACAACCAACTTTCCTATCAGCGGTGCGGTTGTAATCGGCCGGACCTCCAGCGGTGCGGCACAGACCGCCTGGCTCGGGAATTTGGCCGCAGGTCAAAGGCGAGAGCTTCGATGGGAAACGACTGCCTTTGAGCTGGGCATTCCAGGTTGGAATCAGCAGTTCCTTACTCGATCCGTACAACCAACTGCGACCGAGATGCAGCAGTCGAGCGAACTGTGGATCGGCGGCATCTTGCATCAAGTACTTCGCAACGCGCCGCTGCCCCTCGGAAAAATCATGCTTATCGGCTATACGTCGCAGCGACTGGGGGATTTAACCATCAAACCTGCCGCCGATCAGTATGATAGTGTGAGCATAGTCGTGGCGCATTTGGCTGAGCCGGACATGCCTGTTCCCCAACCCGACACTAGCATCGCCAGCCGCCCAGCAGTTGACAAAGAGGCCGATGCGGAATTGCCCAAAGATAACCCCAACCAACCCGACGACGATGCCGCAACGCAGAATTGATGCAACCGTATTGGTAGCTGCCTGACATTTTACTCGCTGGAACTTCTGACCATTCATGATTGAACTGCAAGACTTCGGCAAAGACTACGGTGATTTCACCGCTGTCGGTTCACTGACGCTCAACATCGCTGCCGGCGAGATGTTCGGCTTTATTGGACCCAACGGAGCAGGCAAGAGCACCACCATTCGCTATCTAGCCACACTACTGAAGGCGTCGCGCGGCAGTGCCACCGTCAACGGTTGCAGCGTCAACGACGACCCCATGGCGGTGCGCCGCAGCATCGGCTATATGCCAGATGACTTCGGCGTGTACGACGGCATGAAGGTCTGGGAGTTCCTGGACTTCTTCGCCGTGGCCTACAAGATCGGGCGCGGACAGCGCAAGCAGATCATCAAAGACGTCTTAGAACTGCTGGACCTGGGACACAAGCGCGACGACTTTGTCAACGGACTTTCGCGCGGCATGAAGCAGCGGCTGTGCCTGGCCAAGACACTGGTTCATGATCCTCCAGTGCTGATCCTGGATGAACCGACCAGCGGTCTGGACCCTCGGGCCAGAATTGAGGTCAAGGCGCTGCTAAAAGAGCTGCGCCGCATGGGCAAAACCATCTTGATCAGCTCGCACATCCTGTCCGAGTTGGCCGACTGCTGCACCTCGATCGGCATTATCGAGCGCGGGCAATTGTTGATGGCCGGCCCCATCGACAGTGTCTACAAGCAGATACGCAAGAATCGTCATGTCGTCATTCGTTTTAACCAACACGTTGAAACCGGGGTTTCTATCCTCCGCACGCGATCAGAGCTGCGCAACCTGGAGGCTACTGGCAATCGCGTAGAGGCGGAACTGGAAGCCAGCGACGACCAGTTGAGCGACATTATGCAGCAACTGTTCCAGGCCGGTGCTACCATGCACAGCTTTCACGACAAAGAACCCACGCTGGAAGACGTCTTCATGATGGTCACCAAAGGGCTAGTTACCTAACCGATTCTCCGTATCCACGCTCGCCACCTTCTACCATTATCCCGCCCCTAGCCGGACTTCAGCAGTGATTTCGCTTCTGCCCAGCGCTGCCTTCGGTCCACGGCTACTCTTTCCTTCGTGTCTTCGCGTCTTTGTGGTTCAGCCTCTTCGCCCTCCTGCCAAGGGCACTACTCCGCCAGAATACGGCGAACGAGGATCGTCTTATCGATGTTATGATCTTCGCCGATGCGATAACCCACTGGCACCGAGCGGTCGATCACGTAAAACGCCTTCAACCGCCTATTCTGCCCATTGTCCAAGCCATACTCGCGCCCGATATTCCCGGTTGATGGATCGTATTCAAACAACCCCACTGTCGTATACACCGCAAACACATTCGACCGCTCCGTCACTAGCTTCTGCAGCCGTGAGATGGGAAGAATGTCATGCAGCACATGTGGTTGTGGCAAGTCGTTTGCAGTCAAGGCTGGGCGGTAGCTGAACAGGGGAGGTGAATTGGCTGTTACTGGATGCTGCCGCCAGATAGTTGACTGCACTGGATTCTTCTTGGAATGCTCATCCAGCTTGCCATTTCGTGTTTGCGGAACCATTCCAGCTTCTGCGGTCGGCTTGAAAACTCCTGCAAACTGTGTCGGATAATCGGGATTAGGTCCCTCTGTTGCATATCCACGCCGCGACGTTTCAAACAATTTCCACACGTCGTCGGTCGAAACGGATTCATTCTTTCGATCGTCCCAATTGAGCAACTGTGCATAAAGACCCTTCAGTACGTTGGGCTCCGAAATCGTATTCAAATTGATACGGCCAGGCTCAGCTTCGCGCGGCAGTGTATTGTAGGGTGGTCGGAATGGCCTAAGCACAGCATGGCTGTAACCTAAATCAGGTGATTGCACCGATTGCACATCCACCCAGGGCGATCGTGTCTCAACAAGCTCAAACAGCTTCGTGAGGCTTGCGTCTTTCGGATTGGGCGTATTAGCAAACGTGCCAGCAACCTCGGGCATTTCTTGAAAGAAGTTTAAAAGGTGTGCGAACTTGTAGCCCGCGTTGGGGTTCAGGGTACCGCTAGACGCAGTTGGCATCGCCCCGCCCCCGTTATGAAAGGCTGGCCCATAGGGCTCAAGCGGAGGGGCTGCCGGCCGTGTGGCCGAAAACTCTTGGCCTATCTGTCCAGGACTGCTCAAGGGCACATAGGCCAGCTCCATGGAATTTACGAAATCTCGATTGGCCCAGAATAAGCTGGCGGGAAACCAGTTGGGACTTGTCTTGCGCGGATCGGAGGGCCCGCCAAAAAACGGTCCCAGCGGAGCACTATAAGTGGGTGGCAAGCCGGACGAGATGCCGTGTTCAGCTGCCAAGACGAACGGAGAATTCAAGAAGCCCAATGTAGCAAAGCTCAGCTCTGTAGTGCTATTCGCAAAAAACTCTGGGCTTGAGCCTGGCTCGGTCTTTGACGGCCTCGGATTGAGCGCCGCACCTGCATCACCGGCAATTGAAAACTTCAACATCGTATGCTTGTCAGCGTCACTTCCACCGGCATACCCAGGACTGGCTTTTCGTGGAGCATGTGTAAGCGACGAGAAGTGTGATTCACCTCCCTGAGCTGTCGCAGGATTCGGGTCAAACACATGCGACTTGCTGTTGATCATTTGTCCAGCCTTCTGCCGTGACGCGAGTCTCAGCGTCTGTCCAGTTGCCGGTGCCAAGTCGTTATCGTCATCTTCACCGCTGAATACGGTTAAGTCGATCGGAATCCAATCCACTGTCATGTAGGGGTTGTGAACCTCATTCCATGGTTTACTTGGGTCGGCCAACCGCTGTAGATAAGCGGTACACCAGTCCACGGCCGTGCCAGGTTCAACGACCGGAACGGGCGGATCATTTCCGATATCTTTCACGGTAAGGGGGTGAGAATTGTTGCCCCCGGACGGTGGTTGTCCTCCACCGTATCCTGTTGAATTGCTGCTCCAAACCGCGAGGGGACCTGAACTGCCGTCATCGAAAGGCGCAAGTGCAGGTGTCGTGCTCGTCCTGTAGTCGTGATATCCGTCAAAGACGTTTTGAAATCCCACACTTGGACTGGTATCGGTATTGACCGGCGTTGATGGCTCCCGGTAGTAGCTTGAAGCCAATGGTTCTGATACAGAGATGCCAACTCGAAAACCATTTGTCTCAGGCTTTGCCCAACCTACCGGACGACTCGCCGCAGCGATCATAGTAACTGCAGCGCGTACTGGTTGACCTGGACCAAATCGACGAAATTGCATTCCGCTGGGAGAACCATCTTCGGCAAACATCGCTGGCCAAGTGGCCGTGAGCTGGATGCGATGATTACTTGGGCGATTCACTGGCGGCATTTTCTTGGCTCCGGCAAGTGATCCCAGGCGGCTAATCTGTCGGGGCCCAACTACCAAATATTGATTGCCTCTGAGGAACATCTCAGTTGTCGACTGATTGACGAAAACCTGTGCATCCGGGAGCGTTACGCCTGGCGTGTTGGCCTTGATGGGCTCAAATACGCTGTCGGGCACGAATACAACCACACGAGCCTTAGCAGCATCTGGCTCAGGCAGTCGCTGAGTATCGTCATCTGCCCTTGGATTACTGGCAGGATCTGGCCTGCTGTCGCGAATGAGTCCAGTATGGTCAAAAACCAATCCGCTACCATGCGAACCATAGGGAGTGATTGCCGCACCATTTGGACGATTGGACGTAGGTAACTGATAGGTTAAATCATAGCGCGACTCAGTCGACACGGGAGCGTTCAGCATTCGCTGATTTGGCGTCTTGTGAGTACCACCTTTCGACTTATCTATCCCTTCGCTGACGTAGATGCGCCACAGGGGATGCTGCCCGTCCACACTTAGCTTACTAAGATTCAACGCAATGTCGCCCCCAGCAATTTTGCTATACAAGGCACCGGACACACCCGGAAACTGCGCAGAATCAACTGCTGTTGTACCCTGTAGTGTTGTCCGTGGATTGTAAAGTTCAAGAAACAGAGACCCTTCTGGCATGCGAAACTGATCGAATCGTTTCTTGTTAGTTCCAGTAACAAATCCGCGGACTCGTAGATCATGGAAGGCTAACGATTCAGTCAGCAGCAACTCGGGTTGTTCCATGCCCCACGCTACGGGGGCTGGCTCGGATGACGTCCAACGGTGAAGGTTCCAGCCTGGTGCTACATTGCTGACATCATCAAACTGTTGCGTTAATTTATCCAGCGGATCTGGATCATAGGGAAATCGCGTCATTGCCGAATCCGCGTCGCGAAAATCGACAACATTGACTGCCCATTGCGCGAGTATTCTGGCGCGGACTTCGAGGTATTTCTTGAAGGCGGCTTGACTGTTCCTCCGGTTGGCAAGCAGAGTCTTGCAGTATTCGGGCTCAAGATTTGGAAACGCATAGTCGTCAGGCACAATCAATTGGGCCAGGCAATACAAATGGCGAGCAAACAATTGGCGACTCTCCAATCCAGTCACTACGCCCACGGCAACCTGGTCATCAAAATTGGTAGCTCCCTGAGTCAGGTCCAGTTGCAAGCTGTCGTTACGTACGGTTCCAGTGATACTCATCGGCTGCTGTTGAAATGGTCGCTCAAGGCTGGCTTCTGTAGGTTCGTCGATCTCTCCGTTGCCGTTGTCATCAATTCCGTTACCAAATGGCCGATTCAAGTCCATGGGCAATGCTCGGTTAAACTCCAGGGGAAACATTGCGCGGAATGCCGCCGGCGGAATGTTCTCCAGACCAGTTTGCGATGATTTGAACTTACGAATCGCATTGACCAAGTCGTAGAACGACATTGGGGCGGGTTCGTTGATCTCTCGGGATCGATGGCTCAATTTGGGAGCCAACAGACTTCGGCTCCGAACTGTGATCTCATGCCGCAAATTACTGGCTGGTATAGACCTGTCGGTTTCTCCAAACAATGACTGGAGTCGCGTAGATAACAATGCGCGATCTGCGTCGCTAACTCGGTAGACCCGCTCCCAGTCGCTTAGCTGGAACGCTGAGTCGGCATACCCCCCGGAAATCAAGCGTGACTCATACTCATTATTGGCAATACCAATAGAGCTCGAATTCTCGTGTCGCACCCACGGGCTGTGATTATGAATAAACGGATTGCCCAGCCGGTCGAGCACCAAAGATTCTCGACCACGGATGCCAATCGGCAAACCCGGCAAACCGCCATGGCGATGTTGACTCACAAACAGTTGCCGGTCAGTGTTGTCCCAAAAATTAGGGTAGCCTGGCAAATGAAGCAGCTTGGATATGGCCTCCCATTCCTTATCTCCAGGTGAGCCGTTGGCCGCGCCGGTCCTTGGACTATAGCGTGCCAACATAATGGCCTTGTAAGCCTGCTCGCCATCCAAGGGTTGGCCGTTAGAATCCACTAGGCTTGACTTCCCCAGTAGGTGTCGAAAAGAAATCTCTGCCGGGCCAAAACCAAATCCCTGGGCCATCGGTACGGTTACTTGACTTGCACCCGTCGGCACCAACAAAGTCGATTGCCGCGCAACAGTGTCGTCGAGAATGTTGCTGGAAAATGCCTCGGCATACCAGTTCGCCTGTGCATTTCCCCCGGCTGCGTTGACATCTATCTTGCCGTCTAAATCATCGACGTAATATGCGACCAACGCCTTAAGCAATTTGCCATCAGGCGTTCGTTGAAGCGGAAACCCAATGTCCATCCATATACTATCAGCCAAACCGTCGCCGGTGTTGTCGACATCCCACTGATCCTCGTCATCCGTAGCCGTAAGCTTCTCAACCCAATCTTTGAACTTTTCATTCCAGTTGTCGCCGGGGTTAACTTGCAGTACGCCAATACCTTGTTTGGAAGGCTTAAACTGCGGATGACTGACGTAGCGCCATATTCCAGGTCCAACTTCGCGAATCTTTCTTGAATCCATATAAGCTGGAATCGGCCCTGACCTGCCAATATCCAGCGCAAGGGGGCGCAGCGTTGCGAATTCGATGCGTCGCAATGTAGCCCACAACTCCTCTTCCGAATAGGAAGAGATCGGCTTGAAGCCAGTGATGTATTTTATCAATGCTGCGCGATAAAAACTGGGATCAATATTTCGCGAGAACTTCGCTTTATGAGCTCGATAAGATAGAAACATCGTGTTGAAGTCGGCTGCATCGACTGGTTCATCGGTATCGCCGGCGATCCCTGTAAATCCAGGCAATGCCAGTTCGCCCGAACTCAATAATCCTTGAACATTGGGCTGAAGTCCGACGGGCATGCGACCAATTTCTGCGGGAGCATCTGTACCTGCAGTGAGGCGGTGATCCTGTGACTCGCCACTATTAGTAATTCCAATTCCGTGAGCGTTGAGTGCAACAGCGTTCAGGAATAGCCGATAGCCTATCGGCGGAGGATTGCTGGAAATCGCATTCGTATAACAAACCGCAATTACATTACTCTTAATCCACTCGCGAACTGAACCACTCACATACTTCCCATCGAACATTTGAGAATGAGTTCGGTCGAGGTCTGCTTCATGTAGATCGATCGTAATGGAATACTGGGAACCACTGGCAATCAAGCTGTCAGTACCGCTAGTCGGGGCGGAGGTCCCATCACCGACATATCGCAAGATACGGAACGACTGCCCGCTGAGTGGTCCTTGATCTGGATAGAACGTGATCGTTCGACCGGTAATGATATCATCTTTGTTTCGACGATCGTTATCGGGATCGATATCCACAGGAAACCTAATTGACTCTGGAACCAGAGGGATCCTCAAGAATCTCTGGTCACTGCCCAACAGCAACGGATACTCCAGCGCAGATCCCGGAATGCGTACCTGAAGGTCGCCAAGCGGATTCAAACCGATTTGTAGTTTGCTCGTCTCATTGGCCCCGTACAAATCCGCCAACATATCCTGACCCCACATGGCCGAACCCGTGTCTGTTGTCCCACGAATGAGCTGCTTGATGGCCTCGTCCAGAAGTGAGCGAGTCTCGGTTTCGCGCGCCATACGGCGGCTGAAGGCGACATTGGTGGAGCGGGATTGAGTTGCATAGATGACGTAGGTGACCGCCAGCAAGCTGAACAGCGTCAACATGCCCAGCACGACCAATAGGATGAGTCCACGATTTTGGTGGCTGTGTTTCATGGTATTCATCGCTTATAACCTCTAGCTCTAATCTCCTGCGCCCCGCGCAGTACACATCCCGCAGGAACACAATGTTGATAACGAATCATTCATCCCCATCCCGCCCCATACCGTAAAAACTCAATGTCGTTCACGAACCATTCATGCCCATCCCACCCCGTTCCTGCGAGACGTTGGCCGTCTGAGGTACGAGTTGCGTTGGTTGGGCTGCTCCCATGGATTGTTCTCACTACTCCAACCGCACCTGCCGCTCAACCACTGTCACCACACCACCAACCAGCGTTGCACACGTTGGAAAGCCATCGTCAAAATTGAAATCAGGTCCTTCCAGCACAACCTCTCGCGACCAAGTTGTACCGCTAATCGTAGAGACGCCACTTGTTGCAATAATACGGTACCAGCGGAAGTACGGATAATGAGCTGCTGTTGGCCCCGCAAAAGGGAGCATTCTCCCGAGCAACAACCAGTCTCCAACACTTAACGTATCGCTAACTTCGGAATTACACGTCAATTCAATGCGCCCACCTGTACCCCCTAAAAAATTGCCCGACAGCGGCCTCACCATGGTGAGACGCTCACCTCTGGCTGATGGCAGTTCAAGGTGGTTCAATTGATGGTCATGCCGGTTGAATACGACAAAGGAAACCAGTGCATGCCTGCCAATATCTGCGTCCCACTCATTGGGTACAACTGTAGCCATCCAGGTGTAACGCCCTTCCGTAAGCGACTTAAGCCTATTACCGCTGCTGTCAATTGCGAATAGCCGTTCGGCGGGAACCGAGTCGCGATCGGCTACTGGCAAGCTAGGATCGATAAAAGTATCTCCGACAAGCTCATCCACAGATCCAAAAATATCTACGATGGATTCACGCTCCAAGATTCGATCAGTCGAGGGCGCAAGGGTAACACGAATCATGCGCGGCTGGTCGGGTATCCCACTTGGAGCATGGATCGGACTGGAGCGTGGATCGTACCCATCATCGAAATACGGAAATACAGACGCTCTATAAGCATGAGGTGGATTGTTGACATGGTCAGCGAACAGGTTTCTTCTGTCCTTATCTGAATATGCCCATGACATCAGGTGTGGGTCAATGCAAACAGGCACATGGCCCTTTGTCCGCGTGTGCTTTACAGCTCCGAGGCGTGAACCGGTACTGACTGAGTCTGGCAATTCTGAAAATTCTTGCCAGCCTGGAGGGTTGCCGTTATAAACAAAATCGCGATACCAAGTCCACTTGAGCCCGCCTCGCATCGCACTCGGACTAGGCTGGTAAAATCCTCGAGCTATAAAACTGTCGGCCCAGGAGAGTCCGAGCGACAAAGCGACGTTGTGCGAGTTGGCTTCACCGGCGTTGCGTGCCGCTATCGGAATGATGGAGGCTATCCCGATCAGCCCCACGATCACCACCATCGTGGCAAACAACACTTCCAGCACCGTCACCGCCGCTCGCCGCCCCATCCCAACCGGCTGCATGTTCGAGGCACCGCCCATCCCCCGCCGCTGCGTGAGCGAAGGACTGTTTATCACGCTCTGCGTGAGATTTGAAGCTGAGTTGTTTGGGTCTGCAGTCCTACCCGTACTCATTGAAATGCTACTCGTACTCGATTCGGGCCTGTCGACCGGGAACACGAGTACCGCCAAGGGCTGAGGACGAGTTCCGCCAAGGGCTGAGGACGAGTACGATTTGGTACTCGCGCGGCCGCCGGTGCTGCATCGCTGATTGGTACGGGGGAGTCGGATCATGCTACTCTCACAGCTCACTTAATTGCGGACTCCCGAAATGGCCAATTGCCGTGACTGCCGAACATAGTTGGCAAACGGATTAGTGGGATCTCGGTTTGCGCGCAGTTCGGCAATTGTTGCCTCGATGGTACTCTCGTCGACCGCAGCTAACGGGGAACTCTTGATCTCGCCGGTGAATGGATTGCAGGAGATCCACACATTCTCCAGGTCCAACAAATTGCTAGGCGGTAACTCGCCACCAGCTTGCTGCAAGGCCGCAATCTGAGCAGCAGCCGTAACGTTCGGATTTGAAGACGAATGCCCCGGCAGAACTTGGTCTGCGCGGCCGACCATGAGGTACAGGTTGGAATTCACTTCGGAAAACCGAGGGGGCAATTGCGTTCCGTTCACACGATCTTCGTGCATCAAATAAGAAACTCTGCCTTGGCCGTCAAACACAATCCCTACTCGACTATGGTCCGCCGGTGTAGCAAATCCATCGATTCGTGCTGATACTTGAGCGAGTCCATACGCTCCGCCGCCTGCCCCGCTGTCAGCGACGCCTATTCCTGACAGAGACAGATCAACGCAGGCACCTCGCGGAAGCGTTATTGCTCCAACAAGTGATTTCGTTGGTTGGCGGTAGATTCGGAACTTTACTTCTGTTGTCGTACTTGAAATCGGTAGCAGCGTTGGAGATGCAGACAGACCCACTTCGTAAACGTTGTGAAGCGGATACCCGCGCAGAACCTTTTTGTGCAGCAAGTCGTTATATTCCGACGGCGGATTGAAAAAATGCACTTGAACCTGGCTGGGATTCGCATCATTCGGAATACGCGTAATGCTCTCGATGCGGAACTTGCCCTCGTGACCGACGAATTCAATCCAGTCACCGGGTTTAAGAAATCCATTTACCGAAAATCCCGAAGCCACTTGGGAAAAGGGAATGCTAATCATGTCAGCATGCTGATCTGCCGGTCGCGTAGTAAACCCATCGGCCATCACTACCAGCGGCACATCACTTAATATGCCAGACGCGTTTAAGTCATCGCCCATATACGGAGGAAAGACTTCGCCGAACTGTAAGCGAGTGACCGTGTAATTCGAGGGAATAGGATTACTGTTTGTATCGCCATAGGGACTCACGCGATCGAAGAATACGGCTACGGGGCGGCCGTTGGTGACGGCGCGAATCTGGGCGTTTTGCAAATACTGCTTGACCAGGATGGCGGCTTGACTGACCTTGTTGCCGCGCATCAGGCTGCGAGCTGCGGTCAGTGAGATCGAGGCCAGGATAGTCAAAATGCCCATGACCATCAGCAGTTCGACTAGCGTCAGACCGCCGCGTGTTGGCGCGCGTTCGCCCCGCCTGCACGCTCTGATGAGCGTAGCGACGTTGGTAGCAACAAGCTGTTTACAACTTCTCATCGCTACTGCCCTAGTATGATGTCGTGGTTGGTGATGTTGTCGGTTGGGGCTTCATTAGCAATGCCCAAAACGTGAGTCGGTGTTGCCCCCATCTGATTAGCGCGAAAACCCCGGTGATTGTTGCTTGAGTCGCGGTCATTCGGGTCATTCTCAGTGAATGGTGGATGACTGCTTGCACCATTGGGAACGCTATTCGCATAATCCCAAGTGAAAAATGGATCAATATAGAATCGCGAGCCTTGCGGCATCAGCGCATAGGCAATTGGCAAGGAATTAATGCTTTGGCCAGGTTCAGCGAAATCATCGTGGTCAAACACGACCCCAAAATTCCCGTCTGCTCCAGCCGAGACAATGAGAGGAATGACTGTCTTGGGCTGCTGACTTTCTGGCCAGTCTGAACTACGATAACGCCAATCTGTTCTCTGCGGGTCCATTGCATCGGTGCCTGAGTACCGATTCAAGTCGCTGGGATAGCCAGCAGGCCAGCGAATCCAATGAATTGCATTTCCCCAGGCGTCGATGAACTCTAATAGTCCATCTTCGTCGGTGTCCCCGATCTCGGACGGACGAAAGTACTCCAGTGCTGAAGACCCACCGTATGTTGAATTGGCGATTATCAAATAGAGCAGTTCACTCGACTGAATGTGCTTATTCCATTGCTTAATCCGGTCCAAGGCCTGCCGAGCATCAATGCCCTGTCCATCGGGAAAATGAGAACGTGGCTGTCCCGTGAGCGGCGCTATGCCGCTTGAGGGCAGTTCACTTGGGGGCAACAGAGGGGCGGTCTGACGCAGTTGATCAATTTCAGGATGAGGGCTATTGGATATAGCCTGAAAAAGCGCGCCGTAAATATTCCCGAAGCGATGCGGGTAGGCTCGCTGCGAAAGATAGGCATTTGTGAAACCTGCCCTCAATGCGGCGTCTTCAACGCTCTCTGGGACCAGATACCCAGGGCTCACGTAGTAGGAGGGTTCAAAAAGTAAGTCGCTAACACGATCTGGCATCTCCATGCGCATGGTGTCGCGAAGTACCTGCATGCGTAGGTGAGCTTGCATTTGAGGCAGAGGTACCGTCGGCTGAACACCGGGTGGTAGGTTCGCAGATTGGTTGAACAAGCGAAAGCTCTCCAGCCGCACGTCTACCGGTCGATAGCGATACTCTTCCCACTGCGTGAGGATGATGTCGTTCAGCTTGGTGATGGTGCCGCGGGTGCGAGCGGCGCGGGCGTCGGATTGCGCTCCCAGCAGCGCGTAGGTCAACATGCTGACCAGGAAGCCCAGAATACCCATGACCACCAGCAGCTCGACCAGCGTAAAGGCGGCTCGGCAGGTACCACGCTCCACCCTCTGGCGACGGTGGCTACCAGTAACGCAACTGCGGTTTGTGTTGATTTTTGTCAACATTACATTTCGACTCGTACTGATCCGCTGGCTCTCTCAATCATCGCCTGCGCCTCAGTCTGCAACGTTCTTCTCAGCCTGAGACGGAAATGGGCGCAATTTCCCTAACAAACTAGAAGGTAGTGCAAGGAATGTGCCAAGAAAAATTGATGTTGGATAATCGGGAATTGAGAATGAAAATTTGGGTTGATTTGGAGTTGATGATTGTGGATCGCAAATCTGAGATTTCAGATTTCCGAGCCACTGCAGGCCGGATGAGCTGGTAGCCGATGCATTTTTGGACGAGCACAGCGTTAAGGCAGTGAGTCCTCTAAAGGGCCGTCCGAAAAATTGGTGACGTTGTCAAGTTGCGGACTGGGACCAGTGCTGTCCGATTCTTGGTAGTTGCCACCGATATCCTCTGAGTCCGTAACATTGATTCTCTTACCACTCGGGAAGAAAAATAGTTGTGTCCCCAGCTTCGAGCCGCCGAAGTGATCATCCAGTCCGGCCGAAATAATTTGAAAGGTCTTGTCATTCATAAAGCGATAGTACTTATCCGGGTTCGATGGTGTGAAATTCGTATTGATTTGATCGGACCGCAGCGGCTTTGCAGCTCCTCTATCCACCGTCGAATTCGTAAGGTCGTAGAGTCCTACGCTGTATGTAGCGGCCGAGAAATAGACGACTGGTGTCGACTTGCCGCGAGGTTTGTATGTTGGCATGAAATCCGCATCTGGTGTTTGTCCTGGGCCAGTGAATAGCTCTGCTTCATCGGTAGAGATTACGATTCCTTGATTTGGGTCAACAATTGCGGTGAGTCGATCTAGAGACATCGGAAAAAACCCTTCATTGCGATCGATGTTGTACTGTCTACGTAGGTTTGGTTCATTCAGCCTGTTCGAGCGAACTGGAACGCGAGTGCTATTAGGCCCAGGTAGATCAAGCAGTATAGGTCCGCCTGCTCCCGTGAATGGATACTGCGGATCGTTGCTGAACCCTCCCAAGCAGAATACCAGTGCTTCGGCAGGATCCATGACCGTGGTTCGTGAAATACCGTCCTGATCCATTGCGTGTAAATGTGAATTAGCTGTTCGATAAACTGCGGTGAACTCGCTCTGAGCCATATTGGGAAACACACCCTTAAAATGCGCTTCAAAAGCAGCTCGGCTGGAGCCGTCGGGTGGGTAGCTGTCGTATTTTAACTTGTAGGATTCGACGGCTTGCGCCAGGTTCATAACCTCCATGGCGATGGCCCGCTTCTGGATGGTGCGCGAGGCGACGTTGTAGCCGGTAATGGCCAGCCCAGCGATGACTCCAATAATGGCGATGACCATCAACAGTTCGACGAGCGTAAAGGCGCGGCGATGGGAGGTGCGACAGGAACCGGACGCTAGCGCGTGGCGGCTGTTAGGCTGGTGAGGGATTAGGCTGAGCATGGCTAGCACGCCTTTCGAATTATAGAGAGTTGGGAAGGTGGTTGGGTAATTTGAAATAGCAGATTTGAGATGGTAGATTCGGAATTAACGAACCGCGTGTAATAGGGTGGTACTTTGTAGCTAGCGTTACTTGACGCTACGGCTAGCTGGTCGTCATTGCGTTGTCGTCCATTGAAAAATCACCACGCTGTGGCCAGTGTAGCTACCCAAACGATGGGCGAGCGTAGCTACGTTACTTGGCACTGGATAGCTCGGTGATCAATTTGATGAGCGGCATAAACAACGAGATGACGATGAAGCCGACGGCAAATCCCAGGAAGCAGATCAGCAAGGGTTCAATCAACCGCGTCAGGCCTTCGGTCATCACATTCACTTCGTCGTCATAGGTGTCGGCAACCTTGTAAAGCATGGTATCCAATTCACCGGTCTCTTCGCCGACGTCTACCATGTTCACCACCAGTTCGTCGACGACTCGTGTGCGCATCTTCATGACATAAAACAGTGCGCTCAGCAGAATACCGACGCCCAGCACATAGGCGCCCACCATCAACAGCGATTCCATCGAATCCTTCTGCGCACCAGCCCGTCCGGCCGTAAGTGCCACCGACAGCACCATCACCCCGGGAAACGCGCCGGTCATGCACCAGAAAAACAGGGCCATCGGTTGAAAGCCGGGCGTGGCGTTGTCGCGCAGCGGCTTGCTGATGACTTCGCCTTCGCGAATGGCTTCGCTGACTTTGGTAAAGATACGCTCGAACATGGCATTGCCCGCCGTTTCGCGGGTGATGTTCAGAGCCTCCAAAATGGGCACACCCGAGGCCACCAATGTTCCCAAGGTGCGCGTGGTTCTGGCCAGCGTGTTCTTTTCCACCAAGCCACCAAACACCGGCAATTTGAGCATGAACATATCAAAGCCCATGCGACCCGAGCGGAATTTGCGACACAGTTTGACCAACAGCCAGAAGCAGAACGGAATCAGCACCAACAAGAACCAATAGTTGACCACGTAATTGCTCATCGCAATCAGCAGCAAGGTTGGCGGCGGCAGGGTCAGTCCGAATTCATCGAACATCTTGGCAAAGTTGGGTACGATGTACCACATGATCAAAGTCAATATCCCGCAGGCGATCAGCACCACGGCGATCGGGTAGATCATGGCGCCTTTGACCTTGCGCTTGAGCGCCTCGGAACTCTCCAAAAAGTCGGCCAGGCGTTGCAAAATGGTCTCCAACGCACCACCCGCCTCACCAGCTTTGATCATATTCACGTACAAGCGGTTGAATACCTTGGGGCTCTTGCTCATCGCTTCGGACAAGGTCGAGCCCGTCTCGATCTCGTCGCAGGTATCCATCAGCGAGTTCTTGAGTTTGCCGGGCTTGCTGTTGTTTTCCAGAATCTTCAGACTGCGCAGGATCGGCAGACCGGCGTCTTGCAGGATCGACAATTGACGCGTAAAAGCGCAGATATTCTTGGTACTGGCTCCGCCAATGGCGAAAGGCCGCTTCTTCTTTTGCCCAGCAACCGCAGCTTTGGCAGCGCCCTTCTTTACCTGGATTTTGGTAACGAAGTAGCCCATCTGCCGAATCGTGGTCTGGGCTTCTTCTTCGTTAGCGGCCTCGATGATGTCCTTAATTTCTTGGCCTTTAGCGTCCATGGCCTCAAATTGAAAGGTCGGCATGGCGTTGGTCCTTCGGTAAAAATCGGTAATGAATTGTTGGGCGTAATGTCGTCGTGCTGATACTGTGGTCGGGTTGTCCCCGGCTTACGCAGGGGGTGGGATGGTTGGTTAATCGGCGATGGTTTCACGCAGGATTTCGTCAGCGGTGGTGATGCCTTGATAGACATAGTTCATGCCGTATCTGCGCAGCGGAATCATACCGAACTCTTCGGCCTTATCGCGCAGTTGGTCGGTGGTGGCGTTAGACATGATCATGTCGCGTAAAGTGTCGTTCATGATCATCAGCTCAAACAGGCCGATGCGGGCCTTGTAGCCGGTGTTGTTACAATTGTCACAGCCTCGACCGCGATAAAACTTCTTGTCTTTCACCGTTTCTGGATCGACTCCCAGATCCATCAATATCTCGCGGCTAACCTGAGTCTCCTCGCGGCAGTTGACGCAAATGCGACGCACCAGACGCTGGGCCAGAATGGCTTCGACGCAGGCGGTGATCAAGAAGGTCGGAATACCCATGTCCTTCATACGGGTGATGGTGCTGGGAGCGTCGTTGGTGTGCAGCGTGCTGAATACCAAGTGGCCAGTCAACGAGGCCTGCACCGCGATCTCAGCCGTTTCCACATCGCGAATCTCGCCGACCAGGATGATGTCGGGATCCTGCCGCAAAATGGCCCGCAGACACGAGGCAAATGTCACTCCGATTTCATGATCGATGGGAATCTGAATGATGCCATCGATATCGTATTCCACCGGATCCTCGGTGGTGATCAGCTTGTCTTCGATCGAATTCAACTGGCTGAGCGCCGAATAGAGCGTGGTGGTTTTGCCCGACCCGGTCGGTCCGGTAACCAGCACGATACCGTTGGGCCGATCGATGATCTTCAGAAAGGTCGTGAGCGTGTGTTCATCCATGCCGACGTTGTTCAGGTTCAGCGACACGACCGAGCGGTCCAAAATTCGCATGACCACGCTTTCGCCAAACAGGGTTGGCAGCACACTGACGCGCAGGTCCACTTGGTGACCACCCACCATCAGCTCGATACGACCGTCCTGCGGCAAGCGCCGTTCGGCAATGTCCAGATTGGCCATGACTTTGATGCGCGTGGTAATGGCAAAGGCCAAGTGGCGCGGCGGCGGCACCATTTCGTACAACACACCTTCGGCCTTGATGCGGATACGGAATTCCGTCTCGAACGGCTCAAAGTGGATGTCGCTGGCGTGATCTTTGATGGCCATCAGCAACACCATGTTCAGCAGCTTGCGAACCGGAGCGCTGTCGGCCAGGGCTTCGGCGTCACTCAGGTTAAAGGCGCCGTCTTTGGACAATTTGGAGGCCGCTGTGATCAGTTCATCGTCCTTGGCCAGGTTCTCGATGATCCGTTCCATCGTATCGACGTCGGACGAATAGTACTTGGCGATCATGGCGTCGATATCACGATCGGTGGCCACTACCAGTTTGATGTCATATCCCAGGAAGGTGCGGAGTTCGTCCTGGACGCGCAAGTCTTGCGGATTGCTGGTTGCCACAGTGAGCGCTGATCCGTCGAACTGAACCGGAATGACGCGGTACATCTGCGCCATGGTTTCGGTCAAATGCTTCAGCAGATCGGGCGGCAATTGGGCGTCAGACAATTCCACGGTCTGCATGTGAAACTGCTCGGCCAGCGCCTGTGCCAACTGGGCTTCGGTAATCAGCCCCAGGTCCTCGGCGATTTTGCCCAGCAGCGCGCCGGGGCGCTGCTGCTGTTCATCCAAGACGACCTGCAACTGGTCGTCGGTGATGAAACCCAGGTCAACTAAGATTTGGCCGAGACGTCGAGTAACCATAGGGATATGAAGGGTGGAGGGTGAAATTGACTAGAGATGAATGTTGAATGCTTGTGACTTTTTGTCAGTACTCAGGCCCCTAGACTGCTGCGTCCTCGCCGACGGTTGGATTGTCGTAAATACCTTTGCGGGCGTTGACGACACGTTTGGCCAGATCGTCAGGGCGATGGCTCTTGGACAACACATCTTCAATCGTGCAGACGCCGTCCTGCCAGAGCTTGAACAGCGCGTCGTCCATCAGGTTCATGCCGAATTTTGCCCCGGTCTGAATGGCCGAGTTGATTCGGAAAGTCTTGTTCTCCCGAATCAGATTGGCGATCCCGGGCGTGACGACCAGGACCTCATAAGCCGCCACGCGACCGCCGCCGATACGCGGTAGCAACGTCTGAGCCACTACGCCGATTAAGGATGTGCTGAGCTGTGTGCGAATCTGGTCCTGCAAATTCCCTGGAAAGGCGTCGATAATACGGTTGACGGTACCTTGAGCGCTATTGGTGTGCAGCGTACCAAAGACCACGTGGCCGGTTTCTGCCGCGCTAATGGCGGCTTGAATCGTCTCCAAATCTCGCAATTCACCCACCAGAATGACATCCGGGTCTTGTCGCAGCGCGCGGCGAATCGCCTCGGAAAAGCTGGGCACATCCACGCCCACTTCACGCTGATTGATGGTCGACTTCTTGTGCTCGTGGTAGAACTCGATGGGGTCTTCGATCGTGATGATGTGATGATCGTGAGTCTCGTTCAGAAAGTTGATCAGGCTGGCCAGCGTGGTACTTTTTCCCGAGCCGGTCGGACCGGTAACCAGCACCAGCCCGCGAGGCCGCTGAACCATATCAACCACCGATTGGGCCAGGCCCAGCTGTTCGGGAGTCAGCTTGTCGTTGGGAATCTGCCGCAAAACCATTGAAATGTTGCTGCGCTGCTTGAAGATAGACACGCGGAAGCGAGCCAAATCGCCAAACGCAAAGCCGAAGTCGGAACTGCCGTTTTCCTGCAACTCGCGTTGGCAGCGATCCGGCGCGATACTCTTCATCAGCGCCACGGTGTCTTCCGGTTCCAGCACCTTCGTGTCCAGCTTGCGCATGCGACCATGCAGGCGAAATACCGGTGGCTGGCCCACGACGATGTGGATATCGCTAGCACCCTGCTTGACGCAGGCTTGCAATAGTTTGTCAATCAGTACGGTTGCCATAGAAGATTACAAATCCTGAGCGGAACTTTGGAACTGGACGAGTGTTTATTTGCCCGTGGCGCTGTGCGACGAGCTTGGCAAATAGCTTGTAAAAGCTTGTCGTAGCTACTTTGGTATCGCAACTACGTTCGCCAGGGCGTGGTGTGGATAAGCATGACGCCCCGGCAACCCTACCGCGCAAGCGACGGCAGCTACAGTCAACTCACCTTGCATTGTATTTGGAGTTGGGGGGATAAGTCTAACCGCTGGGGCCCACGGACGCGGCTTAGGAAGCCCGTAACCATGGCGGTGCGCCGTTTGTACACGTTGTTCCGAAGGTGCCGACGCAACCACAAGCGGTTGTACCCGGCCCTGGCCGCTTGTGTGGCGGGCGAGCGGAAATGTGGTTAGCCGCGACCGGCACACGGACCGCCACCTAGCTCTTGCCTTCAAGGAATTCCCTGAAGACCATCTGCAGGGCAATGCGATCCTGCTCGGTCCGCTTGGCAACGCGATAGACCTCTTCCAGCGTCGTATAACCGCGCAGAACCTTGCGTACCCCGTCGCAGTAAAGGGTGGTCATTCCCTCCTTAATGGCTTGCTCACACAGTTGAACGGTCGATTTTCCTTGAAACATCATTTCGCGGATACGGCTGCTGACGACCATCAACTCGTAAATTCCCATCCGACCACGGAAGCCCGATTTCTGACAGTAGCCGCATCCCTTGCCCCGCATGAACTCAGCCTTGGCCGCCACCTCAGGCGGAATTTCGGCCTCTTCCAGCACGGCCTTGCTGAGCTTGACAGGCGCCTTGCAACGCTTGCAAATCGTCCGCACCAAACGCTGGCCAAGGACCGCCACCACCGAACTTGCCACCAGATAGGAGGGAACGCCCATATCGGTCATACGTGTAACAGAACTGGGCGCATCGTTCGTATGTAGAGTACTAAAAACCAGGTGTCCAGTCAAACTGGCCTGGATTCCCATGGAGGCAGTCTCAGAATCTCGCATTTCGCCCACCAGGATGATATTGGGAGCTTGTCGCAGCATGGAGCGGATAATGCGTGCAAAGTCTAGTCCGATGTCGTGGCGGACTTCCACCTGATTGATCCCCGGCAGGTAGTATTCGACCGGATCTTCGGCTGTGATGATTTTCCGGTCAGGCCGATTCATGGCATTCAAAGCGGCATACAGCGTGGTCGTCTTGCCTGAGCCGGTCGGGCCGGTCACCAGCATAATGCCGTTGGGGCGTTTGATTGTATTGGTGAAGATCTTAAAGTCGCGTTCACTAAGACCCAGCTGCCGAACACCAATCTTGATGTTGTCCTTGTCCAGCAAGCGCATGACCGCCGATTGGCCGTGGTTGGTGGGGATAAAGCTGACACGCAGATCCAATTCTTTTTCGCCGACAGTGACCTTGATCCGTCCATCCTGCGGACGACGGCGTTCTGCGATGTCGATGCTGGCCAGAATTTTAATGCGCGACAAAATGGCTCCCAGTAGGCGGCGGGGTGGGCTGTCGCGTTCGACTAAAACCCCGTCGATGCGGTAGCGGATTCTGACTCGATCCTCGAACGGTTCCACGTGAATGTCGGAGGCGCGCAGCTGGACCGCTTCCTGAATCATCATCTGCACCAGGCGCACGACAGGTGCGCTGGAGTCGTCGGCCATTTCCACCGCAGCACTATCCTCGGCCGTCTCGGTGAAGTCGATCTGAGTATCGGTGAACTCCTGCAGTATGGAGTCCGCCGATTCACCTTCGACCTGGCCATAGTAGCGGTTAATCGCTTCCTGGATGGCGTCGCGGGGCGCTAAGGCGGTTTCGATGCGGCGATTGAGGATGAACCGCAGCTTTTCCGTCGTTTCCAGGTCAAACGGATCGCTCAACAGCACATGAATCACGCCATCTTCTTCGGCGTAGGGAATCACGCTGTTTTCGCGAGCCACCGATTCGGGGACCAACTGAATGACTTCGTCGGGGATCTTGACGGTGCTCAGGTCCACGAATTGCAGTTTGTGGAACTCAGCCAGGGCGTGGTAGATCTGATCGGCCTCAGCGTAGCCGCTCTGAATCAGGGCCTCGACCAGACCGATATTCGAATCTGCAGCCGACTTGCCGACTTCGTTGATTTGCTCCGAGCTGGCGATTCCACGTCGTATCAGCAGGTCCGGGAAACTGCGGATTGATTTGTCCATTTCTGATCCTGTGGGAAAACGAGCCATCACTGCCTGTTATTGTACCCGGCCAATAGCCAACTCAGTAACGGTATTAGGTAAGATTTGTACAATTCTGACTCTGGCGCGTGGCGCCGGAATCGGTTAAGATTGCAGGCGACCGTTCTCTCCAGTGGTGGGCCCGGCGCGGGAGGCTTACCAATCGCACGTAGACGAACTTTGTCATTAGCAACCAGCATTGAATTTAACCCACTATTTGAACAGCCCCGCCGCTCCCACCTTACGGACGGTATGAACGGATAAGATTGCTACTTCCACTACATGCTAGCGACTGGCTACAAGGGGCTTTTCCATGCGATTGGTTTGTCTCGGAACGACCGGCTACCACCCCAGCCAGTCCCGACATACCGCTTGTTACTACCTGCCCGACCAAGGCATCGTGCTGGACGCCGGAACCGGGCTGTTTCGGCTGATCGATCAGTTGCTGCAAGCCCCGCGCCGACACATAGACCTAATCCTCTCTCACGCACACCTAGACCACATCGTAGGGCTAACCTTTCTTCTGGACGTGATGACGGTGACCGGGCTGGAGCAAGTCCGCATTTGGGGACAGGCCGACAAACTGGACGCCGTACGCGAGCACCTATTCCACGCGGCGCTGTTCCCGGTTGCTCCCAGTTACGACTTTCGACCGCTTGCAGGAGCTTCGGGGCGCGTGCCACTGGCCGAAGCGGAACTGGAATACTTTCCTCTGGATCACCCCGGTGGATCAACGGGTATGTTGATTTCGACTGCCGACAAGCGGCTGGCCTACGTGACGGACACGACGCCACAACACGACCCGCAGCTAGCCAAGCAATTGCAGGGCGTCGATCTGTTATTGCACGAGTGCTATTTCGGCGACCAGCACCAACAGCTTGGGCTGCGGACTGGTCATAGTTGGCTGTCCGCAGTAACCGAATTCGTCAAACTGACCAGACCGCGACAAACACTCCTGATTCACGTCAATCCGCTGGCGACCGACGCTGAAAACGAACTTGGTCTTGATGCCGAACATCGCGAGCTGGGCATGCGACTGGCAGAAGATGGAATGGTGGTACAGGTGTGAACTGAGTGCGGTAGTGCAGGAGGGTGGTACAAGGTTGCAGAGCAGCAGCCAATGCTCTTACACAAGCACACTTCCAACACACCACCCAAATCCAGCGACCGCCGGCCCACCAAGCGATGGTGAAGGGCCGGCGTCAGGCGGATAGCTTGCGGGATTATCGCCTTACGCAATTTTCGGTGGTAGCGCTTGGCATTCCGACTCGCTTATTCATCGGCTTCACTTACCCCACCCTGCGTGTGTACGTGTGCATGCCTTACCATGCGCTTGTCGAGCACAGCTACAACTCAATCTTGCGAAGGCGCAGGGCGTTCAGCACGATGATCAGATCCGATAGCACCATGGCCAGTGCGGCTAAGATGGGATGCAGCTCGCGTAGCGGAGTTGGCAGGCCGCTGAAACTGGCCAGGACTCCAGCGGCAATTGGAATCAGCGCAACGTTGTAGGCGAAGGCCCAAAATAGATTCTGCTTGATGACGCGCATGGTAACGCGACTCAAGCGAACCGCCTTGGGTACGGCAATTAAGTCCCCGCGCATCAGAGCGACATCGGCTGATTCCAAAGCGATGTCGGCACCGGTCTCCAGCGCTATGCCAATGTCAGCTTGCACGAGCGCCGGAGCATCGTTAATACCATCACCCACCATGGCCACGGTAGCCGCCGGCGACCGTTGAAGCCGGGCAATGAAATTGGCTTTATCTCCGGGCAGGACTTGAGCGGCGACATCCTGATCCTGGATGCCGACTTCGGTAGCGATAGCGTTGGCGGTCCGCGCGTTATCACCGGTCAGCATACTGGCTCGAATACTCATTGCCTTCAGTTCGCGGATCGCCATGGCCGCATCCGCTTTGGGCACGTCAGCAACGGCCATCAGCCCCAAGACCTGATCATCGCTTGAGATCCAGAGCACGGTCTTGGCTTGATTTTCTAATTGCACAGCGCGCACGACCATCGCTTCGGGCAGTGCAATGCCGCACTCTTTGATCCACCAATCTGTGCCGACTCGTATGAGCCGATCATCAATTTGCGCTTGAGCCCCGCAGCCAGGAACGGCCAAAAATTCACGTATGTGAAGTGTCGGCGGCGCACTAGACAGGACACTGGAGCCACTGAGTTGTCTATTGGCGAATTCCACCACGGCGCGGGCGATCGGGTGTTCACTTGCCTGCTCTACGGCGCGGGCCACATACAACAGTCGATCCCGAGAACTATCGTTCGCATTGCCGCCTTGATCGGCGCACAGGATGTCCGTAACGCTGAGCTGCCCGGTGGTGAGCGTCCCCGTCTTGTCGAAGACGATGTGCTGGACCTGATGCAATGTTTGTAGTGCCAGGCTGGATTTGAACAGAATGCCCATCTCGGCCCCCCGCCCCATGCCTACCATCACGGCCAATGGGGTGGCCAGCCCCAGCGCGCATGGGCAGGAAATTATCAGCACGGCAATCGAACGGAACATAGCGGTGCTCAGGCTGCCGCTGGCGTACCACCAGGCAATCAGAGTCACTGCAGCCACGACCAGAACGATTGGCACAAAGACATTAGAAATGCGATCGGCCAACTGCTGCACCGGTGCCTTGCTGGCCTGAGCCCGCTGAACCTGGGCGACAATTCGCGCCAGGGCGGTATCGCTGACCAGGCGTGTCACGGTGACGTGCAGCAGCCCCTGCTGATTCAGCGTACCGCCCAGCACCGCGTCGCCTTTGGATTTGGGGACCGGCAGGCTTTCACCGGTCAACAAGCTTTCGTCGACTGTCGAACTGCCGTGCTTGACCAAACCATCCAACGGCACGCGCTGCCCTGGCTTGACGACCAAACAATCGTCAATCTGAATCTGGTCGATGGGCACATGTACGATATCCAGATTCCGCAACACATCAGCCGAATCGGCTTGCAGTTGAACCAGCTTTTCAATCGCCGCCCCGGTACGTCGCTGAGCACCGCTCTCGACAATCCGCCCTAACAGAATCAGCGTAATGATGGTTGCGGATGTCTCGAAGTACACGTGATCGCCTAGTTTGCCCCATCCGAAGGTGTCCACCACCAGGACGGCCGCGCTGAAAAAATAGGCCGCTGAGGCACCGATTGACACCAGCACATCCATGCTGGCAAAGCGATTCTTGAGAGACTGCCAGGCGTTGGCGTAGTACTCGGCTCCGACGACGAACTGGACGGGGGTGGCCAGCGCCCCCAGCAGCCAATTGACCCAGGCGGCGTGCGCCCAATGCCCTAACAGCCCAAAATCGCGTCCCATGCTGATCATGAAAACGGGAACCGTCAGCGTCAGCCCAAGCCAAAAACGGTACCACTGACGCTGCTGCACATGATGACTGGCCGCGCGGCGCGCATCTGCCAGCGACTGCGAATGAGACTGGTGAACGACCTGAAAGCCGGAATCGGTAATGGCCTTTTCTAGCTGTGCGACGGTAGCCGCATGCTGGTCAAACGTTATCTGCACAGTGCTAGCCGGGAAATTGACGGTCGCCTGGCGCACCGCCGTCAGCTTGCCCAGCGCGGCTTCAATCGAGCGAGCACAATTGACACAGGTCATTCCCGTGACGGGCAGTTCGATCGTCCTGTCGCTCATAGGCATTACAACAAGTGGCGAGCTTTAATTTCCAGGTACTGATTGATCATACGAGCCGTCATCTCTTCCGGAAAGACGTCCAGTGCCAAAGTCCCCGTGGCCTTCAGTCGCTGCAATACCTGATGCCGCCACAACAACAGTTGTCCGGCTGCTGCACTACGATACATGACATTGGGGTCAGGACTCGGATTATCGGCCGCTTGAAACAGGCCATGATCGCGCAACAATACCAGCAGCGGAAGATGGCTGCCGACCAAGTGCTTCAAATAGTTGTGAATCTGGTCGGAGTTGACTTGGTCGATGACGTGGGTCACCAACACCACCAAGGAGCGTCGGCGACAATGTCCCGACAGATACAAGAACGCTGAATCATATCGCGATTGGACCAGGCCGGGGAATTGATTGAATCCAGCATGAACAATGCGATTGATCTGCCGGCGACCACCTGCGGGCGGTACATAGGTATGAATGCGATCGGAAAAACACAACATACCCACCGAGTCGCCTTGCATGAGCGCCACATGGCTGAGCATCAGGACGCTGTTGAGCGCGTAATCTAACAGACTAAGTCCTTGGTATTGGTTGGTCATCATGCGTCCGCAATCCAGCAGGAATATGATCCGCTGGCTCTGGTCCGTCTGAAATTGTCGGACCGTCAACTTTTGCCGCCGTGCGGTGCTTCGCCAGTCGATATGGCGATAGTTATCGTCAAGTTGATAGTCACGCAGTCGTTCGAATTCGTTATCTTGACCAACCTTACGAGTCCTGCGCACACCAATCTGACTCAGCCGGTTGGTACGCGCCAGCAGCGAGTACTCCGCGATCTGTTTGATGTCGGGATAGACATGCAAATCATTCTGGCAACTCAACGTGTGCTGCCGTTGCCAGAAGCCGGCCCGACTGAATGATCGCAAGTAGACATGCTCCAGCCGGAATTGCCCGCGCCGATGCGGCACCAATCGGAACTGTACGCTGCCGCGCGAATTGGGTTCAAGGTGCAGGCGATGGTGCTCTGGCGACAAATCCAATCCGTCACTAGTCGTATCATCGCGAATCAGTAAATCGACGGCGCGGTGCCCTCGATTGTCGATGTCGATGTCGACACGATGCTGTTCGCCCAGCGAGGCGACGCGCTGCATCGATCGCGTGGCGTGCAACCCGGACGGTACAGGCAAAGTGAACAGGTCAATCACCGCCACCAGCGCCAACAGTAAACCACTCAGCAGCACGACCATCCACCACCAGCTGGGCGACCAGGACCAGGGAACCAGCAGCGACAACAGCAGTGGCGTACTGGCGGCAGCAACCGACCGCCCGGTCGGATAAGTGTGCTGCGCGATGACCAGAATTAACAAGGGCGCAACGCAGACGAGCAGCGCCGTCCAGGGAGTCATTCCCCAGTCCAACAAAGAGAAATCTGCAAGTAGAGCTGGCAGCAATTGCATGACTTCCAATCGACTACCCGGGAAGCGGTGGTTCAGAACCAGCGGCAGCCTGGCCAGTCAAATCCAAATTAGGTTGCCCACCTGTAGTTGAATGCGCCATATCAGGTGCCGCGCCAATGGCTATGGCAACGTCGCTGGAAAAACTGTTGCCTTTGGGCACTTCCACGCTCTTGAGCAATTGCCGCAACTCCCCGTCCACGCGCAGTCCTTCGACTTCAGCCTCGGCATTCAGAATGACTCGGTGCCGCAGGGCAGGCAGCGCGATATCGACAACATCGTCGGGAATCGCATAATCGCGACCGCGGAAGGCGGCTAATGTTCGCGCGCCCTGAACCAGCGCTAAACCAGCACGCGGCGAAGCTCCTAGAAAGAAACTGGGCCACGACCGCGTCTGGCGCACCAAGCGATTAATATACTGAACCAACTGCGGCTCGACTCGCACCTGAGCATTGGCACGAATGACATGCAATATCTCGTCTGGGCCTGTCACCGGCGACAGTTCTTGCTCCATGCGCTGATTGAGGTCTATTTGTTGACTATGCAGCAGCAAAATCTGCGACTCTTCGGCCTCCGACGGATAATCGACGACGACTTTGAACAAGAAACGATCCAATTGAGCTTCGGGCAGATTGTAGGTGCCTTCGCTTTCTATCGGGTTTTGGGTGGCCAGCACTAGAAACGGTCGCTCCAGTACGTGCGACGTTCCATCGACGGTCACCCGAAACTCCTGCATAATCTCGAGCAATGCCGCGTGAGTCTTAGCCGGGGCGCGATTGATTTCATCGGCCAATAACAATTGTGTAAACACCGGCCCTGGACGAAAGCGAAACTCTTGGGTCCGCATGTCCAGCAGCGGAGCACCAGTGACGTCAGAGGGCATCAGGTCAGCAGTGAACTGGATGCGCCCGAACTTGCAATTCAGACAGCGCCCCAGCGCGCGGACGAATAAGGTCTTGCCCATGCCCGGCAGGCTTTCGATCAGCACATGCCCGCCAGAGAACAGCGCTACCAGAGTCGAGAGCACGAGTTCGTCTTGGCCTACAAAGATTTTATGTAGCTCGCCCCGAATGGCTTCAAATAGTTCTTTTGTGCTGCGCATTACTTGCCACGTGGCTCCAAAGTTGCTTGAAGTTGCCAAGCTCGATTCCGCTCGATTGGTGGCTCATCATGGTAAGCGACCGACGGGTTCTATCCTAGTACGGCAACAACTTCTGAACGATGCGTTTAGCACCACAAGAAA
This sequence comes from Pirellulaceae bacterium, assembly GCA_019636385.1. Classification (NCBI taxonomy): domain Bacteria; kingdom Pseudomonadati; phylum Planctomycetota; class Planctomycetia; order Pirellulales; family Pirellulaceae; species Pirellulaceae bacterium. Next base: position 697,171 of record JAHBXT010000003.1, on the reverse strand, counting down.
ATGCCCCATGCGCGCCCGCGGTTACCACAAGGTTTTGACAGTGGATACAATATCGGCTGTCGTCTACGAACACGCTTGTCCGTCCGATCGGAAAATGGGGCCGACCTGCGCCGTCGGGCCTACCTGCATGCGACCTGCACAAGGGATTGAAGATGAAGCGCAAGCAATCTATTGCTCCCAACCCAGCACAGCCGTTGTCAGATATCGCGGCGTCTTTACCGGTTGAGCCAGTCAGCGCATCGACCAGCGATCTGGATCGACTGGCTCGTAGTTTTGCAGATGATTTCGACGTTTTTGATGATCAGTCGGATGGCTCGGTGTCACTGGAGGAGCTGAGCCAATCGTATGCTCAAATATTGTCGAACCCCTCCAGCCATGGATCGACAGCCCAACAGCAGGTTGCCAGCTTAGCCGACGATGGGCAAGATCCAGACAGCACTGCAAACGATTCCGCCGGCAAGGCGGAACAAGCTGCAAATTCCGAGTCGGCGGGTGCGGTTGGGGTGCCAGAGGATACAAGTAATGATCGCTATTGTGCGGTCACCCCGCTGAATATTGTAGAAGCGGTTCTGCTGGTGGGCCGGCCCGATAGCGGACCAATCACGGCCACCGAGATCGCGGCGCTGATGCGCGGTGTGACCGAGGCCGAAGTGGATCAACTGGTGGTCCAATTGAATCAAGGGTACGCTGCCGATCAGCGCGCATTCTATGTAGCCAGTGTGGGAGGTGGATACCGATTGCAAGTAGCCGAGGACCTGAATTATCTGCGCCAACAAATGATGGGACCAGCGCGGCCCGTGCGACTCAATCAACAAGCCATCGACTGTCTGGCACTGGTCAGTTATCAGCCGGGCATTAGCCGCGAAAAACTGGATTCGCAAATCGGTAAACCCTGTGGCGGCGTACTGAATCAATTGGTCCGCAGGCAGTTACTGGAAATGCGTCGCGAAAAGGCTGGCAATCAATTGCAACCGCATTACTATCCGACGCCGCGATTGTTGGAGCTGGCCGGCTTGGAATCGTTAGACGATTTGCCGACTGCCGAAGAATGGTCGCAACCAGGGTAAATTGGTCCGACGGGCTCTTGATAGCTCGCCCTGGCAAGAATTGCCTGTATTGCAATTCACAACACAATATGCGAAGAGGCAAATTGCAAAGTTCGCTGAATGCTCTGTGGAGATAATCGATGGCTAATTCAGAATCACTCATGGTCTGAATGCCCGCTGAAACGCGAGCATTGTTCAGCGAGGCCGCTGAATTGCGCAGGATTAGCGTCAGCGACTACGTACGTTTGATGATCGCTGAGCAGGCTAAACGCGAAGTCGAATCGGCTCAACATCAGACGATTTCGTTGACACCGCAAGAGCAACTATTGTTTTGAAACGCGATCGCTAAGCCACCCAAATTGACGAAGGCACATAGAGTGCTTTCACAAATCATGCGGGGCGAGAAATGAGCGCTGTAATCTATCCTTCGGGATGGACGTTGCAACTCTTGACTCGCAGGTACCTGCGAAAGTCATTTGATTCTGGTCAGGCCGAGGGTCGATGAGTGGCTGCATAACAAAGCACTTCAAAGCCAGTTGAAGAAGCTGACCGCTAATAAAGTTTTGACCGACGACCAGAATGCCATCGCGGCGTATTACACTCTAGCTGCATCCCCAATCGACTTCTCGAACCTTCCAAATGAATTGACAAGGCAGCTATCTAAACGGCATCTGCCTGTGGCCGTGCTAGCTTGGTTAGATGTCTCTCGCAGTCACCAAGGACAATCGCTAGGAAACCGTGCACTGGCAAGCGCTGTTGGTGAATGTTATCAAGCCAGCCGAACGTTACCAATTGTCGCAATAGTCCTTGATTGCATTGATGAACAGGCAAAAACGTCCTATGGTAAATTCGACTTTCATAAGTTGCCCGGGCACCCGACGAAGCTGTTCCTATCCTGTAAATTGTTAAAGAAGCTGGGGACGCTTGCTTAAACGGCTCGGTTGGTTCGGCTTCTACTTTACTGGGTCTGTCCAACGGCCCCACTCTGTTGCTTGCTGTCAAAGGAGGTACCCGATGTCGGGCCGGAGAGCCCGACATCGGGTGAACTGAAGCGTGTGCGAGTTCATGTGCGAGCGGGACTCTGAGATATCGGAGAGTCGAGATGCCCAAATAACTACTCTCCGATACTCAGAGTGCCCGTTTCTCCATGGGCCAAGCGAGGCCGGTTTTCAACAGTCTTGTCCTTGATTTCTGCGCTCAGCACGACGCGGTTTTCGGGAGTCAAAAACAACCCGGTGACGCGGCCCGTATAGACCTGACCGGCAACTCGCAATTGAACCGGCCGGTCAACTAGTGCGTAACTTTCCAGTTGCGACGATGGTAGTTCCAAGCGGACGTTGCAGGTAGTGTCCCGATGTTCGGCCCGCCGACGGTTGTTTTCCTCCAGAGTTAGCTCTGGACGGAACGCAATCGTGCCGGATCGCGTATTTTTGTCAACTTTTACTTGACCAAGCGGTTTCCAGGAGGTATTTACTTCTGCTGAACAAATCTGCGACGCAGTTGTGCTCACACAACAGGCCAGAAAAGTTAAGTGGGCTATGAATTTCATGTAGTGGCTCCAGGTGGTTGATTGAATCGCCATCTGAACCATACGTCAATTTGCGGCAGAGGAAATGCCGCATACTCTATTTTCCCAAGTTTCTGCTGAAAATGGCCGGGCCGACAGCTCCAGGTTGCGTCCAGGCAACACGCCAGTTGGTGAGTGCTGCAATGGCTCTACGACCTGCATCTGTGCCTGCTGTGAAAACGAAACAAGCGACGGTGGCGACCACCTTTATTCATGCCGCAGAGCTTCGATGGGATTCATTTTGGCGGCCCGGATCGCCGGAAACAGCCCAAACACGACCCCAATCGCAATGGAAATGAAGAAGGCGATCGGAATCGAAGCCAGCACAATGCTGGGCGTGAGATTGCGGACCACCTCGGGCAGTGAATTCATGACCTCTGGATAATGCTTTGAGGCGAATTGACGAGCCATCACCACGGCGGGGCGACAGAAGATGCCAGCCAATATCCCGGTGACGCCGCCGACCACGCTTAACACGGCCGCTTCGACTAAAAACTGCGAGATGATGTGCGCTTGCTTGGCCCCCAGCGCCCGACGAATGCCAATTTCACGAGTCCGTTCGGTCACGGTTGCCAACATAATATTCATGATGCCAATTCCGCCAACCAACAAGCTGATGGCAGCCACCAGCCCCATGAAGACCATGAACATCAACCGTGTGGTGCGCGCTTGTTCCAACAACTCCAACGGCACGACCACAGCCACATCTTGCATGCTGTCATGATGCGCCAGTGCATTTTCGATAATTGCCGCTGTGCTGCGGACATTGTCGACGTGATTGACTCGGACCGTAATCTGATTGAGCTGTAACATTTCGCCCTCAAACGTCCCTGCGCTGCGACGAACAACGATATCACCGATACGCTGTTGTAGAGTACGTATGGGAATGTACATGTCGTTCGAGAAATCTTGAGCTTCCATTGAGCCACCGATGGCGGCGGAGGCGTTGCGATGCTTGAGCACTCCCACGACCAGATAGTAGTTCTGATTCTCCGGCAGATAGACACGCTTGCCAATCGGCTCTTCAAACGGAAACAGTCGCTCGGCCAACCGAGCGGCCAGCACGCACACATTGGCCGTATTGAAGTTTTCGGCATCGCTGATGAAATGCCCGCGATCAACAGTCAGTCGTGTGATATCAGCGTACTCGGGAGTGCAACCGACCAGTCGCCCATCAACGGTTCGTTGTTGATATTGGAATTGTCGCCGGATTTCACGAATGGGAATCGCGCTGGTGATGGTTGGAATCGTGGATACCAGCATGTCGAACTCCTCGCGAGTCAACCCATAGGGAGTGACTCCGGCCACAGCCATCTTTTCGCTGGGCGGCTTGACCGAACGGATCATGATCGTGTCGGCACCCAGACTTTCGATCTGTCGCTGTGCCTCGCGGCTAATGCCTTCACTAATCGCCAACAGCCAAATGACGCTGGCCACACCAATGAAAATACCCAGCACCGTTAACAGCGATCTGAGCGGATGCAGCCACAGGCTCTTGACGCCTAACTTCAACGTTCGGAAAAACAGCATATCGTTATCCGTTCTCAACCGAATTCTTGTTCAAGGCCTGCACGGAAGCGGTCGTTGCGGCTGGGCTGGAGGTGTTGGCGACTGTTGCCTGTTCGGCGAGTTGTGCGGCGGTCAAGCTTTCCATGTAAGCTCGCCGGGCGGCTGCCTGACGCTGCCCAGGATCATTGGTGACGTCGGATTGCAACAATCCGTCGCGCAAGCGCACCACACGTTTGGCGCGACAGGCAACTTCGTCTTCGTGTGTGACCATGATGATGGTCCTTCCTTCGCCATTCAGCTCATCGAACAGCGCTAGAATCTCCGCTGTCGTGCGCGAGTCTAGATTTCCAGTCGCCTCGTCGGCTAGGATGAAATAGGGATCGTTCACCAAGCTGCGTGCGATGGCGACTCGCTGCTGTTGACCTCCAGACAGTTGCGTGGGCCGGTGGCTTAAACGATCCTCCAAGCCCACTCGCCGCGCCAGTTCGACACAGCGCCGACGCTGCTCAGCGCCTAGCCGTCCCTGATAGTACAACGGCACTTCGATGTTTTCGACGACGGTCAATTGTTGGATCAAGTTGTACGATTGAAACACGAAACCGATGCGTCGCGAACGGATTTCTGCCAACTGGTTATCGGTCATGGTGGCCACATTATCGGTGCCCAACAACAACTGGCCAGAAGTGGGTTGGTCCAGACATCCCAGTAGATTCAAGAGGGTACTCTTACCCGAACCGGACGGCCCCATGATGGCCACATAGTCGCCCTCGGGCACGTCAAACGACACGCCGCGCAGCGCCCGCACGGTCTCGCCCTTGAGCACGTACTCTTTCTTCAAGTCGCGAATCGAACATGCAGTCTTCATCGGTCCTGCCCAGGTCGTTCGCGGCGTTGGCCGCCTGCCTCAGCGCCTCCCGGAGGACCACTGCGCCCCGGTTCCTCTCGCGACTGGCCACTGCCTGTGCCTTCACGTCGCTGCGATCCATCGCCAGGAGGTCCACGACGCTCCGATGAAATCGGCTGACCATTGGCCGGCGACTGGGACTCGGGCGATACAGTTGATTCTGCTGACGAACCAGATGGCAGTTCGCGGTTCGTGAACTTGGCCAATTCCACCTTTTGACTTGGGTCTTCCAAAACCGGCAGCGTCATCAGCGATAGAAAGTTGCGTGGATTCAAGGCGACCTCATCCTTTTCCGCCAATCCCGCCAGGATGGTCACCATTTTTTCATTGGTAGCACCGATCTGAATCTCACGTGTCTCCCACTGCTGGCCGCGTTTGACCAGACAGAAATGATGGTCGCGATACTCATAAATTCCGTGCACCGGAATCTGCAATGCATCGGGCAATTGCTCCACGAAAATACGCACTTCTGCCGACATACCAGTGCGAATAGCCTCTGGTGGGTCAAGTATCTCCAGGTAGGCTGCATATTGCTTTACCGACGAGCTAAACCAACTGCCCGGCTCGGCATATTTGTTGACTCGTAACACGCGTGCCAGCAGTTCCTGGGAAAACGCGCTGACGCGGATTTTGGCCGGCATTCCGGCAGAGATGCGCACGACTCGCGATTCATTGATCAGCGCCTTGACCTGCATCTTGGTAGGATCTGGTAAGCGAATTATTGCTTGCCGCTCGCGAACAATCGCACCGGGTTCAACGATAAACTCGCTTCCACCTCGACCACTACGCTGGTTGTAATATACCACGATACCATCTGAGGGCGACTTGATGTTGCACTTGCGAATCTGGTCCTCAATCTCATTCTGTTTGGATTGCTCCTCGCTCAACACATTTTGGTCGGAACTGAGCTTGGCGCGCGCAGATTCGATATCGCTTTCCAACTGCACGCGATTCTTTTCTTTGGTCAGATTGTCAAGCACCGACAGCCTGGCTTGGGCCGATTCCAAGACATTGCGAGCATTGGACACCGAGAACTCTTCCGCTTCGATTTGCAAACCTTTTAACATACCCTTAGCAGCCAATCGACGAGCACTATCCAAATTCAGTTCGGCGTTACGCAGTTGTTGCTCGGCCACTGCAATCTCAGACAAAATGGCCTTACGTTCGGATTGATAGGTGCCGTTGAGGTACTCCTGCAGGGCAATCTCGTTGGTGCGTACGGTAGCCTGGCTACTAATGACTTGCGCCTCGGCGCTGGAGACCGTGATGCGCTGTCGTTTGAGTTCGTCTTCCAGAGCGGAAGAATCGAGTTCAATCAGCTTGTCACCTTTCTTGACAAAAGCCCCTTCTTCGATGACCCACAGAATAGCGGTACCGGTACTGCCCCGCGATTTGACTTCATTGATCACATCGATATTCGAGCTGCTCTCAATCTCGCCTTGTTCCAGCACAACATGATCAAACGGCGCTTTGACGGCAGCGACCGTCAAAGGCTGCTCTTTGAGTGACGTTCCGCTAGCGTTCCCGCTAAATTGACGCCAAGCGTAGAAGCTCAATGACACCACGGCCACTAAACCAATTAGCCAAATCAGGCCGCGACCGTGGTGGGAATTTCGCCTGAGTGATTTGATTGCAGACACGCTGGGGCCATCCTGGAAGTGGAGGGGAGCTTAGTAGCTGGGGAACGGCCGGGCTTGACGTTGTTGGCCCACCGATCGAGGAACTTCCATTCTAATTGCAAACTCGCCCCACCGCAGCCCCGAACATCGGCACTTTCGGCCTGCCGGAAATACCCGTACAGCCACAAAGACGCTCTGTAATCAAAATTCCATGAACATTTACGATAAATCTTTATCGGTCAGCTTGCGATGCTGCGCTGAACCTAGGAGCGGAATCGCGCGAGCCACCCCATAATTCGGAAAATTATCTGCGTGAACGGTCTCAAAATACTGCGCCCTAATCATCTTGCAGATTTACTGCGAGTACAAATCGTCCATGGCTTGATCAATCGACTCAACTGGCATCCTGCTGTCCAAAAGTTCGCGCCGGCACTTGAGGGTGCGATGATTCGCGGTATCTGCTCGAGCCAACAGCCGATCGCGAGCTGCTAGGACATTCGTAGCTGGCTTGGCTTGAGCTAACCCCAGCCGAAGCGTGGTACCGCGCTTATGGATGAGTGCTGCCACCTGCGTAGCTGCGCTCGCCAATTCACTTTGAGTCCAATCGGCGAGCGTGGTAGTTGGGGACTCTCTGCGAAGAGCATATACATTCTCCGGAACACTTCCGGTGTACCTAGCCCCGTCTCGCCGTTAGCCTTAATCGTCACTCGCCGCCAGCGATTGACGATCGCATTATCGGGCCACTCGATAACGACGCGCGACATAGCACCGGGGAGAACGGTGATTGCCGATGGCAGGGGACCTGGGGCCCAGGCCGATGGCGGATTGGCACCGACATTTTTCTTTGCAGTTTGTTGCGGTCCGGGGCTTATCGCGACGGTTGCTGGCGATACTGACGCACTGGTTCTGGATGACGCTTCGCACAGTTTTCTGCTTTCAGCAGCTCTAAGCCTCGAACTCCTATCGGCCGTCGATTGGCAACTTCGTTCACACGTGTTGAAACGCAAAGATCGGCTACGGAACGAACTCATACCATCGACCGTGATGCTCAGGAGCACCACCGGCGTAGCATCTCGGCAACATCTACCACGTCTTGAGAGTTTTCAAAAAGTACGTCGCGCGTATCAACGATGGCTTGTCGCATGGCATGCCGATAGTCGCCATCCGTGGCAAGCCAAACGGCGGTTTCCACATAATGCTCCAGACTGTCGGCAATCAAATCTTCCATACCCATGCGGTGGTACATACCCAGCGCCAAACGCCCTCGCAGAAACTGCGCTCGGCTGGTGACAACCGGCGTGCCCATGGCCAGAGCTTCGTAGGTCGTATTGCCACCGCCAAAGGGAAAGGGGTCTAGCATGACGTCTCCCAGGCTGAGCAGTTGCAGGAAATCCGGCTGAGCAACGGCCGGAATGAATCGCACGCGGGGCAATGTATCTTCCAAAGTCTGCTGCCATCGGGCCAACAGCGCTTTGGTCCAAACGGGTACGCGGCCTTCGATCACAACCAGCTCGCCAAGCGGATCTGCCTGTAAAATCCCACGAATCACCGCATCGTATTCCGGATGGAACTTAAATAAGGTCTGCGGACACAAGTATAAATGGCGACCCGGGCTCAGTCCAAAATACTCGCGGCTGCGCGATGGTCCTTCACATTGCGGGCGATAATAATAGACTCCCATCGTCGGCAGCCTGACCAATTGCTCGCTGTAGTGCCCGTCGGCATCGATTGGTTCAGCCAACGCTGTCGAAATGAAGTAGTCGATGTGTGGACTGCCGGTAGTATCAGGATGTCCCCAGGTAGTGGCTTGAATCGGTGCCATACGCGAATAACACAGAGTTTGAGTTAGCGCATCCATTCCAATGTCAGAAAAAATCAGAATATCCAAATCCAACTCGGCAATCATTCGTCTGGCCGCTTCCGGGGCACGCGGCACCTCCACGTAGCTCTCGGCGGCGCGTTTAAATCGCCGCGAGAAATCGTCGTCATGATGACGCAGAGCGACGACAGAGACTTCAAACTCTGATTTTGGCAGTAGTTCGATCATCCCTAAATTCAGCCGCCCAATCGTGTGATTGCAGTAGTGTGCCGACAAGAATCCGATACGTGGTCGCGATCGCTGGGGCCGCCAGTTTGTACCCATGGCGGCCGGACAACTCTGAACCCCGTGATAGATGCGGGCCAAATTCTGCATGACGGGACGATCATTTCGACCGTGGTAAGCAAAGTTGAAACTGCTGGGAATCATCGACCGGCTAGTATCCACCTTCACGCCGGAATCGGCCAGTGCCGCTACTCGTTTTTCCAGGCGCTCACGCCAATAGTCGACCTGCTCCTGAGACTGATACATGATCGGCAGCATGGTCGCGCCCAACACCAGATTCACTGGGCTCGGCTGGCTGGCCTGAGCGGCTTCGTAGTGCTTGAGCGCCTCGTGGGGCTGGTTGTTCGCAGCACAGATGACACCCAAATTCTGATGCGCAGGGGCGTAGTCAGGCTCCAATTCAATGGCTTGCTGGTAGCAGGCAATAGCTGCACTCTGTTGGTGCAAGTCTTGCAGTAAATTACCCAGCAGATTGTGCACCTCCACATTTCTGGGCTGAAGCGCAGCCGCTTTTTGAAACAATTCTAAGGCTTCATCCAAGCGACCTTGCTCATGAGCAATTTTGCCTTCCGTGATATAGCTTAGGAAATTCAGCGACGACTGGCCGGCCGCTTCCCGCAACTCGTGTTCAGGCGATGGTGCGGGTACTACCCAAATTTCCTTTTCGCCATCATCTGCCAGCGAGGGCCCACACAGCTTTGGGGTTGCGTGAGCCCGAAATAACTTCGACAGCGAAAATTTCTTCAACGCCGGATCGAAATTGCAGAGTAGCCACAGTCCGGCCAGTCGCTATATCGATCACTCCTACACCACATTTCAATTCTTCAGCATGCTGGCCAATCGGCAAACCGCCGAAAATATTGGTCTCGCGAATGCGCGACAGCCCGATAAAGGCTAGGCCACCGGCGAATGCCAGTCCGCGCGTGTAACCGGGCAACTGGGCAATGGAACGAGACTGCCCGCAGCGTCTGTCGATCCACACCAGTTCGCCTCGCCCTGAGTTCAGTACGAACAATTGCCCGTCGTGGACACGCGGCGAGTGTGGCATACATAACTCCCGCGATACGACCCGACCGCTGGGCACCTCCAGAATCGCGCCACCACTGACTTTATTGTCGCGCCAACCCGCCGGTTGATCGGTCTGGCCTAGCACGGTAACAAATCGAGGCTGTCCAGATTCCATCGCCAGGCCATTGAGGTGGCAGCGATCCTGATCGACCAACTGCGAAATGAACGGTGGTTGCCAGCGCGGCACAAAATTATATTGGTTGCTGAGCGTACAGAGGCTGGAGAACAGCGTATTGACGACCCACAATCCATCGCTGCCCCAAGCCAGGTCGTGAACATGAATGCTACCGGTGATAAAAGACATCCGCGATAGCCAGCAACTGTCATAGGTTCCTGAAGGTTCAATGCGCGGTGCCAAATCCTGAGCAGAATTCAGAAAATAAATCTGTCGGCGCGTCCCCACAGCAAGGCGATCTGGGGCGACAGCCACTCCCATCACTTGCTCGAAATTGTGGAACGCAAAAGCCAACTGTCCTTGATGAGTACCAATCGAAATCAGCTTGCCAGCTTGGTAAGTCGACACCAACAGCGATACACCCAATTGCTCAAGCACCGCTGCAAAGTTGCTGGTATGCGTATATTCGACCTCCCGCTGCAACGGAGCCGCGACGTTAGTCTTCTCTGGGTCGACGGGGGAGTCTCTGTGACCGCCGGCCGAGTTAACTGGGGAATCCATCGGTGATGGTCTTGACGAAAATATTTATGCGAGATCCGACAGTGCATGAGTGCTATCACCCAGCCGGTCTACGGAGATACCAATGATGCCTAGCATACTCAGGTACAGATTGGTTAGCGGCGTACCGTCGGGATAGGCTAGATGACGGCCTGGTCGTACGGCTCCTGCGCCTGAGCCAGCCAACAAGATGGGCAAATTGTTATGAGCGTGAGCATTGCCGTCTGCGATTCCACTGCCATACACGATCAAGCAATTGTCCAGAAGTGTGCCGCCACGCTCGGGCACTTCTTTCAGTCGCTGAAGAAAATAGGCCAGCTGGGTCACATGAAACTGATTGATCTTTTGAATCTTAGCTTGCTTCTCCGCCTTACCTTCATGGTGCGATAGATCGTGATGACCTTCGGGAATATCTAGGAATCCGTAACTTCGATTACTGCCTTCATTGGCCAGTACCAGCGAAGCTACGCGCGTTGAGTCTGTCTGAAAGGCCAGTACTAACAGATCGGCCAACAGTCGCAGATGCTCAGCATAGTCAGCGGGAATTCCCGCCGGTCGCGACATGGGCAGTTGATCGACTGGCGGTGCCGAACCGGCTTTGGCGATTCGCAACTCAAGCTCGCGTACCGCCGTTAAGTATTGATCCAGTTTGCGTTTGTCGGATTGTCCTAGTCGGTGGTACAGCCGTCGAGCATCATCTGACGCCAAATCGAGTATGCTTTGGCTGTAACGCAACCGTCGCTGGCCGGCTGCAGCCGTCTCGCCAGGCCGTCCCGAGCCAAATAGCCGATCGAAGATTAATGCTGGGCTGACTTCCTTGGCTAAGGGTTGCGTCTCGGTCATCCAAGCGATGTTCGACGAATAGGCGCAGCTATAGCCTGAGTCGCAATTACCCGACTGAGCGCCCGCGTCGGCTCCCATCTCCAATGATGGTAAGCGTGTCCATTGTCCTAAGTGACGCGCGGCGACCTGATCCACTGAAATACCGGCGCGAATGTTTGCTCCGTCGGTCTTCTTGGCTTGAGTGCCAGTTAGAAAAGTGGTAAGCGCACGAGCGTGATCGCCACCACCATCTCCATTGGCTTCTGCTTTCTTGTGCGATAGGCCGCTCAGCACACAGAAATCTGCCTTTAGACCTGCCAGCGGCTGCAGAGTGCGCGGCAGTTCGTAGTCGTAACCCTCTGTGTGTGGTAACCAATCGGGCATGTGTTTGCCGTTCGGAGCATACAGAAATGCCAAGCGGACTGCGGCGGCCGATTCCTGAGCACCCAACAGCCGACGTGGTTCCATCGCTTCCAGCAGTGGCAAGGCGATGGCGGTCCCAATTCCTTTGAGAGTCGTGCGTCTGGAAATAGATCGTCTCAACATGTGCAATCCTTGTTTGGAAATCGCTTGAGTTCCAAGCAACTCTTCGAATTGGCCACTTTGGTACACTCGACGCCGAACTATTATAGCAAACCCTGCGGAGCCTATAAACTACAGTGTCGCCAAGTTGAATGCTGAACGCTGACAGCCCCCACGCCAGAGTTCATTCGCTTGCAGAGAAGTTGAGCTCAATAGTGCAATGCGCGCAAAGGAAAACCCGCCGAGGCACCGACGAAACTCACACGTCCTGTGGTGGCACTCTGAGCCGCTGGCCCGTGGGACTGAAGATTGGCGATTGATAGACTCCCCATTGCGACAGTCGATAAAGACTGGCGGTACCCAGGCAGCCAAGACCATAGATGCAAGATCTACGGAAATTGATCGACGAGGCTTCAGCAAAGTACTTCGTGGGACAGGAGACCTCTCCAATTTGGAATCCGGCCCGAATAATCTGTGCCAACATCTGATTGTCGAACACGAAATCATCTGAGTTCTCCTCCAGCGGCAGCTCCTCCAGAATCCGTTTAGAAAACGCACGATAGCCGGTATGAAACTCGGTGAGTTTGGAACTCATCAGCAAATTCTGAGCAAAGGTTAGTCCACGATTGGCGACATACTTGTATAGCGGCATTCCGCTGCGCCGCGCTTTTCCACCCAGGATGCGGCTAGCGATGACGCAGTCGTAAAGTCCATTGCCAATCAGCGGCACCATGGAAGGGATTAACAGCGGCGTGTACTGATAGTCCGGGTGCAACATCACCACAATGTCGGCACCCAGCTCCAGCGCTTTGGTGTAACAGGTCTTTTGATTGCCACCGTAGCCGCGATTGCGTGGATGCTGAAGAACATGCAAACCAAGTTCATGAGCTATGCGTACCGTATCGTCCACACTAGCGTCGTCCACCAAGACAATTTCGTCCACCAACTGCCGATCGACCTCGCGGTACGTCTGCAACAACGTTCGAGCGGCATTGTAGGCCGGCATAACCACGACGACCTTTTTATCTTGAAACATTCAACGACTTCCTTACAGATCTCGGCGTCGAGCAAAAAAAATAAGTGTCCCACCGTGGCCCCGCAACCCGCACAAGCCGACTGGAATAGCGGCAACCGCACACAGCCAGCCGCCTAAGACAAAGTTAGTCAGTTTTAACCAGGTGGGCTGTTGGACGCGGCGTTTGGTCAACAGCTTGAAGAATGTGTTCGGAGCGAACCCCAGCCAATTCAAGGTGCTTTGCGCGAACCCCAGCAGATCGTATTCATATTCCGAGCGACGTAGTTGTTGCGCTTCAAATCCTGCCGTCGCCAACAAGCCACCCAAACTACGGGCTGAAAAGTGATGCAGATGGCGCGGGACGTCCCAGTGCAGCCAATGCCGGCCAAACCAACGCGCCACCCAGCTCCCGGCGTCCGGGACTGCAATGATGAGAACGCCGCCGGGTTTCAGCAGAGAATGAATTGTCTCTAAGTCCTGCTGTGGCTCAGTTAGATGTTCCAGGACATGCCAGAGCGTCACACAATCGAATGGACCTTCAGCCCCAGCCTCATCTAGACTTCCAAAGACCGTTAACCCGCGCTTGCGCGCCAGTTCTGGAAACCGCTCGACGCCATATACCGACCACCGCTGGCGACGCGCCGAATCAATCAACGTTCCATCGCCGCAGCCGACATCCAACCATTTCGGTGACGCACTTGCCAGCCAGCTTCGGACGATGCGCAAGCGACGCCAATCACAGTAGCGTGCGGTAAATCCATGGCGATCTCCGTGATAGCTGGCCGAGTAGTAACGATTCAAGTCATTTGGCACTGGGTGCGTGGTCAGATGCCCTGTCTGGTCCGCTTGAACAATCGAAAAAACGTCACCGCTGTCGGCATCGACGACTCTCTCAAGTACGACACGCGCGCCGGTAACAGCAGTCGTAGATTTCTGTGGCACTCGCAGTTCTCGCAGCCCGTAATGGAGACAAGGTGAAGATTATCGTGAATTTTTCACTAACCGCAGCCATGTCGGCCGGCGGATTGGAATTCATTATTTTAGACACCCGTCCAGGCCGTGGCGAGCATTGCTGCGAGTCGGCGGTTTTCTTTCGATGGCTACCGTCGCCAGAGGGTGGAGAAGTATTGGTTGTCCCTAACCTAACGTGCGCCGATGCGTTTCGGCGCGCCGCCGATTTCATTGGTACAATTGGAATAATCGATTCCAAACTACCTGACGCTGATCCGGATTGGATAGATTCGCTCGACAAACGTTTCGGTCTTATAATGGGTAGTTTCTAATGGCAGTTGGCTGGCGATTGGCCACCACAGACATAGCCTTTAGCCACCTTGTGCCCACAGCGGCTCGCCCCCCACCAGCAAATCCCTGTCCATGCCGAAGCGCAAGAAAAAGCACAATCAGCCAGTTGCTAGATCAGCGCCGGTTGGCAATAAGACCACAAGCCCTGCACTTCTCAGTGTCTTGTTGGCTGCAGTCACACTTGTCAGCTACCTGCCGGTCTATCGAGCTGGGTATATCGAGTTCGACGATCAGATGTATGTGCGCGATAACGTGCATGTAGCTAGTGGATTGACGGCAGACAATATCGCTTGGGCAATCACTTCGACCGATTACGCCTCGAATTGGCATCCGCTAACGTGGATCAACCACATGCTGGATGCCGAACTGTTTGGAACAGCGCCCGCAGGCCACCATGTGATGAATGTCCTGTTCCATGTGGCTTGTGTTGTCTTGCTGTTCTTGCTATTGCGAAGAATGACGGGACAAACGATCGCCAGTCTAATCGTCGCCGGCTTATTCGCAGTACATCCCATGAATGTCGAGTCGGTGGCTTGGATAGCGCAGCGTAAGGCGACGCTCAGTACGCTGTTGGGCATTTTGACAATCTGGTTTTATAGCGACTACGCACAACACCGCAGCCTGCGAGCATACGTTGTCAGCCTGGTCATGTTCGCATTGTCACTTTCGGCCAAGCCAATGCTGGTAACACTACCCTTTGGGTTACTGCTCTTGGACTACTGGCCGTTACAGCGTCAGGCAATGGAGCCGGCCACCGATAGTGCATCGGCTCGGTTGCAAGCACTTATTTGGGGTGTGGTGCGTCTGCTTCCAGAAAAAATCCCGTTTTTTGTGCTGACGATGGGTGGCGTGTGGATGACGCTCGTAGCTCAATCGGATGCGATGAATCCATTTGACAAATATCCATTATCGGCTCGGCTAGGTAATGTCACGATCGCTTACGTTGAATATCTATGGATGATGATCTGGCCAGTCAAGTTGGCTGTCTTATACCCGCTGTACGCCGACACCATCACGGTCATCAGGGTTGCTGGAGCAACGCTTTTCGTAGCAACTGTCTCTGTGGCATGCCTCTGGTTGGGCCTGAGGCAGCGTTATCTGTTAGTGGGCTGGTTGTGGTACTTGGGGATGCTGGTTCCAGTCATCGGTTTGATTCAGGTGGGTGCTCAGGCACTGGCAGACCGTTATGTATACGTGCCAATTTGGGGCATCTGGATAGGACTGGTTTGGGCAGGGCACCACGGATTGCAACGCCTGACGATTTCGCAGTCCTGGAAATGGGCCCTGGCACTGGTGGCAACCGTGATGTTTGGCTGCTTGAGCTGGCTGACATTTCGGCAAGCCGCAAGATGGCATGACACGGAAACACTGTTCGGTTCGGCTGTCGAAAACACAGAGCGCAATTGGCTAGCGCATCGCGTACTAGCCAATCACTATCTGCAACTGGAGGACTATCGCCAGACCATCTACCACTGCCAACAGCCAGAAACCTGGGGACGAGAAGACCCGCATTTCCTATCGGCATATGGGCGCGCGTTACACGCCATTGGCTCGGCTACGGAAGCCATCGTGCGGCTGGAACGCGCGGTCGAATTAGACCCCAGCATGGCACTGGCTCGTGCCAATTTGGGCTGGGTTTACCTGGATTTCGGAAGATACCAAGATGCCGCCGATCAGTTGTCCGCCGCTGCGCAACTCTTGACCGACAAGGATACGGTCTATTCAAAGCGAATCACCTATGCCAATTGGGGAATTGCGTTGTCCGAGTTGGGGCAACCAGCCGAGGCATTAGGGAAATTTGAGTACGCGTTGTCGCTTGAACCTAACCAACCTGATTTACTTCGGGCTGCCGCGCAGCTGGATATCCGATTAGGGGCATTGCAGCGTGCCGAGCAGCGAGTGCACTCCATTTTACAGGGGAATCCAGGCGATTTAGCAGCTTTCCAATTGTTGACTGAAATCTACCGGGTTCAGGGGAATCTGCCGGCAGTCATCCAAAACCTACGACAGTTAGTCGAATCCATTCCGAATCATTATGACGCTCGATTACAGTTGGCCAATGCGTTGCAGCAGGCGGGTCAAGTGGATGAGGCCCGCGCCCGGTGGCAGGCCCTAATTGACGAACTATCAAAATTCGATCAGGCTAAAGTTGCTTCTTTTCTGTCGCGGGTCTATTGTCAATTGGCCGAGTCGTGGACAAGGGCAGACCCCGCAACTGCCGTGCAGCTACTCACGAAGTCTCTCGACTACTGGGCGAACAACGCCATGGCAATCAACAATCTGGCATGGTTGTTGGCCACGTGCTCCCAAGCCGAACTGCGTGACCCCCAGCGAGCCTTGACTTTGGCTCAACAAGCCCTCGAGCTGTCTGGTGACAACGAGTGGTCGGCACATTCAACTTTGGCAGCAGCCCTGGCGGCAAACCAGCAATTTGATCAGGCCGTTACCAGTGCCGAGCGAGCCAGGCAGTTATTGCAAATTCACCCCATACCAGATGCAGTTCAGTCGCTGAACGAGCAGCTAGAGAAATACAAGAACGGTCAGTCACACCTGGAGTAAGCGCATGCCGTTTGAACACCGCATCCATTGCCGACAAAATAGGAACACAAACGTTCAATTCGCACCAGTACGTTTGCTACTACAACAAATTAGGCTCAATGGTCTGGCTTCTGCGAGGCTGCTATGCTTCTGATTCTTGGCAGCAGCGGCTATGTGGGCTCGGCCCTCACTCGCTTTCTCGATTCCAGGGGGGTCGCCTATCGCGGTCTTTCGCGTCGGGATACCCGCAACTATGCGCTCGAGAATTTAGACCAAATAGTCCGTGAGTTGCGTCCAGATTTTCTGATCAATGCTGCAGGCTATACCGGCAAACCCAATGTCGACGCTTGCGAGTTGCACAGGACGGAATGCTTGTCGGGAAACAGCGTTCTGCCCGGCGTCGTTCGGCAGGTTTGCGAGGCCAATAATCTGGCATGGGGGCACATTTCGTCGGGCTGCATTTATAGCGGCGCACGCCCCGATGGTTCTGGGTTTACCGAAGCCGATCCACCCAACTTTGACTTTCGACACAACAACTGCAGCTTCTATTCAGGCTGCAAGGCACTGGGCGAAGAACTCCTGAGCGGAAGTTCGCAGACGTACATTTGGCGCTTGCGAATACCATTTAATCATCAGCATTCAAGTAGAAACTATCTCTCGAAATTGCTCAGCTACGATCGCTTGCTGGACGCTCGCAATTCCGTGACTGATCTAGACGATTTCGTGCGAGTGTGCTGGGAGTGCTGGCAGAGGCAGGTTCCGTTTGGAACCTACAATATTACCAATCCAGGTTCGATTACGACGGCTGAGGTGGTCGAACTGATTCAGCAATTACTCCGTCCTAACAAGCGCTTCCAGTTTTTCGAAAGTGAACAGGAATTCATGCGTCTAGCGGCTAAGACACCACGCTCCAACTGCGTGCTGGACACTTCAAAGCTTTTGGCCACCGGCATCGAGATGTTGCCGGTCCGCGCGGCAATTATTCGAGCGTTGGAGAATTGGTCCGTGAACTAACTTATTGCGCCCCACAGGCGGTCACTCGTACCCCAAAACTCACTGTTGCTCTCCAGTTCCATCTATGCCTAAGCGAAAGAAACCAGCACGGCCCGCTCAACCATCAACCAGTCTACCGTTGGCTGACAGATGGATAGTGATTGTATTGTGCTGTGCGTTGGTACTGCTGACTGTGGTCAGCTACATACCAGCGTATTTCGCAGAATTTGTCAACTACGACGATCAAACCTACGTCTTTGGTAATGCACGAGTACTGTCGGGCCTGTCTATCCCAAACATCTTATGGGCGTTTAGCGACGCCAGATCTGCGAGCAATTGGCATCCATTGACATGGATCAGCCACATGCTGGATGTAAGCCTGTTTGGCCCGCGTGCAGAATTTCACCACGCCGTCAATGTCGGCTTGCACGCAGCGAACGTCGTATTGCTCTTTCTGTTGCTTAAACGACTGACTGGTACCGTGCTACCCAGCATACTTGTGGCTACGATGTTTGCAGTGCATCCCTTGAATGTGGAATCGGTTGCTTGGGTCGCTCAACGGAAGACTGTCCTAAGCACCTTGTTTACAATCCTATCAATTTGGAGCTACGCACGCTGGACCGAACGCTCGCGCATGATTGATTATGCGGGGTGTATCGGCCTGTATGCATTATCGCTGATGGCCAAGCCGACGATGGTCACCCTACCATTGACGTTGCTTCTGCTCGATTTCTGGCCATTGCGAAGATCGCCTTTCCAAAAGGAGCTGCGAAGTGGATGGCCAAGTGCTGTCGACCTGATAAGAGGCTGGTGGCACCTGCTACCGGACAAAATTCCCCTAATCGTCATGGCGATGGCCACCAGCCTGTTGACATTGTATGCACAAGACAACGCGATCGCCCAGTCGAGCAAGTATCCATTCCAAGAGCGCCTGGCCAATGTCGTCGTGTCCTACGTCGAGTATCTGCGGATGATGGTTTGGCCAGTGAAATTGTCTGTGCTGTATCCTCTGTACGGCATCGACAATCATGCACTCAAGGTCGCGGGCTGTTTGATGCTGTTAATTACAGTGACCGCAGTGTGCGGTTGGTATGGGCAGCGGCGACGTTACTTACTAGTTGGCTGGTTGTGGTACTTGGGGACGATGATCCCCATGATCGGGATCGTCCATATCGGCGCCCATGCAGTCGCTGATCGTTACGTTTACATTCCCTTTTGGGGACTGTGGATTGCATTGGCATGGATGCTGTATGATTCTGTGAAACATTCTCAGAACCGCTGGCTAACGCTATCTGGATTGTCAATAGCGGGTATTATCATGGCCGTCGGGCTAGGCTGGATGACCTTCCGGCGCGCGGAGAAGTGGCAGGACACGGTAACGCTGTTCTCGGATGCAGCAGCCAATACCGAACGAAATTGGCTAGCCCATCGCTATCTGGCCGAACATTACCTGGTAAATGAAGACTATCAGCGCTGCGAGTTTCACTGCCGCCAATCTGAGCAATGGGACGACGAAGATGGCCTGTTCTTAACGACCCATGGTCGGGCGCTGCATGCCTTGGGGGATACGGGGCGAGCACTACCCAAGCTGCAACGGGCGATCCAATTGCGTCCTGACTTGCCGATGGTTCACGTCAATTATGGGTGGGTGTTATTAGATACAGGGCGCTATTTTGATGCTGCCGATCAATTTGCGGCCGCTTCGCGCTTACTAACCAAGGTACATCCCGACGCCGCCTGGCGCACCACACTGGCCAACTGGGGAGTTGCACTTGCTAAGTCGGGACGACCTCAGGCAGGCTTGGAAAAATTCGAGTTAGCTCTGCTCCGCGAGCCGGATCACCCGGATTTGCTGCGCGCAGCGGCTGAAATAGAGTTGCAAATGGAACAGACAACTCAGGCGGAACAACGAATTCGCAAATTGCTCAGCGCGAATCCGCAGGATGTCGCCGCCATCGAACTGCTAGCTCGCGCTTTGGCTGCGGCTGGCAAATTGCCGGCCGCCGCCGATACGTTACAGCAGTTGATTCGCGACATCCCGACGCACTTCAGCGCTAGAATGCAACTGGTCGGGATACTAGACCAATTAGACCAAGGCGACGCGGCTCGTAGCCAACTGCAGGAGATCATCAGGCAGTTGTCCGGCAATGAACGGCCCGACGCCAAGCGCTTCTTATCAGGAGTCTACATGCGACTTGCGGAACTGGATAGTAAATCCGATGACGCAACTGTAGTGATGCACAGCTATCAGCGAGCAATCGAGCTGTGGCCGGACAACGTTCCCGCGAACAACAACTTGGCATGGCTGTTGTCCACCCACCGCGACTCGGCAGTTCGCAATCCATCGCGAGCCATCGAGCTGGTTACCCAAGCGCAGAAGCTGCTCGACCAGCCCGATGCCCAGTTGCTGTCAACTTTAGCTGCTGCCTATGCGGCCAGTGGACAGTTTGACCAAGCTGTCGCGACCGGTCAGCAAGCCTTGCAGTTGGCCGAGCAAGCCGGTAATTCACAGTTGCAAACATCACTTGGCGCGCAGATTCGCCTGTATGAACAGCAGCAGCCTTACGTCGAACCGTAACCCCACTGAGGAGACACAATTTTGAAAGGTATTATCCTGGCGGGCGGTTCGGGCACCCGACTCTATCCTCTAACACGGGCGATCAGCAAACAGTTGCTGCCAGTCTACGACAAACCGATGATCTATTATCCGTTGTCAGCCCTGATGTTAGCTGGCATTCGCGACGTGCTGATCATCTCCACGCCCGAGCACTTGCCGCTCTTCGAACAACTGCTGGGCGACGGATCCGATGTGGGCTGTCGATTCGAGTATCAACCGCAATTGGTACCCAATGGATTGGCGCAGGCATTTGTGATTGGTCAAGAATTCATTGGTGACGACAAGTGCGCGCTCATCTTGGGCGATAACATTTTTTACGGTGCGGGACTTGCCAAGACGCTGGCCAGTTGCAGCGATCCTCAGGGTGGCATTGTATTCGCCTACCGCGTGGCCGACCCCGAGCGGTATGGCGTTGTAGAATTCGACCAGCGCCAGCAAGCCATCTCGATTGAAGAGAAACCCGCGCAGCCCAAATCCGACTTTGCCGTGCCGGGCATATACTTCTATGACAATCGTGTCATCGACATCGCTAAGTCTCTTAAGCCCTCACAGCGCGGCGAATATGAAATTACCGACGTCAATCGGCGATATCTTGAAATGGGCGAGCTGCAAGTTCGATTGCTGGGGCGCGGTACCGCCTGGTTGGATACCGGCACCTTCGCATCACTGTTGCAAGCCAGCGAATTCGTGCACGTCGTCGAGCAGCGCCAGGGGTTGAAGATCGGCTGCGTCGAAGAGGTCGCCTGGCGCCAAGGCTTCATCGATAACGCTCAACTGCTACGCCTGGCCGCCCTAACGCAACATAGCGGCTACGGACGGTATTTACAGTCATTGCTCGACTAACAAGATCGCGCGGCTGACGCAGCCGTCGTGGGCTTGGGCGACTGTGGCTGCGAAGTCGGCCAGATAACAACGCGTGTGATCGAGCTTGGGCGCACGCCAGGCGGCGCGGCGCTGAGCTAACTGTTGATCGCTGACGTGCAGCGTAATGGTACCGGCTTGCACGTCAAAGCTAATTTCATCACCGTCCTCGACCAGTGCAATAGGCCCTCCCACTGCAGCTTCGGGCGAACAGTGTACGCCAATGGCGCCGTGAGAAACACCTGAGACGCGCGTATCCGAAACCAGTGCTACCTTGCCGTCTAATTCCGGAACCGCCAGCGCCGCTGACGCAATCAGAACTTCAGGCATCCCGCTGGCTACTGGTCCAAGATAACGCAGCACGATCACATTGCCGGCTTGAATGCGTCGCGATTGAACGGCTTCGGCTACACGGCGCGCATCATCAAAGCAGATGGCAGTGCCCCGAAATTGCGGAGCCTGTAAGCTACTGACTTTGAAGACAATCCCCTGTGGAGCCAAGTTGCCAAAACAAATCTGCATGTCGGCATAAGGCTTAAACGGCTGGCCGATAGGTGCCATCAACTTCTGCTGGCGCGGCACATCGGGGACGTCTTTCAAGTTGTCGGCTAAGGTGCGGCCAGTTACGGTCAGGCAACTGCCGTCCAACAGACCTGCCTTCAACAAGTGTTTCAACAGTACCGGCGTTCCACCCAGATGATGCAAATCCACCATCGTCTGATCACCGCGTGGCGCAAAACTGCACAGGATGGGTGTGTTGCGAAATATCTCTTGCACCTCGCGCAGACTCAATGGTACCTGAGCTTCTCGAGCCAGCGCCAACAGGTGCAGCACGCCGTTGGTCGAGCCACCGATGGCGGCGATCGTTGCCGCTGCGTTGCGCAGAGACTGACGAGTCACAATATCGCGCGGACGCAGATTCATTTCTAATAGTCGCCGCACCGCCGCGCCCACTTCCAGACATTCTTGTCGTTTTGCTGGGTCAACCGCCGGTATCGAACTGCTGTAGGGCAACATCAACCCCACGGCCTCAAGTAAGATGCCCCAGGTGTTGAAGGAGGCGGCGATACCACAGCCGCCGGGTCCGGGACAGGCCACGCGACGAATCGCATCGGCCTCGGACTGTGAGATGGCGCCGACATTGGCCTGAGCCTGCGAATCGTAGACATCCAAGATGGTGACATTGCGACCCTGGTGACACCCCGGCATGATGCTGCCACCACTGACAATCAGGCCCGGAAAGTTGGTGCGCGCCAGGGCCATGGCAAAGCCCGGACCATTCTTGTCGCAATGGTGCATACCCACAAGCGCATCGTAATAATGCGAAGTAACAACCAATTCAGAGCAGTTGGCGATTACGTTGCGCGATACCAGACTCGCGTTGCCGCCATCGTGACCTTGAGTGATATTGTCGCTGACCCCAGGCGTTCCGAATGGGAAGCCAAACATGCCAGCTTGCCGACAGCCGTCAGCAATCAGTCGTGCCAATTCATAGGCATGAACATTGCAGATGTTGCCTTCCAGCAGGGGCACGCCAATTCCAATTTGCGGCCGATCGAACTCGGCTTCGGTCATACCCAGACCGTAGTAGAAAGCGGTGATCGAGCGCTGCCAACCTTGCGTCAGAAAGCGACTGTTCCAATTCAGAGGCTGCGTCATCGACTTGGTCTATCCGCCGAAATCGTCGTAGGCAATATTGTCTCTCTCGACGCCCATGTCATCCAACATCTTGAACACCGCGTCGTTCATCATTGGCGGTCCGCAAAGATAGTACTCGATGTCCTCTGGCGCTGGGTGCTTGGAGAGATAGTTATCGCGGACGACTTGGTGAATGAACCCCACGTAACCGGTCCAATTGTCTTCCGGCTTGGGTTCGGATAACGCGATGTGGAACGAAAAATTGGGGAATTCCTTCTCGATAGCTCGGAAATGGTCAATGTAGAACAGCTCGCGCGTACTGCGACCGCCATACCAATAAGACACCTTGCGGTTGGTCTTGAGGTTCCGAAATAGCTCGAAAATATGGCTGCGGAGCGGTGCCATGCCGGCGCCACCACCGATGTAAACCATTTCGTTTTGCGTGTCTTTAATAAAGAATTCACCATATGGTCCCGAAATGGTAACTTCATCGCCGGGCTTGAGTCCAAAAATGTAGGAACTCATTTTGCCAGGAGGCGTCCCTTCGGGTGCTCGCGGAGGCGGGGAGGCCACGCGAACATTCAGCATGATGATGCCCTTCTCCCCAGGGTAATTGGCCATTGAATAGGCGCGAATCACCGGTTCGTCGACTTTGGAAACATACCTCCAGACGTTGTACTTATCCCAGTCTTCGTGGAACCTTTGATCAATTATGAAGTCCTTGTATGCCACCGAATGTGGTGGAGCTTCGATCTGAATATAGCCGCCGGACTTAAAATCGACTTGCTCGCCAGGCGGCAACTCCAACACCAACTCCTTGATGAAGGTAGCCACGTTGTCGTTGGACCGCACTTTACAGCGCCATTTCTTGGTCTCGAAAACCTCATGCGGCACTTCGATCTTCATATCCTGCTTGACGGCCACCTGGCAACTCAATCGATAACCCGCCTTGGCATCGCGATTGTTGATATGGGAGCGTTCGGTATCCAGAATATCGCCGCCGCCGGAGTGAACTTTGACTTTGCATTGAGCACAAGTTCCGCCGCCGCCACAGGCGCTAGAAACGAAGATGCCTTGATCGGCCAGAGCGCCCAGCAGCTTGCCACCGCACGGAACCGACAATTTCTTGGATTCGTTGATCTCTAGCGTTACATTGCCCGAAGGCGTCAGCGATCGTCTAGCGACTAAGATCACGGCCACCAGAGCCAAGACCACAGACGTAAAGGCAACTACGCCAACAATGATCGTATTGGGTGCCGCCGGTGCGGCAACAGCCGCCACAGCTTCAGCTAACACTACTGCGTCACTTGTGACCATAACCACCCGCTCCAAAAGGAGACCCCGCGAATTCTTAGTCAAACTCTAAACTGTAACCGCCACTGGTAACCGCGCCAACCAAGCACGGGCCAAGCCAATTCAGCCGCCGCGTGCTGGCGAACACCGCTACATACCGGAGAAGGCCATGAACGCCATAGCGATCAAGCCCACCGTTATGAACGTAATTCCTAAACCTCGCAGGCCCGCCGGAATGTCGGCGTAACGCAGCTTTTCGCGAACTGCAGCCAAACAGACAATCGCCAGCGCCCAACCGAAACCCGAGCCAAGTCCGTAGACGACGCTCTCGACAAAGTTGTAGTCGCGTTGCTCCATAAACAGCGTGCCACCTAAGATGGCACAGTTCACGGTGATCAACGGCAGAAAAATCCCCAGCGTGTTGTACAAAGCTGGAACGAAGCGATCCAAGATCATCTCCAGAAGCTGCACACTGGCCGCGATCACTCCGATGTAGGTGATCAACCCCAGAAACGACAGATCCACCGTAGCGTAGCTCTGGCCCAATAAACCAGCCAAAGCGCCCTCTTTCAGCACATGCTGAAACAGCAGATTGTTCAAAGGTACGGTCAACGCCTGGACAACGATCACGGCAATTCCCAATTGAATAGCCGTCTTCACGCTCTTGGAGACCGCAATAAATGTGCACATTCCCAAGAAGAAAGAAAGCGCCAAATTCTCGATGAACACCGCGCGAATAAACAGGCTAGTCAGTTCCCCTAATTGATCCATAGCGACTACTCCTTCTCGACCTGTTCAGGATTGAAGGTTCGAATAATCCAAATGATGATGCCGATCAAGAAAAAGGCGCTTGGCGACAACAGCATCAGTCCGTTGGGCGTGTACCAACCTTCAGCCGTAATGGGCTTCAAGAGGGCCACTCCAAACAGACTGCCCGAGCCAAACAGCTCCCGGACAAAAGCCACGCTCATCAGGATAAAGCTGTATCCCAAACCATTGCCGACTCCGTCCAAGAACGACATCTTGGGGTCGTTCTTGAGCGCAAACCCTTCGGCTCGCCCCATGACGATGCAGTTGGTGATAATCAATCCCACAAACACGCTAAGCGTCTTGCTAATGTCATACAGGAACGCCTTAAGAACTTGATCTACCAGAATCACGAACGAGGCAATGATGACCATTTCCACGATGATGCGGATATTGCCGGGAATTCGGTGCCGGATCAGGCTGACCGCCGCACTAGAAAACGCGGTAACCAAAGTTACGGCGATACTCATCACCAGTGCGGTGTCCATCTTGGTGGTCACGGCCAGCGCCGAGCAAATGCCCAACACCAACAGTCCAATGGGATTGTTTTTAAAGATTGGCTTAAGGACCACATCCTTAACTGTTTGCTTTGCCATCGGCGGCTCCCTGTTGTGACGCCAAATTCTTCAGGAACGGCCCAAAGCCTTCCTGACTGAACCAATACTTGAGCAACATACTCACGCCGCGACTGGTAATCGTAGCGCCCGACAGCCCATCCACTTCGTAAGCCTGATTGGCCTCGCTGGGCGCTCCCTTGGCAACGCCCACTCGCAGATTTTCATCAACCGCCGGTTTGCCTTGCTCCCACACTTGCTGACCGATCCACTTGGCCTTCCACAGTGGATTCTCAACTTCGCCGCCCAGGCCGGGCGTTTCCGCATGTTCGTAGAAGGTCAAGCCGGCAATACTCCGCAAGTCCTTCTCCAAGCACACGAAACCATACAGCGTGGACCACAGCCCTTTACCGTAAACAGGCAGAACGACCTTTTCGATTTGGCCAGCACTATCTTTGACCAGGTAAACCCACGCCTGAGGCTCGCGATTGCTGAGTCCAATCGGATAACTGCCTTTAACCGGCTTTTGCGACTGCGGATCTTTAGCAGCTTTGCGAGCATCATAGTTGGCATCAGCATCTTCAACGAACTTTCCCGAAGCGATGTCTACCAGCTTGCGTTCGATGCGTGATTCGAATACCTGATTGATTTCGGCAGCCGTCATTTCGCCCACTGAACGATCGCCGCTCAGCCCTGCTGCCCCAACCACATTCTTCTTCAAATCCAATTCTTTGTTGGCAGCCTGCTGACTTTTCAGCCCCACAGCGGCGGCGCTGACCAACAAAGCGCAGACGACGCACAATGCAATCGTCACCAACAGCGTGTTTAACAGCGAATCCTTATTAAGCGCCATAGCGGATAGCCCTCCGTTTGATATTCGCCTGCACCACAAAATAGTCGATCAGCGGCGCAAACACGTTGCCAAAGAGAATGGCCAGCATGATTCCTTCTGGAAAGGCCGGGTTCATCGATCGAATCATAATGGTCAGCGCTCCAATCAATGCACCGTAGATCCACTTGCCGGTCTCGGTCATCGACGCGCTGACAGGATCGGTAGCCATGAACACGGTACCAAATGCAAAACCGCCCAGCACAAAATGCCACCAGGGAGGAATGCCAAACATAGGATTGGCGGGATTAGGTATCAGGTACAGCAGCGATGAAAGCACCAATGCTCCGCCACACACGCCAGCCATGATGCGCCACGAACCGATGCCGGTAGAGATCAACACCAGCGCGCCTAATATACAAGCCAAGGCGCTCGTCTCGCCCATCGATCCTGGCATCACCCCTAGGAAGGCATCCCACCAAACCAAGGACTGAGTTCCGGTGGTGGTCGCGATATTCTGCATGCAGTCCATAACCACATTGAGTTGCCCTGGCTGTACGGCTGCCAATTGCCCTAAGGGTGTCGCGCCAGAAAAACCATCGACGGCGGTCCACACTTTATCGCCACTCATGTGGCCCGCATAGGCAAAGTACAGGAAGGCTCGTCCGGTCAGGGCCGGATTCAAAAAGTTTCTGCCGGTGCCGCCGAATATCTCTTTGCCGATCACCACGCCAAACAAGATTCCTAAGGCGACCTGCCACAGTGGAATGGCTGGCGGCAAGGTAAGCGGAAACAGCAAGCTCGTGACTAAAAAGCCTTCATTGATTTCATGCTTGCGGATCACACTGAAAATCAATTCGGCGGTTCCACCGGCTGCCAAGGTGACGATGTAGACCGGAAAGAAAAACAAAGCACCGTAAACGATATTGTCCCACAGGTTCTGGGGGTCATGCCCCAAGCCCAACCAGGTGTGCAGATCATGATGCCAATCCAACTTTGGAGCAGCCCCCACTGCCTCCAAGCCTGTGATTGCCAAGTTCGCCTGATAACCGGTGTTCCACAAGGCCATGAGCACACAAGGAACCAATGCCATAACCACCATACTCATCATGCGCTTCAGATCCAGCGCATCGCGAATGTGGGTTAGACCGCGCGTTACGGCACCAGGCGCGTATAAGAACGTATCGGCAGCTTCATAGACTGGATACAGCTTCTCAAACTTTCCGCCCTTATCAAAGAGCGGATGCAGTTTATCCAGCATATCGCGCAATAGCTTCATGACTCAGACTATCCTTCCTTTTCAATTCTCAGCAAGTTGTCGCGGAGAATGTCGCCATAGTCGTACTTGCCCGGACAAACAAAGGTGCACAAGGCCAAATCCTCCTCGTCCAATTCCAAACAACCCAGCTCCTGGGCTGTTCCCGTATCGCGCGAGATCAGCGACCGCAACAACAGCGTTGGAATTAGATCCAACGGCATAACTTTCTCGTAGACGCCAATCGGCACCATAGCGCGCTCGCTACCGCCCAAATTGGTTGTCAAAGCAAAACGCTTGGCAGCCACGACTGCAGAAGCAAAGGCGCGCGTGGCTGAGAACTTGCCAAAGCCCGGCTTCTGCCAACCTAAAAACTCACGCGCAGTGCCCTCAAGCAGCACGCTGACCTGCAAGTGATAACGCCCCAAAAAGCCGCAGGGTGAATGCAGCTTGCGACCGCATAGCACAGACCCCGAAACGACTCGCTGCACACCGTCCTTCAGTTTTCCGGCGGTCAGTTCGTCTAACGATGCTCCCCAAACAGTCTTTATCAGTCGCGGCTTTTGGACTCCCGGACCTGCTAGAGAAATAACGCGAGTCGCATCCAGTTTGCCATTCAAGAACAAATGCCCAATTGCAATCGCATCTTGATAATTCAAGTGCCAATTGGTGCGTTTACTGCTGACCGGACTCAAGAAATGCATCTGCGTGCCGACCAAACCGGCCGGATGCGGACCATCGAATTCAGCGATTACAGTTCGGCTGCCAAAGTCGGTCGGTGCGTCGCTGCCCGGCTGCCGACAGACGTAGGTCTTGCCCTCAGTCAACCGAGAAACCAAGCGCACACCAGCAGCAAATTCTTCACGACGCTCACGGATGATAGCATCCGGATTGGGTGCCAGGGGATTGGTATCCATCGCGTTGATAAACACAGCGTGAGGCACCGATTGCGGCGCCGGTATCCGAGAATATGGCCGCGTACGCAGCGCCGTCCACAGTCCAGATTGCACCAGTTGGTCGACGACCTGCTGGCGCGACAGGGATTCAAGTCGGCTTGCCTCATGAGTGGCAAACAAGCGACTGGCCTGACCATCGCGCTCGATGACCAACGACTGAAACAGCCGCTTCTCGCCTCGATTGATCTCTACAACTTTGCCGGCGATAGGACTGGTAAACAGTACGCCCGGCGTCTTCTTGTCTTCCAACAGAGGTTGCCCAACCTCGACGCGCTCGCCAGTGGCCACCAGCATGGTAGGACGCATCCCGATATAGTCTTCCCCGACTAGTCCAACGCGACCTGTATCGATAGCATCCATGTGCTCGGCGGGCTGACCTTCAATGGGAATGTTCAGTCCGCGGCCAATCTCAATTCGTTCAACCATTACTGCCGCCCTTTAACTTTCCAGTGGCTGTAACAGACGCGCCTGCCCACCAGCGACCTTCCTGCATACGCGATAAATCGCCCTTTTGCAGCCAGAAACATGCTAGTTTGTGAAACCTTTCACATAGGCAAGCCAAAAAATTAGGCCGCCAAGAACTCTGCTCGGTCCAGCCCATGTTAAAGTCGCCTGGCGCATCCAGCCCAACGACCATCTCTCCAATATGACGGGCAAACTAGGTGCTGGCAATCGCAGATTCGTCCGAACTTTGCCACAGCCGACACACCAAACGCCAAAACCCCCAAACATCGCAGCTTAGCAGGCCGGCGCCGCAACGTTTCCCAGCGACGTTTTCTAGGGAAGAAATTTGCTAGCCGACGTCCACACTAAGGTTCGGTCCATTGCGATAAGCATCGCCAGGTCACGGTGAGTTTTGGCAATAAGTTTTGGCAATTCCTGAGCCTTATTTTGCACGGTCGGCTCCTGAGTGTGCTTGGGGTATACGAATCTCCCAACATAAACTATCGCAAATGGCGGTGGCTGCTGCGCACGCTGCAACCACTGGGCGCTTCACGCTCTGGCGAAAGTAGCTACTGGGGAACAGTTCTATAGCGAACGTAGCGACGGGGGTGCCAATTTTGCCGTAGGTAGCTACCTTGAGGCTGCCGAGCCGGCATGATAGCTGCGCGGCGACTGCGCGCGAATTTGCTGCCAGTCGAACAGGGTGTCTTTCATGCGACTCTCGGACATCAGTTGAGCCTGATCGAAATAGTGAGGTGAATTCGGGTCGCTGCTACTGCCGTAATTATGCAGTGACTTACTACGCACTCCCTGACTCGAAAATTCGACCACGCCAGAATAGGACGCACCAACCACCGCGTATTGATTGCGTGTCTCGCGCAACAGCGGAATAAAGATGCTGGGTGTATAGTAGACTGTAAACACAATCCCCAGTGGACCGGGAGCGCCGGCACAGGGAATGCTGGGCTTGCGGTCGCTAAATGGGATGGCGATCAGATTGGCCACATTCGGATGCCGCTGCAAGCGATAAATGTCGCCCCACCGCACTTTCCAATTCTTGAAATTCGATTGCAGCTTATTGGCAGCCTTGACCAAGGCCTCAAATTTCTTATCCGGGTTTTGGACATATTCGGGCTTGAGCGTCTCTGCCGGATAGCCGAAGCCATACAGTTCTTCGTACCAAGCAACGCACAGCGCCGAGCGTGTGCAATCGACACTCACGCGGCAATCCCAGCCGTCAAAGTGCTGTAAATAAGGCCGGGCTTGTTCGGCCAGCGCCGGCGTGGATTGCTCAAGCCGAGCGAAGTGCCTGCGTAAGGCGGGCAATTCATTGATTGCCCAGTACAATCGGGTGTCAAAGGCCAGGTTTTCGAATTGATCCAGAGTCAAGTCTTGGGCAGCGCGGAGAATCGATCGGCTGACCTGGGCGCGGCGCTTGTCATCGTGCTGATCGGTCACCATATACGGCGGGAAATCAAGTCGCGATGGATTTCCGTCATCGGTCGTGGTAAACGGTGTTGCATTGCAACTCTGCACATATCCGGTTGGCGGATTGATCACCTGCGGCAGTTCGTCTACGGTGTGTAGCCCGCGCCAGTCGGTGCGGGGATCGTTGCCGTCGACGGGCTTAGTCCAATCCCAGGCCGGATCGCGGCGCGGAACGACACCGCTGTACAGGTACAGGATGTTACCCTGATCATCGGCAGCCACCGTATTGAAAATGGGCAGACCCTGCATGCCCATGGCATCACGCACTTGATAGACGTTCTCACTACGCAGCATCTGCTTGAGCTGACTAAGGAAATCATGCTCAAACAGATTGGCGCATTGATATGCCTGGAATGTGCCATCCTTATTCTGTTTGACGATCGGACCATGATGCGTCTTGCGCAGCACCAGCCTGCGCGTCGGCTGCCCCTTGACTTTGATTTCTTGCTGCCACTGAGTGGCTTCCCGTAGCTGCTCCCCATGGCGGTAATGATTGGGCTGATCCGACTCGAATTTGACATTCCAGACATCGAACACATCCGGCTCGTTGACTGTAAAACTCCAGCCACAGCGGTGGTTGTGGCCGATGGCTGGCAGGGGACTGCCGAAGAAGGCTGCTCCATAGAAGTCAATCCCGTCGTCGGTGCGAATGTGCCCCTCGTACCATTGGCCGTATCCATAAAATGGTTGATGCGGATTGATGAATAGCATCGTCGAACCAGCCGCCGTTTTCGATGGCCCAACCGCCCAGGCATTGGAACCGATTTGGGCCACAGCATCACCAGAGCCCATGGGATTCATGCCGGTGTTGATGTGATTGGACAGGCACGACAGCTCCAAGTAGACACGACGCCCCAGCGCCAACAGGTGCCAGGGCTCGAATCGGGTCAGCAGTCGCGGTTTGACGTCCGGATTCTTGGCCAGGTAATAGTTCAAGCCTTCGATAAACGCCTCACCGACCTCGCGGTTTTCTCCCGTATATTGAACGTAGTCTTGTTCGGTACGGCGAGGTATCTCGAAAGCATGTGTCAGGGTGTCGCTATCGACGCCCGTCGCGCCATTTAGCTCGGCGTAACGGCCCAACGACCAGACGATGCTGTCTTCGACTTGCCAAAAGTAATCCTCGCACTGGCAATAGCCAAACGCAAAGGCTGCTGCCGGAAGATCACGCGCGTCGATATGCGGCACGCCAAACTGGTCGCGGTAGATGGTCGAGCGGCTGGCCAGCTTCTGGGCTAATTCGGAAACCTCCGCTGCGGCGGCCGGACCCGGCACAAGCCAGCATACGGCCAATCCACAGCTTACCAGCCAGCCTGCCAGCGGTAGCCCAATAACGCGGCACCTTCCACGTACTGACGAGAGACTGCTAGCTATCACGTTATCCAGCTGTGTATAAGAACCATTCAAAGGCATCGAATCGACTTCCAGAAAACTTGTGAACATCACAAAAAGGCGGCGTGATTGGCGGTGGTCCAACCAACTTACGAACGCCGCTCACGGTACGACCATTCTAATGCAAGCTGCCAATATGGGAACGCTGGGCGACTCAGACAGCCCTTGTAGACTATAATTCTTTCCGAGTATCATCTTTTCTCAGCCTCATCCCGTTCAATTGCGCGCCGCATTTCCATGCGAGCGGTCGACCATTTGACACCTAATCCATGCTTCAGCCCGACAAACAAACACGCAAGCTCCTCTTGGGCTACGAAGGCCGTGAAAGGATGCGCACGGCATGCCGATTCAACGCGCAGTTGATGGACGAAGTCCGTCGTCGGATTCGTCCCGGCATAACCACGGAGTCCATCGACTCGCTAGTCTACCAATACACGCGCGACCACGGGCATCAACCGGCCACGCTAGGATACATGGGGTTTCCTAAGAGCTGTTGCATCAGCGTCAACGATGTCATCTGTCATGGCATACCCGGCCCACAATCACTGCGTGAAGGCGACATCGTCAATATCGACATCACCACGATCGTCGAAGGGTGGTATGGTGATCAGTCCGAGACGTTCATTATCGGCAGTGCCAGCGCCGAGGCCATCGCGGTAACTCAAGCGGCATTTGACTGTATGCACTTGGCGATCGACGCGCTCTCGCCGGGCTGTCCCGTCAGCACGATTGGCGATGCTATTGTGCGCGAGGCACATCGGCGCGGGTTTTCGGTGGTGCGCGAGTACGTCGGGCATGGGCTCGGTCAAGTCTTCCACCAACCACCTAACGTCCCTCATTTTCCGGATCGAAAATCGCGTCAACAGCGGCTACTGCCCGGCATGTGCTTTACGATTGAGCCGATGATCAACGCCGGCACACGCTTTACGAAGCTGGACAAGTCCGATGGCTGGACGGTGCGCACTCGAGACGCACGCTTGTCGGCGCAGTTCGAGCACACGATACTCATGGCCGAGGATGGTCCAGAAATACTGACTCAGACCCAAGACGGGCCACAACGCGGCCATCGCTTCAGCACCTGACTTTGCATCGCAAGGTAGGGTATGCGGTGGGGGTACACAGCTACGTAGGGTGGGACCAGCGGGGTCGTGAATGGATAAATATGTTTGAGGCAGTTGGATTTTTTTCACAGCGCATGAACTTCAGATGCAGAACCGTCCAGATGCAGAACAGTTCGGCCCCGCGCCGGCCCAGCAGCAGCTTTGCATCGTAGGGTCGGACGGGATTTATTTCAGCCCCGATGGTGGGCCGGCGGTCGCGGGACTGTGGTGGTGTGATAATTAACGGTTTTGGATTGAGTTTGTTGGCTATTTGCGCCGCGACCGAGACCCACCTAACGAAGCTAGGCAGGGTTTTCGCCGTCTGGCGACGGTAGCTACAATAGCCCGCTGGCTGTGGTTAATCGAATCATTGTGTACGCAATTGCCCCTGGGAGCATCGGAATTGAACTCACCATCCGCCGGATTTCAGCAGCAACGTTCTCTGGCGGCTTTCGAGCGCGCTTGCAACAGGATGCCGGGCGGAGTCAACAGTCCAGCCCGGGCGTTCGGGGCAGTCGGTGGCCGGCCACTGTTTATCCAGCGCGCTGCAGGGCCATTCCTGTATGACATCGATGGCAATCGTTTGATCGACTATATTGGATCGTGGGGGCCGATGATTCTGGGTCATGCTCGCAAAGAGGTCATCGAGTCGATTGTGCTGGCGGCTGAGCGCGGTACTAGCTACGGTGCACCTACCGAATCGGAATCACAATTGGCAGAGTTGATCTGCGCCGCCATGCCCAGTATTCAAAAACTGCGTTTGGTCAGCAGTGGAACGGAAGCCACGATGAGCGCCATTCGCTTGGCGCGCGGAGCGACCGGGCGCGATGTCATCGTGAAATTCTCTGGCAACTATCATGGTCACGCCGACAGTTTACTGGTAGCCGCCGGCAGTTCGGCAGCTAATCTGGGTGTGCCGGATTCACCAGGCGTGACCGTCGGCACCAGTCGCGATACTTGCGTCATGCCCTACAACGACATTCAAGCGCTGGAAGCGCTGTTCGCCGAGCGTGGCCAGTCCATTGCGGGAGTGATCTTGGAGCCGATCGTTGGCAACATGGGCTGTGTAACGCCGCGAGAAGGTTTCCTACAAACCGCACGCCGCCTATGTGATCTATCAGGTGCAGTGCTGATTTTTGATGAAGTAATGACCGGCTTTCGCGTGGCTTATGGCGGTGCGCAACAGTTGTACTCGGTCATCCCGGACATCACGACTCTGGGCAAGATCGTAGGCGGTGGCATGCCGCTGGGTGCCTACGGTGGCCGCGCTGACTTGATGGACAATGTCTTGCCTGCAGGCAAGATCTTTCAAGCGGGCACCCTCAGCGGAAATCCGGTTGCCACTGCGGCTGGCATTCGCACCTTGGAATTGTTGCGCGACGAGAATCCCTATGACTTGCTTGAGCGACAATCGCGGCGACTGGCTGAGGGACTGTCGGCGGCCGCGACTGCTGCGGGGATTGCCCACCAATTACAGCGAGTTGGCAGCATGATGACGCTGTTCTTTAATCCGAAGCCGGT
This sequence comes from Pirellulaceae bacterium, assembly GCA_019636385.1. NCBI lineage: Bacteria > Pseudomonadati > Planctomycetota > Planctomycetia > Pirellulales > Pirellulaceae > Pirellulaceae bacterium. The sequence continues at coordinate 662,734 of JAHBXT010000003.1, read as the reverse complement.
GTGGAACTGGGACGACGCCGCCAAGTCGGACCGCACGCGCTTTGGCAAGTACTTCTGGGGGCTGATTCGCCAAGGAGTCTACATGCCGTGCAGTCAATTTGAGGCTCTGTTCGTATCAACCGAGCACAGCACGGAACTAATTGACCAGACAATTGCGGCAGCCAGGCGCGTCCTAGCTGACCTGTAAATCCTTGGGTCTGGCAGCATGCGTGCGGACGGAATTCGTTCCCAGAATCCGCAGGGAAGGCCCTGATTTTGAGGCTCCGCTCGGACTCACGGTGCGACCGCAGGTCTGTCGAGCCGCCCAAAAGCCGCCAAAGCCTGGAAGACGGTCGGGCTACCTGCCGAAGCCCAGCAACCAGAGGGTGCGGAGACGAGTCACCTCAGGCTTTTTGTCGGATGCATCGGGACGACCCAATTGACCTGTGTTTTTGGTAGGTTTGCGATATAACTCTGGGACACCTGGGTCGAAACAGCGACCGGCGGATTAGGCTGGCAGCTTTTACCAATCAAAAGGACAAGTGAATGCGAAGTATCATTGTGTGTGCCCTCGTAGCGCTAGTGGCGGTCCGAGTCGGCGGTCAAGAGAAGCTTGAAATTCTGGACACTAAACCGGCCAAGCCAGTTGGTGATGTGGTGTCCTATGGCCTAGGTTTCAACTATGGCGCGAACCTGGCCAGTCAAGGCGTAAAGGCCGAAGATATCGTAGAAGCTGATTTCGTGCGCGGCCTGCTGCGAGGATTGAACTTGGTCGAGCCAGAGGCTACGAACGAGCAACTGCAAGCTGCCATGCAGCAATTCGTGGGCAAACTTGAGAAGCGAAGGAGCGAGATGATTGCTGCCAAGCTCGTTGAGTCGATGAAGTTTATTGAAGAAAACAAGAAGCAAGAAGGGGTTCAGGTTACTGCCAGTGGCCTGCAATACAAGATCATCAAGTCTGGCAGCGGCGCGACCCCGACGGCGGAAAGCACGGTCACGGTACACTATGAAGGCAAGCTGACAGATGGACGCATTTTTGATAGTTCAATCAAACGCGGCGAACCGTTCACAACCCCCGTTGGCAAAGTCATTCCCGGATGGACCGAAGCCTTGCAGCGAATGAAGGTTGGGGACAAGTGGATGCTGTACATTCCACCCAATTTGGGCTATGGCGAACAGGGCTCGCAGGGCGCCATTGGACCCAATGAGGTCCTGATTTTTGAAGTCGAACTATTAGAAGTTAATTAACTACGGATTGGACGATGAGCCTCATACATGAAGTCGCCGCCGAGAGCACCCAGTGGCAGCGGTTGGCCGAACAAGTTCTGGGCGGCCAACCGCTCGACGACCGTCAAGCGCTCAGCATATTGCAGTCAGGTGATGACCAATTATTGGACCTGATCGCCGGTGCCTTTCGCCTGCGACAGAAGCACTTTGGCAAGACAGTTCAGCTCTATTTTCTAGTCAACGCCAAGAGCGGCCTGTGTCCTGAAGACTGCGGCTACTGTTCACAGTCGAAGCTCTCGTCTGCTCCGATCGAAAAATACCGGATGCTGTCGCCCGACCAGTTACTTGAGGGTGCACAATTGGCTCATGAGCGCGGGTCCAAGACCTATTGCATCGTGATCAGCGGCCGCTCGCCCAACGAGCGTGAAATGAACGCCGTGGAAACTGTGGTGCCGATGATCAAACAGCGCTTTGACCTGCATGTTTGTGCGTGCTTGGGACTGTTATCCTCCGATCAAGCATCACGACTAAAATCCTGCGGCGTGGATCGCGTGAATCATAACCTCAACACTAGCCGCGAGCATTACGCCGAAATCTGCTCGACCCACACCTACCAGGATCGGCTGGATACGTTGCACAACGTCCGAGCCGCTGGCTTAGAATTGTGCAGTGGTGGCATCATTGGCATGGGGCAATCGCCGGAAGATCTAGTGGCCATGGCCATGGAGCTGCGCAATTTGAACGTCGAGTCGATTCCGATCAATTTTCTGCATGCGATCGAAGGCACGCCGTTGGAACAGCGCGATGAGCTGACCCCGCAAGATTGCTTGCGCGCTCTGTGCATGGTGCGGTTTGTCAATCCTGCCAGCGAACTGCGAATTGCCGGCGGTCGCGAAAAGCACTTGCGGTCGCTGCAGCCGCTCAGTCTGTACGTGGCCAACAGCCTGTTTGTGGGCGACTATTTGACCACCAAAGGTCAACCGCCTCAGGCCGATTACGATATGATTCGCGATCTGGGCTTCCAGATGACTCGTGTTCAGACCCCGAGCAACTGAGTATCATGCTGGCCAAACGCGTTATCCCGTGCTTGGACGTGACCGAGGGGCGCGTCGTGAAGGGCACCAATTTTGTGAATCTGCGCGATGCTGGCGACCCGGTCCAGGTGGCTGCGCGTTACGAGCGCGAGGGGGCCGACGAGCTGGTATTTCTGGACATCACGGCCAGTCACCAAAAGCGGGCCATCATGCTGGATGTGGTCCGTAGGACCGCCGAACAGGTCTTCATGCCGCTGACTGTCGGCGGAGGCATTCGCAGCCTAGAGGACATTCGAGCACTGCTGCAGGCCGGATGTGACAAAGTCTCCATCAATACTACGGCGGTCACCCACCCTGAACTAGTCGCTCAAGCCGCAGACCGTTTTGGCAGCCAGTGTATCGTCGTAAATATCGACCCTAAGCGTGTCTATCGAGACGGTCAGGAAATCTGGGAGGTTCACACCCACGGAGGGCGAACTCCCACCGGCCTGGAAGCCGTATCATGGGCTAGGCAGGTCCAGGAATTGGGCGCTGGCGAGATCGTTTTGACCAGTATGGACTGCGATGGCACCTGCAACGGTTACGATCTAGAGATCACGGCTGCGGTCAGCCGAGCCGTTCAAATCCCGGTGGTGGCCAGCGGAGGAGCGGGTTGTCCTGAGCATTTGGCTGATGCAATTCAGCTTGGAAGGGCCGATGCCGCTCTGGCAGCCAGTATTTTTCACTTCGGTCAGTTTACAATAGAACAGACCAAGCGCATTATGGCGGACAGGGGTATTCCGGTCCGCCTGCGCCGGACCACCCCCGCCTGATGTGCGATATGGCCTGCCGTCGGGTTGGGGATGTTGGAGCGGTCGTCAACCTTTTCATTTGTTTCGTTGTGACGGAGAGTTTAACACGTGTCCGACGCTGAAGAAGTACGCGGAACAGGCGACGCCACCATGGATCGCCTCATCGGCAGCCTGCTCAAGAAGCGCGAGGCGCTGGAGGTAGACAAGTTCTTCCGCGCGCTGGTCAAGCTCAAGGGCAGCGACTTGCACATGAAGGTCGGCAATCCTCCCATCGTTCGCGTTAACGGAACGCTCAAGCCGCTGAATCATCCGGCGATCGAAAACGAGGAGATGGTGCGGCTGCTGGTGCCGATGCTGGACGACCGCAACCGAAAGATTTTTGAGCAGGATGGCGGAGCGGACTTTGCGTATGTGGTTGAAGTGGATGGCATCCACTGGCGATTTCGCGTTAATATGCTCAAGCAATTGGGCCAGATCGGTTTGGTGGCCCGCCGTGTCAACAACCAAATTCCACCGTTTGCCGGTTTATATCTGCCACCATCGATTGAGCACTTATGCCACCATGATCAAGGCATGGTTTTGTTGGCTGGTGTCACCGGTTCGGGTAAGAGCACGACCATCGGCTCGATTTTGAACTACATCAACTCGATTTATAGCAAACACATTTTGACGCTCGAAGACCCCATCGAATTCGTGTTCACGGAGGATAAATGCCTGATCAATCAGCGCGAAATTGGCCAGGACGTCAGGGATTTTGAGATTGGCATGAAGCACGCCGTCCGCGAAGACCCAGATATTATCCTGGTGGGCGAGATGCGCGATCAAGAGACGTTCATGACGGCCATCCATGCTGCCGAAACCGGCCACCTGGTATTTGGAACCATTCACGCATCCAGCGCACCAACCACGATCGGTCGTATTCTGGACTTATTCCCTGAAGAGATGCACGGTGCCATCCGCTCAGCAATTGCATTTAACATGAAAGGCATCGTGGCACAAAAGCTGCTCAAGTCGATCAAGCCTGGTGTCGGTCGAGTACCGACTGTCGAAATCATGACCTTCACACCCATGATTCAGAAATTGGTGCTGGAAGGCAAAGATTCGAAACTGCCTGACGCAATTCGCATCGGCGCGGCCGAAGGCATGCAGGACTTTACGATGAGCTTAAAGCAACTGATCGACGACGAACTGATCGATCGACCGACCGCGTTTGCCGTTGCGCCTAATAAAGACGCGCTGAAGATGGCGCTCAAAGGAATCGAAGTTAGCTCTCCAGGAATCATCTAAGGCGCAGCATGTTTGGCAGAAAGAAGAAGCCGGCGTCCAACGAACCGACGCTCTTGGCGGGCACAGACCCCAAGGTGGCTTTGCCACCGGTCGAGTTCAAACCGGACGCCCCGGACAAGCAACAACAGCAGGGGGTATTAATCTCCAGCCGCGCCATGCCACATTATCCGGTGGCAGTAATGCTGGTCGCTCATTCACTTCGTAATCGAGCCGACCAAATTCTGCTGGACTTTACCGCCCAAGGTGCCAGCCTGCGCTGCCGCGTAGACGGAGTATGGGAGAAGCTACCACCGCTGGACCGCGAAAATGGTGATGGCATGTTGGCGGTACTGAAGACACTGTGCTTGCTGAATCCTAGTGATCGCCGATCACAACAAAAGGGCAAGCTACCGGTGAAGTTTCAAGGCATCGACTGGATTTTTCGCTTTGCCAGTCAAGGGGTCGCCACCGGCGAGCGTGCGCTGATCACCATCGCCCCCAAGAAGCCGGTGCTCAACACACTGACAGACCTGGGCATGCGCGACGGCATGCAGGAGCGATTCAAACAGTTGATCAATAGTTCCGATGCGCTGTTCCTGTTCAGCAGCCCTCCCGGACAAGGGCTGCCGACGACTTGGCGAGTGGGACTTGAGGCAGCCGATCGCTTCATTCGCGACTTTCATGCGGTATTTGAGGTGACCAGCGATGAACCGGAAATCATCAATGTGACCAATCACACCTTCAGCTCCGCCGCCGGCGAGACCGCCCAGACGGTGCTCAAGAGCCTGCTGCTCAAACAACCCGATGTGTTGGTCATGCCCGATCTAGGGTCTGCGGAATTGGCCGAATTGATCTGCGAAGAGGTCAAAGATGAACACCGTTACGCCATTACACGACTTGTGGCAGGCTCGGCGGTCGAAGCACTGTTGAAACTGTTGGCCAATTACCGCAAATCAGCCAAGTTGATGCTGGAGATCACCTGTGGAGTCCTAAACCAGCGCCTCGTGCGGCGACTGTGCGTTGACTGCAGACAACCGTTTCAACCAAGTCCGGCTTTGCTGCAGAAGCTAGGATTGCCACCGGGACGTATTCAGGTTCTGTACCAGCCCTGCATTCCACCGCCTCCAGAACAGCGTGTCGACGCCAACGGCAAGCCTATCGAAATCCAGATTTGCAGCAAGTGTGGCGGCCGTGGCTATTTTGGGCGAGCAGCCGTTTTTGAGCTGTTGGCTCTGAACAACGAAATACGACAAGCGATTCTCAAGAATCCTGAACCAAGTCACGTACTTTCGGTGGCTCGCAGGCAAGGTTTCTTGACGATTCAAGAAGAAGGCGTGTTGGCGGTAGCCACGGGCATTACCAGCCTGCCGGAATTGCAGCGCGTGCTGACAGCCAAATCTTAAACGAGGTACCGTTCGGATGACGAACCCGACTCCAACTATTCAGTTTTCATTGGGCGCATTCGAAGAGGAAAGCCTCAACACCCGACCGGTCAGCAACGTAGCGGTGCTTTCGTTGATGGTTGGGCTGTGTAGCCTGTTGGTCCCGCTGTCTGGATATCTGCTTCCGTTGTCTTTGCTGGCCATCGTGCTGGGTGGCGTGTTAAGCTATCGTCTCAGTCGTCCGGACGCCGATGCCGGCGTGTGGATGGCCAACGTGTGCTTGGGCTTGGGACTAATGAGCGCCGTCTGGGTCATCGTGGCCAATCGCATGCACTCCGATTATTTGTCTGCGACCGCCAGCCGCCACGCCGCAGAATTCTTAAGCTTGGTCGCTCAGGGCAAGAACTATGAAGCCATGGAACTGCGGCTACCGAATGCCCAGCGCCAACCTGCGGATATGAACTTGCAGGACTACTACGAAGCTTATGAAGGCGTGGTTGTCCCTGAAATGGCAATGCTCGGATTATTTGGCGGTGGGGAAGAAACTCGCGATCCACTACGCGAGCGCAAGCTGTCGAGTCTGATGTTTCGCCAGGATCCCGTGATAACTCACATCCAACACAACCCGACTGCAAACTGGCGTTATCAGGCTACTAAGGAGATTCAATACAATAAAGAAGTCACCAGAATCCAAGTGGTGATGCGCAGCGATCAAGACGCCTCCAAGCCGGTTGTGATCGAATTAATGCGGAACCTCACCCAAGAACATGCCGACATTGCCGAGTGGCGCGTCAATCGGATTTTCTTTCTCGATAGCCACTAGTCCTTGTCGCTTAGCTCCCCAGTTGGATCGAGACCGTCAGCAAGTTTTCTTCGCGAGCGAGTTCGACCCGCACTACCTCACCGGCCCGAAAGCGGCTCATGACACGGGTCAGATCGCGACTTGAGTCGATCACATGGTCGTCGATGCGGACGATCACGTCACCAGGGCGCAATCCAGCTTGCATCGCCGGACTATCCAGGCTGACGCTGGCGACCAAGCAATTCTGGGCTCGCGAATCCATGGTGATTCCTAAAACGGCTCGCTGCCACCCAGGATTAGTAGCGATTTTGGCTTGAGAACGGTTCACGCGCAGCGTGGGTGGCACCGGATGGGTCGCCAGATGCTGCATAACGCTTACCGTAAACTGGGTCACGCGGACCATGCCGGGGTAGTCAATCAAATGCGAATCGTCGCTGGGGCGATGGTATTGATTGTGCATGCCGGTAAACAGGTGCAAGACCGGCATACCGACCTCGTGAAAGCTCTGATGATCGCTGGGACCATAACCTGCCGATTGAAGGCTAACCTGGATGTCCAAGGGACGCCGCAGATCTTCAACCCAACCCGGAAATTCGCTGGCCGTGCCGGTACCGTAGACGATCAACGCACCGTCGTGCATCCGTCCAACCATGTCCAAATTAACCATGGCCTTGGTTTGTTCCAATGGGAATCGGGGATGTCGGACGTAATGCTTACTACCCAGCAAGCCGCGCTCTTCTGCCGCAAAGGCGATCAACACAATATTCCGACGATCGACTGAGGTGTTGACCGACAATTGCCTGGCCGCCTCCAGCAGAACCGCTGTACCGGATGCGTTATCATCTGCGCCGTTGTGGACAGCGATAGTGCCGGGCGCTAGCGAACCGGGACCGCCCATGCCAACGTGATCGTAATGCGCGCCCAGAACCACATATTCATTAGCCAGTGTCCCCGAACCAGGCAACAACCCCACGACATTGTGAACCTGCGACTGGCGCGGTTCGATCAGTACAGCGCCAGAGACGGTAACCCCCGCAAGTAATTGACTAGCCGGCTTGGAATCGGCGTCGATTTTTTGCTCCCATTCAGCCAGCGGACGACCGGTGCACTGCTGGATCAGAGGATCGATGGCATCTCGCAGCACATGCATGACCGGTATTCGAGTGGTACTGAGCGCCTTGCCAGCCTCATCGATCAGGAACAACCGCTCTGCTTCTTGGTCTTGCAACGTCTCGCGATCGTTGACGAAGATGATCGCAGCCGCGCCTCGCGCCGCTGCATTGGCCAGCTTTGTAGAAAAATAGGCATGTCGCGTCGTGCTGCGAGTGCTTCGGAAACTACTGTCGGAGTTCATCAATCGCGGCTGCTTGCGAATGATGACCACTACCTTGCCGTCAACATCCAGTCCTGCATAGTCGTCATACTGATGCTCCACACTGCTAATGCCGTAGCCGGCAAACGCAACCGGACCTGAAAAACTACCGTTAGCCCCGAGGGATAGCGGAGTCCAGTCGGTACTTAACGTTAGCTCCAGCGGCTGAACCGACTGAAAGACGAGCCGATTCTTGGGGGGCAGGTCGGGAGTGCTCTGTAGGGCCACTTGAGAGCCATTGGGGATCGAAAACGATTGAAACGGGGATCCGGCGAACAAATCGGTGGTTAGTCCCAGTTCAGAAAAGCGAGTCGCAATCATCTGTGCAGCCGCCTCCAAGCCGTGGGTCCCCACGCCGCGTCCCTCACGCTCATCGTCAGCCAGAAACGTCACGTCGGCCCGCAGTCGCTCCTGGACGGCTTCGGGCGATTCCTGCCCCCTCAGGCCGGTTTGGCAGTTCAATAAACCCAGTACAATAACAGTGGTGTAACCGATAGTGCGAAGCAAAGGCTTGATCATAGTCGTGTCGCTTTACGAGTCGGCGGATTTCGAGCGTCAACCAACCAATTCGTTGAGCTGACAAACCCCGGCGGCCCACGTTCTGGTCAACGTAGCTACCCCCAAGGCTGGGACGGAATGTCCTTGGCTGCTAAAGTGTACGTGCTTTTGCGTCAAACGCAAAGTTCGGTGAAGCCTGAAATTAATACCCCGTTGAACGTCGCCAAACTACCCAACCACTGAGAGATTTGGATCATGAGTGCCAGCTTAATTTTTCACGAACATCTGCAGGACATGAAGTTGGCGAGGCCCCGGGCTGGAATTCGCACTTATGCAATACGAACCCGCGCGGTATCGCTACGGTCATGCACCCTATGCCTGGCGGCGGTCGCCTGCCTATCTTCAACCCTTTTTGCTGAAGATCCGCCCACAACCGCCCCCGCAGTCGAAGCATCCAGACCGCAGTATCGCACGAACTCTGGCAAAGAAATTTCCATGGTAGTTGAGGGGTTGCTCCACCCGACCGGCGTTGCCTTGCAACCTGAGACTGGACTGGTTTGGGTTGCCGATTCTGGAAACGGCCAGATCGTGCGCATTGTCGACGGCAAGTCCGAACCAATGATTACGGAGTTTGTTCGACGTGAGCAACCCGCTGGTATTGCTGGGCTGGGTGGACCGCTAAGCATTGCGTTTCTTAGTAAGAATACGTTGGTCGTTAGTTGTGGCGCCCACGGCGAGTCGGCCTCCACGTTGAAGGTCTTTACGCTGCCCGACCCAATAGAACCGCTGAAGGCGGAAGCGGCCAAGACAACACTCACTTTGCCACAGGACAATCAGAGCGATGGATCGGGCGATTTCTTTAGCTTGGCGATAACTGCCAACGCAGTTTTCGCAGCCACTGCCGGTGATACTGCTCAAACATGGATCGCGCGGGCCAGTCGTAACGGCGATGAATTATCTGAGTTTGACAGATTTGCCGATGCAACCAATGCCCTGGGAGTTGGCAATTCTGGTGGTGCTACGGTTAGTCCACATGGCTATCTGGTGCTTGGTCAAATGTTCCAGCTTGGGACAGAAAAGGACAGCCTGATCGCTTTTTTCGATACGGCCACAAAAGAGGCTTTGCTGAAATTGGATTCCGGACTCATGGACATCTCGGCTGTGGCGTATAGTGCCCGGCGTCAGATGTACGTCTTAGACGCCGCCTGGTCACAGCCGGATGCAGGCGGACTTTATCGAATTGTCGCCGACGCGACAGTCACCAGCGGCATGAAAGCCATCAAACTGGCCGATCTGCTGCATCCGATTTGTATGGCCTTTGATGGCGAAGGAGGGCTGTACGTGACCCTGCGCGATGCGGCAGATCATTCGGGCGGTGGAAGATTAGTGAAAATCCCGGCTGACGAAAACCTCTAAACTGCCATCCTGGAGCCCCGGCCAGGCTTGGATTGGCTTTAATTTGCCAAGGGTTCTCGGTACGCCTCTGTCGAGACAGGCAGTTTTCGTTTAGGATTTCCGCTGTGTGACAGCGATCCTCCCGTCTGATGTGGCAATCGGCGATAGCGGATTGCTCATTGCGCTCCACCTGCAACCGTAGCTACTCAATGGACGGCACCGATATGAGTTCCGCAGATGATCCGGAAATCGACTACCCCGACAATCCAGTTTTGGGAGCAGAAATCGCTTCTGCGGCTGAAGAGAACGACGCGGAACGGGCGGAAACGCTGATTCGAGCCAACGATTTTATCGTCTTACAGCAAATCGACTTGGAAACCGGTGAAGTCGAGATCGATGAGGACGAGAACTTTAGCGTCGTGCTGGCCGAAGTTGATGACGATTTGGCGGTGGTTTGCTTTACCAGTTACGCTGCGGTGGAAAGCTTCATGGAGATGATTTGTGAAGAGGTAACCGACGGCAAGCGCCTGCCGGCCGTAGTCATGGAAGGCGATCAGTTGTTAGATGGTTTGCCAACAGGCATTGGCTTGTTGGTCAATCCGACGTCAGATCAAGAATGTTATTTTTCGCCATGCTGCTTCGAGTTCAGTGAAGAGTCAAACGAGGACGATGAAGGCTCGATTTTTCCCGACCCCTGAACGATTCTTGGAGTTAGCACGCAGCTTCGACATCGTTCCCGTCTATCGGCGACTGCTCAGCGATACGTTGACGCCCGTCTCGGCGTTTCAACTATTGGAACCTGATAGCCCGTCGGCAATTCTGCTGGAAAGCGTGATTGGCGGAGAAAAGGTTGGCCGTTACAGCCTGGTGGCCGTCGCGCCCTATCAGCGCATCTCCGCCAGCGGCAATATTTTAACCATCCAGCGCGGACAGACCGTTACGGAAGAACAGGTCGCTGATCCATTGCAGGCTCTATGGGAAACCGTCTCGGGAAAGCGCACCGCCCGTTTGCCAGAATTGCCTCCCCTGACCGGTGGCGCATTTGGGTATGCCAGTTACGACGTAGTGCGCTATGTGGAAAACTTGCCGAATCCTCCGACCGATGACCGCGGTTTGCCCGATCTGGATTTTTCGCTATTCGACGACCTGGTGATTTTCGATCACGTCACCAAGTCGCTGTTTGTCGTAGCCTACGTGCGACTGTCCGAGTTTAAAGATGTTGCTGACGCCTTGGCAGACGGTGCCTATCGAGTGGACGAATTGTGCAAGCGCATGGAGCGCCCGTTACCGCCCAGTCCGTTAGAAGATTTTGAAATGGATTCCTGCATGCAGTTGACTCCCACTAGCAATTTTACGCAGCCTGAGTTCGAGCTGGCTGTCGGGAAGTGCGTTGAATACATCCGTGCGGGCGATATTTTTCAGGTGGTTATCGGACAGCGGTTGGAGCTGCCGCAACTGTGCGATCCCTTTGAAGTTTACCGTACGCTGCGAGTCGTGAATCCCAGTCCTTTTATGTTCTACGTGCGCACACCAGCCGTCACTTTGGTTGGCTCGTCGCCCGAAGTAATGTGCCGCGTCATGGACGGTGTAACCACAGTGCGCCCGCTGGCAGGTACCAGACGACGTGGCAAAGATGACCGAGAAGACGCTGAATTGGCTGCGGAACTGCTGGCCGATCCCAAAGAACGAGCTGAGCACGTGATGCTGGTAGACCTGGGCCGGAACGACATCGGTCGCGTCGCCCAATATGGCAGTGTTGAACTGAGCGATGTCATGGTTGTCGAGCGCTACAGTCACGTCATGCATATTAGCTCGAATGTACAAGGGCGGCTCAGACCCGAGCTGACCGCGATGGATGCGCTCAAGGCTTGCTTGCCAGCCGGTACCGTATCGGGAGCACCCAAAGTGCGGGCCATGGAAATTATCGACGAAATCGAACCACATCGCCGTGGGCCTTACGCTGGTGCCGTCGGCCACCTGGATTACAACGGCAACATGGATACCTGTATCGCTCTGCGAACCATCGTCTTTTGCAATAACAAGATCTATATCCAAGCTGGGGCCGGAATCGTGGCCGACAGTGTTCCGTCAGCCGAGTACCAGGAAACGCTGAACAAGGCCGGAGCAATGCTGCACGCCATACAAATCACGGTCGGACGAAGTGAAGACCGCCGGCATGAGGCAGTGACTGAAGATCAGCAGCCAGCCCGACGAGCCGCGAATTAGCAACGAGTGTCGCTTTCGCGTTGGGTCAATGCTTTTGCGTTGGTTCAATGGATTGTCCTCCGTCTAGACACTGGGGTTGCTGGTCTAGCCCTATCGGCCTCCCGCCCAAATGACAGCCCGCAAGTTGACAGCCCGCTAGTTGACAGCTTGGCTAGTTGACAGCTTGGCTAGTTGGGAGCTTGGCTAGTTGGGAGCTTGATTGGCCGGATAGACCCACAGCTCTTGTTTTTCAGGATTGTAGCGATACACCATTCCCTCCTTCAGCTCTGGCAGCGAAATTGAGTTGGCTTGCAGAATCTCGCGCACAAATTCATCGTGACTCTTAGGTGCGGCGCCATTTAGCGCCTTGTATAGATTTAGTGCATGAGGTATCTGCACGTCAAACACAGCGCGCTGGCGAGCTTGAAATAATTGAATCGCCGGCCCCGTAATGAGCCTGTCGGCGGCCGTGTCATTCTCCATACTCGCCCCCTGCTTACCGACGCCCACCTCGGCAGGTTGCGCTGCCATAGGCGGCGGGGCGGGGGCTGCGTTTTCGGCCGCTGGTTGTTCAGGCTTTTTGGATTCGCAAGAGATACACATCAGAACCAATGCGTTTAGTGCTATGGTGATCGCCAAGTTCGGACGTAAGCGGTGAAGCGCCGGTTTGGCCCCAGCAAAGTAGGTTATTTTCGACAACATGTTAGTTAGCTCCGATTGTGAACTGCGCTGAAAAGACAATGCCGGTATTTTGAACCGAGTAGCGACCACGACAACCCTGAGGTGCATACTGCCCATAATTGTAGCTCCGTAGCCAATGTCAGCAGATGGTGGTCACCCCATTGGACAACCGCGCGAGTTTTGAAGTTGCGCTTTTGGTCCTGGAATCGTACTTGTACTCAATGCAATGGTACTCCTGCTCGTACTCGAAACGCACTGTTCGAGTATGAGTACGATGACCGCCAAAGGCTGAGTACGAACAACCAGCTCATGGGGTATTTCCGGTCCACAAAACATGAAGTGCGCAACTACAAAACGCGCGAGCGACTTCAGCTACATCACGGCGCTTATCGTAGCAATCAGAGCCTGTGCGCCAATCACCGGCAGTGACGGTGCATTTGTCCTGCATTTAGAAACCGCCTGTGGAGCGATCCGAGCCCCACTGCAGAAAACTTTGCCCTAGTAGGCGTTTTCCTGCCTGAATACCACCAGGCAGGTGCGTAGCAGAATCTTGACATCCATCCACAGCGACCAGTGCTGTATGTATTTGTGGTCGAATTCAATGCGCTTTTGCATTTTGTCTAGGGTTTCCGTCTCGCCGCGACACCCCTGAACTTGGGCCAAGCCGGTAATTCCAGGCTTGACTTTGTGGCGCAGCATATAACCGCGAATGAGCTTGCGATAGTGTTCATTGTGCGCGCTGGCGTGTGGCCGTGGCCCAACCAACGACATACTGCCTTCAATCACATTCAGCAGTTGCGGCAGTTCATCCAAGCTCGTTCGACGCAAGACTGCGCCAATAGCTGTAATGCGCGGGTCGCCCTTAGTCGCTTGACGTACCTCCGCGCCATTTTCGCAAGTGCGCATGGTGCGGAATTTCCAAACCCAGATTTTCTTGCCATCAAGACCATAGCGCAACTGGCGGAAGAACACCGGTCCGGGCGACGATCGCTTGACCAGCAATCCGCATACCACGAACACCGGCAGCAAGGCAACTAAGGCTGCTGAGGCGGCGGCGATATCAAACAGTCGCTTGACTAAACCATCCACTCCATACAGCGGGGACTCAAAGACGGAAACGGCTGGCAGTCCTCCGATCGAATTCCATCGCGAATGCAGCAATTCGAATACGAAGAAGTCGGGTACGATATAGACGCTGCTCGTGGTATCTGCCAGCTCATCCAGCAACCATCGTATGCGGCTCTCCGCTCGCATCGGCAACGTCACGAAGACTGTATCCAACCTTCCTGCTTTGGCTTCTGCAACTAACTCTTCCAGTTTACCGCGATACAGATTGACGACTTCATCGCCTAACTGGTGGCGGCTCTTGATACGGTCGTCATAGAATGCAACTACATCTAAACCGCATTCTGGATTAGCCTGAGAATTCTGTAACAATTGCCAGCCCAGTTCGTTCAAGCCGGCCACGGCGCACCTACGTCTACTCCAAGCGGCTGAGAAGAACATGTCGGTTGCGAGGCGCAGGAGGATATTGACTAGGCCCAAGCTGGCACCAGTTAACGCAATCCAACTTAGTATACTGCTACGTGCGAAATACTCGCCATGGCGGGTAAAGAACGCGACTAAGGACAAGCACAACACCGTGAACGACCAATTGAATGCAGTCTTGAGCAATTCCGAATTTGGAGTTCTTTCCGTGCTTGTGCTGACGGCAGCCGAAAATTCGCTGACCAACAGGTAAATCACAATTGCAATTGCAATCGCGGCTGCCGTGCTTTGGCTGGTAGGCTGGCCAGCCAGCCATTGACTGGCATACAAACTGACTGCAATGGTGATCGCGTCGCAAACTCGTAAAACCGCGCGGAGCGGGGACTGCGATTGTTTGATTCGAAAGTTTGTCATTTTCGAGCGATGCGGACGGCTTGATGCGGGCCAATAGATTCAACAATCTTCGAATCTTAGGCCATATTCAGCCTCGCCACTTGGAAAACATGCAATCCCAGGCAGCCCAGGCCGCCCAAGAAGTGTGCTGTCCTTGGTATCGGGATTACAATCGCTAGAATCGATATCAACTGCTGCGCGATGCGGCTTGAAAATGTAGGGATTGAAATGGCGAAAATACCCAGTCGGTTGGAAGACTTGTTGCCCGTAGCTGCGTTTGAAAAGGTCGTGGATGCCCTGCAGCGTCCCGAACTGTCCCATAAAGTCCGTGATGCGCTCAGCAAAGTGGGCTTGAAGGATGTCAATCCGCTGCAGCAGGCTCATGAAGCTTGGCAGCAAGTACGCAGTTGGCTAAGTTCCCTTGCTGGGGACAGCGTCGGCCCAGATAGTGAATTGCTGAATGCCACTGGCAGCTTATTTCTGTCAAACGCGGATCGCTGGCCGATCATCTCCTCGGCCGCATGGTCGTATGCGCGCGCCGCAACCGCCTATCATGACCGACAACGAACTATGCGACGGTCCAACGAGGCGGTCAGACATTGCTTGGCTGGCTGCAATCATTTGTGGTTGAGCGACATGTTGGGCGGACTGCAGTTGGTTTCTCGCACGTTAGCTCCCGGCGGTTTGGTAATGGCTCGAACCGATTGCGTGCGTCTGGCTGGCGTAGGTGACGTTCAACGGCAAGCCGCTGCCTGGGGCAATTCAGTGTCCGAAGTTGGTACCGTCAACGGCGTAGAAGCCAGCGACTGGCAACAAGCGTTGTCCAATCGCCACGATCAGGCGATCTTGTTGGTGAGTCCGAATAACTTAGACTCTCAGACGGCAGCGGCGCAGCGTGCTCAGGCATTGACTGCTGCGAAAAAACACAATGCGCCGGTCATCGAACTGCTGGCTGATGGATGTCTCAGTCCGCAACTGAGTCAGCAGATGGGGTTCCCACTGGCCAACCAGCGGTGTGGTGACGGCACAGATGTGGTATTACTACCTACCCATTTGTTATTGGGTGGAATGTCCGGCCTGCTGTGCCTGGGTGGCACGCATCCGCTCGAAAGAATCAGCCAAGCCGCATCAAGCCTGGGAGCCGGGATGGATGCCTCGACTGTCGCAGCTAACGTCCTAGCGATGCAGTTGGCAAGCGTTGAAGATGATCTGGAATGTGGCCTTGTTATTGGAGGGTTGGTTGCCAATCCACAAGTCTTGAAGAATCGCAGTCAACGACTGGCGGTGCAGCTGAGTGGTCTAGGTCCAATTGCTGGCGCGAATGTTGTCGATCGCTCGCAACCGCTGGGACCAGCACCGTGGTGTCGATACCAATTGGCAGGCCCGGCCATCCAGGTGCATGTTTCCGCAAATGCTTCTACATTCTTCGACTGGCTGGAGACTGGTGGAGAACAACGAGCAGCCATCGCCATGGATCGCCGGGTTGACCCAGCCTACATCGACCTGCGGTTTGTAGCGCCAGAAGATGACCATCGTATTGTGGCTGCGGTGGGCGAGTGGACGCCCTAGCAGGTGCTACTACATCCGCGTACACCACGCTAAAATGGGCATTGGTTACCGAGCGCGATGTTGCTTTACAGATATTATAGGTTTTAACTTGGAGCAGACAGCCATGAAATTGGTCTTGAACTATAAAGTCAAGAGTGCTTGGAGACTAGCACTGTTGCTGCTGTTTTTCGGTGCGTCACCGGCAGCGGCCGAAGAATACTTGTCTGGTATCAGATGGGAAAAACCCAAAGTGCTGACCCCAGGTGCCACTTCCGCTGATGCTCCATCAGACGCAGTCATTCTGTTTGACGGCACGGACCTTTCTCAATGGAACAATGCGGACCAGTGGCGGATCGAAGAGGGTGCCATGGTATCTGGCCGAGGAGACATCTTTAGCAAAGAGACATTTGGTGACTGTCAGTTGCACCTTGAATGGTCCGCGCCAACGGAGATTCGCGGCAGCGGTCAAGGTCGTGGCAACAGTGGCATTTTTTTCATGAATACCTATGAGATTCAGGTGCTAGATTCGTTCGAGAACGAGACATATCCCGACGGCCAGGCGGGAGCCATCTACAAGCAGACTCCGCCGTTGGCCAACGCGATGCGACCTCCCGGTCAATGGAATGTTTATGACATTGTTTGGACGGCGCCGAGATTCAATGAAGACGGCTCGCTGAAGTCTCCCGCATACATTACCGCCATTCACAATGGCATCTTGATCTTGAACCATTTTCAGCTAGAGGGGGACACACCCTATCATCGCCCGCCAGAATACAAACAACATGCGGATGCCGGACCGATTCGCTTACAGGATCACGGCAATCCTGTTCGCTTCCGCAATATTTGGGTCCGACGGCTGCAGCCAATTCAAGGCGAACGAGAGCGCGGTCCATTTATTCGTCGCGGCGCCCAGGAAATACCTGTGCAGGACAAATAGCGATAGCTCGCGGCTTCCATCGAACCTGCTACGCTGGATTTTACAACCGGAATACATCTTGAAGTAGGGATTTGGAATGTCCGATCGCGTGTGTCGGTTTGGGATATTGAGTACAGCCGGAATCGGCCGCAAGAATTGGAAAGCCATGCGCTTGGCGAGCAACTCTCGAGTGGCGGCCGTAGCCAGTCGTAGCCAGCAGGCCGCGCAGCAGTTTATCGACCAGTGCTCCAGTGAAGTACCGCAGACCTCGCCACCACAAGCCTTTGGGTCTTATCAGGAATTGCTCGATAGCGACCAAGTCGACGCCGTTTATATACCGCTGCCCACAGCCCTGCGACACCAATGGGTGATTCGAGCTGCCGAGGCCGGCAAGCATGTGATCGGCGAGAAGCCATCGGCATTGCACGCCGGTCAGTTGAGTGAGATGCTGGAGGCCTGTCGCCAACACGGCGTGCAGTACATGGATGGCGTGATGTTCATGCACAGCCAGCGTCTACCGCTGGTTCGTCGGCTGCTGGCCGAACCAGGCAAAATTGGAGACGTGCGCCGCTTGGTATCCGAGTTTAGCTTTGCTGGTGGCGATGAATTCGCGCGCGAAAATATTCGTACCAACAGTCTACTGGAGCCCTATGGATGCTTGGGGGACTTAGGCTGGTACTGCATTCGAGCATTCTACTGCCTGATGGATGAGCAGTTGCCCGTTGAAGTACGTGGCCGGACGCTGACCACCATGCGCGGCCACGCCAGCCCCGGCGATGTGCCCGGTGAATTCTCCGGAGAGCTACTTTTTCCCGGCGGAGTAACCGCCTCATTTTACAATTCATTTCGTACGGCGCACCAGCAATGGCTGCATGTTAGCGGTTCGCTGGGATACTTGAGGATTGACGATTTCGTTCTGCCCTACCGCGGAGCTGAATTGTCGGCCATCGTTGGTAACGATCATTTTGCCATCGACAATTGTTCTTTCCACATGGAAAGCCATGTGCAACGCCACACTGTGAACGAATACGATGCCGGACATACTTCAGCGCAGGAAGTCAGGATGATTCAAGCGTTTGCTGCACAGGTACTATCAGGTCAATTGAATTCGCAGTGGCCTACTTGGGCGCTGCATACCCAACAGATCATGGACGCATGCTACCGGTCTGCTCAGCGTGATGGGGCTGCCGTTACTTTGTAGGCGTTGCACCTAAAGTGCAACTAGATGTTTGCACGTTCGACTCGACACCACACGCGATACGCGGCGATGTTCGCTCAATGAAAGAAGATTCGACATCTGCTAATGAGGCCTATATCCAGGACTTACACCATCCGCTACTGGCTGCGTATTATGACTTGCGCAACAGGAATTGGACCTGGCATAGCGGGATTTTTATCGCCGAAGGGCCGCTAGTTGTTCAGCGGCTGCTGAATAGTCACTATCAGGTGCAAAGCGTACTTCTGGATCAAAAATACTACGCACAATACCGTCCGCAGGTACCGGATTCCATTCAGTTGTTAGTAGTTCCACATGAGTTAGTCGAGCGACTGGTAGGCTTTCATTTTCACCGAGGCGTACTAGCATGTGGCGTTCGACCGGCAAGAAAGTTCATCACGGACTACGACCTTTCGCAAGTCGATTGTGCAGCACAAGCAGAATGCAGTGACCTTCAGAACCGAAACGAACCGAGTTCCACCAGCGCCACAAACCAGACATGGTTAGGACTGATCGGTGTTCAGGACCCGGAAAATGTGGGCGGAATGCTGCGAACCGCAGCTGGACTTGGAATCACGGGGGTTCTGATCGGGCCCAGTACAGCCGACCCTCTGTCGCGACGCGCCTTGCGTGTATCAATGGGTAATGCGCTCAGCCTGCAGCTAATCCACTGTTTAGATTTGAAACGCGACCTACAGTCATTCAAGAAACGAGGCTTTTCCTGTGTAGCCACAACCCTCAGTTCCAACAGCCTGCCGCTGACCAGTGCTCGGAGGTCCGGACCAGTACTTTTGCTGATGGGAAACGAGCGTTATGGATTACCGAACGACGTACTAACCCTGGCAGACCAATGTGTGCGAATCGAAATGCACCACTGCACGGATTCTCTGAACGTGGGCGTTGCCGCAGGCATCGTCATGCATCACTACTGCGGCCATTCCGGAACATGATCCGTTAGGGATTGGCTGGGATGGTAATCCGCGTTAATTGAGCAGAAATATTGTCACGCATCGCCGTAATGTCCGCAAAGGCTACCGTTCCGTTCTTGTCGATGTCGGTCAGCCCACCTGCGCCAACAATCTGGGCGACGGTGTTCTTGATCTCAGTAATGTCTGCCAATGAAACCGTAAACGTCGGCGTTGCATCTGGACCTGTGGTTTCACCTCGCAGGTGCCCCACATACAGCTCCCGAGTATTTTCTCCGACAGTTGCCTTGATGCACAGATAACGGTTGGCGATCGCACCGTCAGCCCACAAAATCCGTACGCGGTCATTTCCGCCCGCCTCGGCCAAGTCCGGATGCAGCGTCACCGATGTCGGTGCCGGAGCGTTAGCCCAGCCTGACACTGGATTGGCACCTTCGTTGAACGCACCGGTAGGACTCATCTTGTATTCCAAACTAAGATCGCTCAACGATGCTAAATTATCGAAATCTAACACAACTCCAGTCAGTCCACGAGTATCGTTGGTCAGGTTGATCAGGCCAACTTGAACCGGCGCAGCACCGCGTTGAATCAGTTCCTTGATCGGGTTGACTGCGTTCCAGGGCGGGGTCCCACCACCACTAAAGCCATTGTGATAAACCAGTTCGGACGCTGGATTAGACAGAGTAGCTGTGGCCACGATTTGCCCGTCAAATCGCGAGTTTTCAAAGGGCAAGTCGAAGATGAACAAGGTGAATAGACAATGGATGCCCATTGTCAGCTTGCGGTTCCGTCCTCCGGTGTTTTCAATCGTCAAATTCCCAGTGTTGGTTCCCTGAGTGGTCCCAATTCTGATCCGATCAGGAAACGTTATGAAAAACGCCCAGAAGTCAAGAATTGCACCATCCTCTCCACCAACCGTAAGCGTGCTCGCGTTACCCGTCCAGGGGCCCGAGCCGCTCAAATTCACGGTACCATCAGCATCGAAGTTTATCCTCCACATAGCGCAGGGAGCAATTCTTGAAACCCCACCCAATGTAAGATCAAACGCAACTGCCGCTGGATGGCCATTGGCGGGGAGAGTATGGTAGTCGAAGCGCTTTGGTGGTCCCGGATTGTAGAAATTGCGGTCCGGAATAAAACTACCAACTTCTGCAATTCTCATATCGTCATTGCCAAATGTAAATTGAACGCGAGAGCCTTCGGTGTAGTTTGTATTGAACGTTCCCTGCAGGCGTGACAACCTTCCTGCACTATCCTGCCAGTCAGCTACTGGATTTGGCATAGTAGGGTCATTGGGGTCGAACGGCGTGGGAGCACCCCGCAGATACACAGGAAGCAAACTACTTCCAACGGCAAACACCTGATCAGGAATTGTAAGTCGAATCCAACTCTGGTTCGAGTCGATAGTCCAATTCACCTCGGCCGCTTTAACTTGGCTTGCAAGGCCGTTAGCAAGCGCAACCGTCCAAAACAATACATTTCGAACCTTCATACGCTGATACTCCTGAAGGTAAACGAAGTAGAATTAAAACCGCTAAGCTCGCTGCAATACAACCGCTGGAGCTATGATTCTTCTGGAGCTTAAACAACTGTCATTGGAGCATCATCTTGAATTGTCTCTAGTTGTTCAGTCCCGTCAGGTTCTACTGTATTTCAGGCGTGGTAAGTAGAGAGAGTGTCACGTACGCGCGGACGGTTCTTTGTGTAGCCGATGAAATCAGATTATCTGCAACATACTTGGGTCAAAGCGAAAGCTTCGGCGACGCCTCGTTGATCCTGCCCGATGAATCGCCAACCCAGCGCTACGTGATTTATCGTGACGTGGCAGAATTCGCCCGCACTTTGGTGCTAACCCCATTACACGAAGGCCATAGCAAACGTACCTACGAAAAACTGCTTGGGGTCATCCCCCAAGCAGTTGTAAAATCTCAGATTACATTGGCATCCAACCTGCCCAGTACATCATCCATTAGGGACTGACTGGGATGGTAATCCGCGTCAACTGAGCAGAAATATTGTCACGCATCGCCGTGATGTCCGCAAAGGCTACCGTTCCGTTCTTGTCGATGTCGGTCGGTCCACCTGCGCCAACAATCTGGGCAACTGTGTTCTTGATCTCAGTTATATCAGCAAACGAAACCGTAAACGTCGGCGTTGCATCTGGACCTGTGGTTTCACCTCGCAGGTGCCCTACATACAGTTCCTTCGTATTTCCTCCGACCGTTGCCTTGATGCACAGATAACGGTTGGCGATCGCATTGTCGGCCCACAGAATCCGCACGCGGTCATTTCCGCCTGCCGCAGCCAAGTCCGGATGCAGCGTCACCGATGTCGGCGCCGGAGCATTGGCCCAACCTGATACTGGATTGGCACCTTCATTGAATGCTCCCGTTGGACTCATCTTGTATTCCAAAGTAAGATCGCCCAGCGCTGCCAAGTTATCATAATCCAGCACAACCCCGTTTAGTCCGCGGCTATCGTTGGTTAGGTTGATTAGGCCAACTTGAACCGGTGCGGCACCGCGCTGAATGATTTCCTTGGTCGGGTTAACCGCGTTCCAGGGTGGCGTCCCGCCACCACCAAAGCCATTGTGATAGACCCGCTTGGCGACCAGATTGGCCGCTGGACTTGGCAGCGTAGCAGTAGCCACGATCTGCCCGTCAAACCGCGAGTTCTCCAACGGCAAACCGCTAATCAACACAGTGAATAGGCAATTAATGCCCATTGTCAGTTTGCGGTTCTGCCCTCCGGTGTTTTCAATCGTCAGATTCCCGGTGTTGGTTCCCTGAGTGGTCCCAATCGTGATCCGATCAGAACCTGTTATGGAGAACGCCCAAAAGTCAAGAATTGAACCATTCTCTCCACCAACGGTAAGCGTGTTCGCGTTACCCGTCCAAGGGCCCGTACCGCTCAAATTCACGGTACCATTAGCATCAAAGTTCATTCCCCAAATGGCACAGGGAGCAATTCGTGAGAAACCACCCAAAGTTAGGTCAAACGCAAATGCTGCTGGATGGCCATTCCCAGGGAGCGTATGGTAGTTGAAGCCCTCTGGCGGTCCCACCGTATAAAAGTTGCGGTTGGGAATAAAGCTACCAATTTCCGCAATTGTCGCAGCGTCATCGCCAAATGTGAACTGAACGCTAGAGCCTTCGGTGTAGTTTGAATTGAACGTTCCCTGAAGGTGTGACAGCCGCCCGGCACCGTCCTGCCAGTCAGCTACTGGATTTGGAGTAAATGGGTCATTGGGGTCAAATGGCGTCGGGGCACCCCGCAAATACGCAGGTACCAAACTACTTCCAACGGTAATAAGTTGATCTGGAATCGTCAGTCGAATCCAGCTTTGCGCGGTGTCAATGGTCCACGTGACCATTTCAGCCTGGCCAACATTGGACAGACAAACGGCAACCAGTGCCGCAAGCGCCATCGTCTTCTTAATGATCATTTAATACTACTCCTATGAAACTACTATTGTAACTGAAATTACGATTGTAACAGTCAATTGCTATAAGGACACCGATTTGGCGAGCAGCAAGCTCAACTGACTAGCCTGACTTCAACAGCTTATCAACGGACAGCCGAAAAAAAACCTGAGACGACCGTCCAGCACACAAACACCACAGACATACCACAAAACCCCAGTTCGCCAGGTCAACGCCCGCCAAACTGGGGTTATAGTCATTTCGAATTTCCTGAAAGTTACACCTTACGGCGACGACGCAATGCGCATGCCGAAACTGCCAATCCCAGCAGACTCAAACTAGCAGGCTCAGGCACTGTGGCCGTCGCCAGAATCCGGGATTGGAAGCTGGCATTTACCGGCAATCCATTGATGAAAGTGACAAACGGCACGGTATGCGTAATCACCATTTCACGGTTCAGCCCACCGGTATTAACGATGTTAAGCGAACCGTTCACACCCAAATTGGAATTACCGACCAGTGCACCGAGATTCGTGCGACTGTCAGTGATCAAAAACAGTGCGTCCAGGTCGAGAATCGTCCCCAGTGCGCCGACTGCCAATGTCCCTGCACCGGTTCCAGCATAGCTAGATAGACCCGTCGCAGTTCCAGCGTAGTCTGTATTGACATTGTAAAAATTCAGAAAGGCGATCTTGAAGGCTCCGGTGTGGGTCAAGTCCGCAGCGAACACCGACGGGCTGACCGCGCCATTGGCGGTGTTAAACGTACTTCCATCCCAAGACGCCGCATCCGGTCGCCAATTTCCAGTCGCCGCTGCAGGTGCCGCGTGTGTACCGGAAGCAAAGGTTATCGAATTGGAGGTCATATTCGACGCAATCACGCCGGATACTGACGCTAATCGTTTACCGGAGTCCGTCCAGCTGCCGGCCACCGGATCGCCTGGGTTGGCGGTTTGATTACGGAGATACGCAGGCAGAGTATTGCCACCACCGATGTTAATCACCTGATCCGGCACGCTCAGCCGAATCCAACTCTGGTTGGAGTCGATTGTCCAATTCACCACGGCCGCTTGACCTTGGCTTACGAGGCCGCAAGCAAGCGCCACCGTACAAAGCAATAAAGTTCGAATCTTCATACGCCAATACTCCTGAAGGTAAACGAAGTAGAATTAGGGCCGCTATGCGCCCCGCAAACATTGCGCTAGCGGGACCAGAGTAGACCTAAGTCCAATTTAGCTGGCGGAAGAAATTACTCAATGCTCTCAAGCCATATTTCCGTCAAGAAACGTAATGTTTCTATAAACAGACCACCCCACATTACAGGGGGCTGCAAGTACCATGGCGAGCACAAGCCGTCTGAATTTGCTTTTGGATACTTTTTTGGTTCCCCAACTAAGATTTGCCAGGGACGGCAAAAAACGGCTCAGCTCGTTCGCACCTGCGAATGGCGTCCATGAGGTTATGGTGCTGAAGAAACTCAGTACCTTAAGACCCTTTTCAGACGGCTGATGAGTCAATTCTTGGTGGTATACTCCGGATCGCGATACCTTTGGCCACTGCGATACAGTTTCAGGCGCTCGGCCAGCGGTTCAGCGGCCTCTTGGCCATCTCTGGCTGCCAGAGCCTCCTGTGCCTGTTCGGCGAACTGTACAGCGGTCGCAAAATCTCCCGCTGCTGCGTGAGCCGCCGCAAGGGTGTCCACCAGCTCCGGTGTCTTGTACTGGACCTTTCCACACGCGTCTGCCGCTAGTTCAATGGCCCGTTGGGGGCGGATCACAGAGTCAGGCCCCGTAGCCAGGATCCACGCTAAGTTATTGGCGATCAGGATTTGAGTTGGCCGCAGTCGCAGCGATTCTTCAAACTCGCCGACGGCTTCCACCAACTTCCCTTCGGCCAACAAGACGATTCCCATTTCCGAATGAACTTCGGGCGACTGGCGGTCCACGGCCAGCGCCTGCTGAAGATACTGCATGGCCTTGGCCGAGTCACCTCGTCGCGTTTCCAGTCGGCTGAGCGACTTGAGCGCCAAAATTGAATAGGGATCCAGCTCGACCGACCGCTTGAGTAACTTTTCGGCCTCATCGAATTTGCTTAGTTCAATTTGCACAAACGCTAAATTGGCCAGGGCGTTTGAATTATTGCGATCAATGGCCAGCGCCTTTCTCAAAAAGCCTTCAGCAACTTGCCATTTCTTTTGAGACATGGCACCAGAGGCCATGTTATTGTAGGCAGGCGCAAAGTTAGGCCGAATACGAATCGCCTCCTCGAACTGCTCCAAGCCCTCGTCGTAACGCTCCAGATCGTTGAGCGCCGAGCCTACACTAAAGTAGGTTACTTCGTCACTGTGCAAATCCGGCAACGGCCAGCAGGTCGCAATGCCAATTAGAAATGCCAGAAGTGTGGCTGGTACAATTTCCCGGAGCGCCGCTGGAAATTGGCGCTCGGTCCACAATTGCCAGGCGCTGACCAATCCGGCGGCAGCAAACAATGTAACCATGGGGACCAGCGGATAGCGATAGCGGGCAAAGACATAAAACAGCGTTACCGCCAGCGCGAAAGCCAAGGTCAGTCCATACAGCCACAACAACTGTGGCCATTTTTTCCTTGTCAACCACATCCCCGCCCCAGCCAGCGCGTTCAAGATGCCGAAATTCATGACCCAACTCAAGCCCATCAGAACTGGCGAATAGCGCGCATGAACGCGAATTCCTTCACCGTCGACAGTCTCCAATTGATTCCAAGTCAAAAACCACTTCCAGGCCAGCAGCTTCAGCCAACCTACGGGATCGTCCAGGATATCCCGGCGCGTGCGCGACATCCAATACTGCGAGACCTCACCTGGAGTCAGCGAGCGGCCTGCGGCCGCTTCAGCCAAGAGCCGCGCGTCTGTACGTTCAAAGCGTGGATCCCCTCGATCCGGGCGTAGCGAGACGTACTGCCCGCGGGCTCCACGATGATTGCCAATAAAAAAGTTGGGTCCCATTTGAGCCGTTGTTAGCAGGAATTCGCCACCGACGTGATAGTTCCGCAGTCCAACCGGCAGCAACACCAGCGACAAACCAGCTACCAGCATAACCAGATTCACGGCTAATCCGCGCAGCAATTCCCGCTGCCAGCTCAACCAACCGACCCAACCGACCAACACCGGAAAAAGCACCCAAGCGTTTTCTCGATTGAGAATTAGCCCGCCTAGCAAAACACCGATTGCCAAAGCACTACGGGAGCGCATCTGGTACTGACGGCGGCTCACAACCCACAACAACGCACACATCAACAGCAAGTCCAGCGAGGCCTTCTGCAAAATGCCGTCAAAGAAAATGGCTGGAGGATAGGCCGCCAAGATAATTCCTGCGCACCAACCAACGCGGCGATCAAAAAGGTGACTGCCAGCTCTGGCCAACAGTGCACTGGCCAGAGCACCAAACATGGCTTGTACAATGCGAACTGCCCAAACGGAATGTCCGGTAATGGAATAGATCACCGCTAACAGGTAGGGATACAGCGGCGTTTGATAGAACACTTCGCTGCCCATCCACTGACCGCCAGCGATCTCGCGCGCCCAACGATCGTACTGCCAAGCGTCTCCGATCAACACCTCAAAGATCAGCGAGCGAGACATGCCCCAATAGTGTAACAATCGAATTACCAGAGCGACGGCAAACACGACGCCAAACTGCAACCATGCGCCAGACGATTTTAGATCACTCGGATGTGTTGTATTCAGGAAGGTCGCTTGGCTTGCCTGCTGACCAGCGGTTCCAGCCTCAATCCAGGTTTTCTGGAATTTGGGTGCAGTGCTGCGATCGCCACGGAAATCGACAGCTTTGCCTTTTTTTTTACCACGCGTCACGTTCGACTATGCCTGCTGGGGCTTGAATACTTCTGGAGCTGAAATAAGTGGCCGTGGAGCATCATCTTGAATTGCCGGCGGATGTCCAGTCCCATCAAGTTCTGCTGAATCCAAGGGGTGGCAAAATAGAGTTGAGAAGGTCTGGCTTTTATCGAACGATCTGTGACCTCAACTAGTCCAACATTGTCGGAAGTGCATTGATTCTTCGAAGCTGAGCCTTTACCGGTAACTGAGCCATAGGGGCCAGAGGCTGTTCACGCCAACCGTGGGCCGACGAATCGCGTCGTCGGTTACATCAAAGGTTAACTGACTTGCTGAATCGTCCGCGCTTGTGGCGATTCCTACTACACTAACCTGCAACATGCAGAAAAAAAACTGCTTGGGGTCATCCCCCAAGCAGTTGCAAAATCTCAGATTACATTGGCATTCAACCTGCCCAGTACATCATCCATTAGGGACTGACTGGGATGGTAATCCGCGTCAACTGAGCAGAAATATTGTCACGCATCGCCGTGATGTCCGCAAAGGCTACCGTTCCGTTCTTGTCGATGTCGGTCGGTCCACCTGCGCCAACAATCTGGGCAACTGTGTTCTTGATCTCAGTTATATCAGCAAACGAAACCGTAAACGTCGGCGTTGCATCTGGACCTGTGGTCTCACCTCGCAGGTGTCCTACATACAGCTCGCGTGTCACTCCTCCGACCGTTGCCTTGACGCACAGATAACGGTTGGCGATCGCATTGTCGGCCCACAGAATCCGCACGCGGTCATTTCCGCCTGCCGCAGCCAAGTCCGGATGCAGCGTCACCGATGTCGGTGCCGGAGCATTGGCCCAACCTGACACTGGATTGGCACCTTCATTGAATGCTCCCGTTGGACTCATCTTGTATTCCAAAGTAAGATCGCCCAGCGCTGCCAAGTTATCATAATCCAGCACAACCCCGTTTAGTCCGCGACTATCGTTGGTCAGGTTGATTAGGCCAACTTGAACCGGTGCGGCACCGCGCTGAATGATTTCCTTGGTCGGGTTAACCGCATTCCAGGGTGGCGTCCCGCCACCACCAAAGCCATTGTGATAGACCCGCTTGGCGACCAGATTGGAGGCTGGTGCGGGTAAAGTGGCATTGGCGACAATTACACCAGTGATAGTCGCTACCAGTGGCAAGTCTTCAACGTCCACCGCGAAGGGCATGCTGATAACCATTGTCAACCGGCGGTTGTTACCGCCCGTGTTTGTAATCGTCAAGCTTCCATTAGCGTTGGGGGCAGTTGCGCCAGCGTCAAGAGTCACCTCCCTATCGCTCAACAGAAATGAATCAAGATCCGCGAAGGCACCGGCCTTCAACCCAACATCAAAGATATCACTAGTTGTCCATCCGCCACCTCCAGGAGACAGATTGACTGTTCCCACCACGTCATAGTCGATGTTCCGCAAGGCGATGTCCCCGAGGACGAATTGCCCTTCTTGGCCAGGTCCCAAAATGACGTTCGCACCGAATGCTGCAGGTGCACCGGTATTGGGGGCGTAGGACCCTGGAGGACCTGGATTCCAGGCAGCCGGATCAGGTCTAAGTATGTTGTTCTCGAGCGCGTTAACATCTTGCTCACCAGCGACAAACGCCAAACTTGAACCTTCGACATAATCTGTCTTGATGGTCCCGCCAACAAAAGAACGCCGGCCACCAGCGTCTGTCCAATCAGATGCAATCGCAATGCCATCCACATAATCTCTCAGGCCAAGCGGCAGTTCACCAGCCTCCCCAAGCGGAACAATCTGATCCGGAATACTCAATCGAATGTAGCTATTAGCCGAATCAATAGTCCAATTTACCGTGGCGGCATGGGCTTGGCCGATTGCGCCCACCAGCAGCGCGGAAGCCCACATTATTCTTCGAAGTTCACATCTCATTGCTCTGTTTGCTCCCAATTAAAAATGAGTACCAATTTGAATTTACGGAAAACACGTCAAAATCACGAGTCACCCGCCCTTAATGGACTACCTGACGTCAGCCTCAACGCTTCTAGCGACTGTTAAGGAATTAGGCCCTCCTTAGCGTCACACTTTAGCAAGACTTTTGCTCCCGTAGGACTGTCGATTGTAACCGATCTGCGAGATATAATCAACAATCTGGATTGGAATTTCAGGGCAAAGTTAACTGGAATCAGTTTCCATAACGGCAGTGTAGCCGGGTTGCCGAGAGTAATTAGCCTGAAAGCTGCAGCCTTCGGCGGGGAGCCTGGTAACAGCACCGAGTCGGCAGAGGTAGTACAATGCGGCGTTCACCAGCATTCCACTACGGGCCTCGGCCGTAACTGACACTGTCCCAAGCGCGCTCTCGGTCAATGCTCAGCTACTTTTTGGCTCCGCTCGGCCACTTCCTGGCTCCGGTTTCGCGTATAAGTTGCGAGCAACAGCCCATGACGCTGAGCGCCGTGCCTGACGCACAAAAAAAAGCGGGACGAGCCATTCAACTCGTCCCGCCAGTTTTATCCAAGCCGGAGACAATCTCGATCTGCGCCAGCTAATAACCAATCGCACGCCGACGTCGGAAGACACCCATCGCCAAGGCTGCAGCCACTAATCCCATACTTGCGGGCTCCGGAACAGTGGCAAAGGCCACGATCTGACCGGTGATACTGGCAGTTAGAGGCAGGTTGTTCAGCTCAAGGGCTACTGGCAGATCTACAACAATGGTCAGTTTACGCTGCAAACCACCGATATTTTCGATCATCAGCCCCCCTACATTCGTGCCCAGCAACGGATCCAGAGCCACCCCAAAGTCGGTGATTAAATCGATTAAGTCGACATCGATCGTGGCACCAGCTAAGGTACCTAGGTCCAGCGAACCGCTGGTCTGGCTCCAAGTACCCGTCGGACCTTCAGTCAAGCCTGCGGTACCGTTTACATCGTATTGAATATCCAGAATTCGCACATGACCCAATCTCAAATTGGCATAAACTCCAGGTAGTTCTTCAGGATCCACTTCGCCCGAGAGCCAAACATCCGCCGCAAACGAGGCAGGTCCAGGCGTACCGGGAAGGAACGAACCGCTCTGGACAGCAGTGGCGTTGTGAGTACCAGAAGTGAACTGTATGCTGGAGCCTTCAGAGTACCAGCTGGACAGCGAACCGGTAACAAAATTCCTTCTCCCACCATCGTCGGTCCAGAGCAACGGTTCATCTGGATCACCCGAAAGTATCGGATTTTCCTCGCTACCACCGTTGGTCTGATAATCCCTCAACGCAGCCGGCAAGGAAGTATCCTCGGTAACCGGCACCTGCTGGTCGGGCACATTCAGTCGAATGAAGCTTTGCGTGGAGTCTATCGTCCAAGAGATTAAAGCCGCCTGAGCTTGGCTGGAAAGCAGAACGCTTAGACAAAACAAGACCGCTCTCATCGTTACACCTCGAACGTAAAACACAAATGAAAAACATGCGTATCGAGCGAAAACATCCATAAGCGGTGGCACTACGGAACCGCTTTGCACACCACAGACTCGTTACAATGCTCTTACTTTAACTAAGTGCGCAATAGACGCAAGCTATTGTGAGTCTAGGAACCGGACTTTTCTCCGTAATTTCTACAATCCGGTGGGATACGGGACATCTCCCGATACATCAACCTTGCTCATCTTGATAACGGCGGCGTTAGTTTAATGGCTGATTCTGGTCGTGATATTTCTGGACCAGGCTCATCTTCCTCAGTTTCGTTTTACGAGCGAGTCGGCAGGGATTGGCTTATGTGGCGGGCAAGGGCTTTCGTTCATCAAAGAATCAATCCACGTGTATTTGATTAGCTACTTCTTGGCTTGCTTTTGCTTGCCAGTTGCGAGCGTCAGTCAATGACGCCCCGTTTCATACCTGAAGGACGCACAACGAACAGAGCCCTTGGGACTTCGGGGAAGTCCCAAGGGCTCGTATGAGAAAGTTGCCAACTAAACTTGGCTGCCCAGCGGCAAGCTGAGTCAGAAATTTAGCGAATATTTAGCAGGATATCCGTCGGCGGCGACGGAACAACGAGCATGAGCCCGCTAGACCAACCAGGGCCAAACTTGCAGGCTCGGGAACGGTAGCAAAGGCTCGCATGTGTCCGGCCAGCGAACCGCTAATCGCAATTCCGTCACCCAAATCAAGAATGAGCGGGATATTGATGACCTGATCAAGCCGGCGATTAAGTCCGCCTAAATTGGTGATCGTAAGTCCACCTGAATTGCCGAACAGCGTGTTTCCAAACAGACCGGTTACGTCACCGCCTGCTTCGTCAGGCAACAGTTGGCCGAGCCCTAAGCCGATATCGGCAGCGTCTATGTCGTACAAACCACCTGATAGACCAAACTGCCCTCCGGTTCCTGTGTAATTACCACCAGAGCCCGACATCGCTACTACGCCACCGGCGTTGTAATTCAAATCTCGAAGGCCGATGAAGCCCACGGTAGCATTCACAAAAACCAACGCGTTGATGTTAATTCTGAGTGCGAACGAGTGAGGCGATCCACTAGTATTTGTGAATTGACCTCCAGGATTGGAAGCGTTTGTTGCGGTTGGATCGAACGCGGCAGGGTTGGGCCGGAAGGACCCGAAGTTAATGGAGGTCAAGCTGTGAAGACCGGATGCGTACGCAAAGCTGAGCGGACCACCGAAAACATTTGGCGGACCTTCTTCATTGTACCAAGTTGCCACTGTACCACCGAACCGCGACATACGTCCGCCAGCATCACTCCAGGTTCCGTTGTCAGCATTGCGCAATCGAACGTTAATGGTCGTACCGGATACGTTCGATGCGGTATTCAATGGCAAATTGATACGAATGTAGCTATTCGCCGAATCCACGGTCCAGTTCACGAGCGCAGCGTCCGCTCGACTGGCCATTAGGCTCAGCATTGCCGCCGAGCACATTAACAACATTTTTCTCATCATCTTCAAGGCACTCCCTAAAAACACACTCGATGTAGATCTTGACTGAATCAACAAGATCCAGCCAACCAAAACTAAGTACTCACGGCCCTAGGGTGTATTAAATTGCACTCTAGGGGCCAGCAGGGTAGAGTTTAGTTACATTGGAAGCTAGTGCAAGCATCCTAAAGCTGAGAACTGGAAAATTCGGAAGATTTTCCGATCCACTACCACAAGGGGGGTTACCTAATGGAACTGGTTAACCGGTTTTGCAGATATTGGGCTTAGTAGCAAGTTGAACTTGCCGTACCATTGCGTCGGCCCTTCGGGTTGAGTGACACATCGCTGCCTGGCCACCGTTGGGTTGCGCCAATTGCCGTCAAGCAGAACATTCAGCAATCCCTTGTGAACCAAGTTAAAGCCGGCGATACAGTCAAATAAACCGGGCCGTGCAGGTGAACCTAGCAACGCAATCCTCCTGTAGGGACCAAACATTGCTAAAAAATGGCGTATACCGGGCAAGAGTCGTCCTGTAGGGACGAGACGGAATTGGCGGGGCTGATCGGAGCTACCAATATTGTGTCCCTTCGGGACACTGCCGATGCGGCGTGGCGGATGGGTTCTATTAAAACATGTGTTCCTTCGGGACGAAGCGAGTGACTGTCCGTTTTCTAGTTCGTGGTTCGTCCGTGCATGGTTTGGTACGAGGTGGATGTGGGTAAGAAGACAAATCGCTCGAACTCGACTCAGCCCAGCGTTTTGAGTTCCAAATTTGGCGAATCGCGACAATCAAGAAGCGATAGCGTGCCAAGTGCCAGCAGTTCGCCAAACGAGTTTCGAGCCACTTTCTGGTGGAGCCGCCCGTGGATACTGTGTGCGGTTCTAGCGGTGGGTACGCTGGCGGCCTATTGGCCAGCCACTCAGGCGGAATTCTTGCCGTTTGACGACCAAGAGTACATCTTTCGCAACCCCCAAGTCTTCGATGGTTTCAGCCGTGACTCCATCGTGTGGGCGTTTACGAAAGTGCACATTTCCAATTGGCATCCGCTGACTTGGTTGAGCCACATGTTGGACTCGGAGATGTTCGGGGTCCAGCCCGGCGGGCATCATGCGATGTCCATTCTATGGCACGTTGCCAACGTCATGCTGCTGTTCATAGTGCTGACTAAGTTGACTGACAAAGCCTTACCCAGTTTTGCCGTGGCCGCCTTGTTCGCGGTTCATCCCACGCACGTCGAGGCGGTAGCCTGGGTAGCGCAGCGCAAGACGCTGATCAGCACGTTTTTTATTCTGCTGTCCATCTGGACCTATTTCAATTACGTACGTCACAAATCGTGGCGATGGTACGCAGCGAGCCTGCTACTCTTTGCCTTATCGCTACTGTCCAAACAGACCTTCGTGACCATGCCGGGGCTGCTGGTTCTGTTGGACTTTTGGCCGATTCGTCGCGGGCTGGACAACGCTGGTGCCCAGCATAGTTCACTCATCAAGATGATTCAGGACGCGCTACGATTTCTGCCCGATAAATTGCCGTTTGCAGCATTGGGTGTGGCGGCTGCGCTAGTTACTGTGCTGGCCCAGACAGATGCCATCCAGTCGCTAGAAAGCTTGCCGGTGCCCTTGAGGCTGAGCAACGTGTGCGTGGCCTACGTCAGGTATTTGGCGGGAATCTTTTGGCCGGCCAAGTTGTCGATCTATTACACGTTCCACGCCGAGGATCTGACTACGGTCCGCATCGCAGGGGCAGTGTTGCTGATCCTGATACTCAGTGGCGGCGCATTGTGGCTGCGAAACCGACTTCCCCAACTTGTAACGGGCTGGTTCTGGTTCTTGGTATCCATGCTGCCGGTCATCGGGATCATTCATGTCGGCTCGCAGTCCATGGCTGACCGCTATCTGTACAACGCTTCTTTAGGCATTTTCCTGGCAGTTGTGTGGATGGTGGCCGATTGGCTGGCAAAGATTGAGCGGCATCGACCGTTGTGGATCCGCAGCACGATGTGCGTGGCCATGGCTGGAATCATGGCCTTGGCCGTGTTGACCTATCAGCGCACCAGGCAGTGGCGTACTGTGGAAGGCACGTTCGGCGAGGCCATCCAGCATGACCCAACCAATTGGTTAGCTCACTGTTTACTGGCCGAATGGGCCATCGAGAAGCGCGAATTCGAAAAGGCCATTCCGCACGCGCAGCAGGCCCTTGACGAGTTGGAACTGCCGCGCTTTTACGTGATGTACTCGGTAGCCAGTCGCGAACTGGACGATCGCCCGGGGGCGATTGAAAAACTGCAGCGCGCACTGGAATTGGAACCCGACGATGCGCTTGCCAGCAGCCTGCTGGCGGTAAATTTTCTGGAGCTGGAGCGCAATGATGAAGCCGAAGCCATGCGGATCCTGGCCGAAGAAAAGATCCAGCTGCCAGCCAATCAGGCGCATCCGCGAATTCCTGCGCTGGCCCTGCGCAATTGCGGGAACGTTTTACTGCAGTTCAATCGTCCGGCAGAGGCGATGGAGCGTTTTCTGGCGGCTCTCAAGTGGGATCCTCGCGAGCCGCTGCTGATTCATGACCTGGCGCGAACCGAGCTACGGCTCGACCGAGTGCAGCCTGCAATTGATCGGCTTACGGAATACCTTCACCGCGAACCCAAGGACGCCGCTGCCCGGGCACTGCTGGCCACGGCCTACAAACAGGCCGGCGATCGGGGGCGAGCTGAAGAGCTACTGCGTGAGGCGTTGCAACTGGATCCCGAGGACACTTTCGCGACGTTGCAGTTGACCGACATGCTGGTGCAAGCTGGCAAGATCGAACAGGCCGATAAAATGTTGCGTGAGACCTTGGATAAGCAACTCCGCCGGCCAATATCCCGCGATTCCAAACATTGGATTGGCGAGTTGAATACGCAACTTGGCGACATTTGCCTGGCGCGAAAATTACTGCCCGAAGCGGTCGCTCATTACCAAGTCGCCTTGGAGAATTGTCCAGAGCAGTTTGTGGCTAACAACAATTTGGCGTGGCTACTGGCGACTGAGCCCGATCCGCAAATTCGTAATCCGGACGAAGCCTTACGATTGGCTCAGAAGGCGATCGAATTGCCAGGCGCTAAAGACAAAGGAGCCTTGGGGACATTGGCGGCTGCACTGGCCGCTGCAGGCCGCATGCAGGATGCGGTGCAGGCCGCCGAACAGGCACTGACGGTGGCTCGAGAAAAGGGCGATCCCGCCGCGATCAGCCAGCTCCAGCAGCAGTTGCAGTTGCACCAAGCTGGCCAAGCGCTGGTCGAATCGGTACTATCTAGTCCGTGAGGTGGAGGTGCCAAAGGCGGGTTCGCCACTAAGCTCTCCACGCTCTGGCGAGTGTAGCTACGTAGTGCCAGTACGTCGGTCTAGCCAAAATGAATCACTCGAACGAGTTAAAAGTACAAATTCCTGGAACCGGTGGTCCGCTGCGCGGTAGCTTGTTGACTCCACCGTCTGCGCAGCCCACAGCGGCCGTCCTGATTTGCAACGCAACTGGGGTACCGGCTCGGTATTATCTGCATTTCGCTCGCTGGCTGGCGGCAGAACGCGGGATGGCGGCGTTGGCTTGGGACTATCGCGACTTTGGTGAATCCGGACACCCGCGACGATCGCGAGCAACCTTGGCCGATTGGGGTATTGACGATGCCGCCACGGCTCGACGCTGGCTGGCCGGCCGTTTTCCTGGAATCCCAATATGGATTGTGGGACATTCGTTGGGGGGATTGGCCATGCCGTTTCAACCCGAGCTGGAGGCTGTCGACCGAGTGATCACGGTTGCCGCTGGGCCGGTACATTTAAGCGATCACCCCTGGCGGCACAAGGTTTTAATCGGTTCAATCTGGCATGGCCACGGTCCATTGTTAACCGCCATGCTGGGGCATTTTCCAGGAACGCGATTGGGGTTTGGCGCAGATATTCCTGGTCCCGCCTATTGGCAGTGGCGGCGGTGGTGCAGTCGCCGGGGTTCCGTAATGGCCGATCGAACTCTGCCTCCACTGGCCAGTGATCGCTTGCGAGCCCCGGTGACGCTGGTAGCATTTTCGGATGATCCACTGGTTCCCCCCCCAGCAGTCTGGCGACTGGCCGACCTGCTACCGCAAGCTCCGGTGACTCGCCGATTAATTCGCCCAGAAGAGCATGGCCTGAAGAGTATTGGTCACGTGGGGGCTTTCGCGCCGCGTTGCCGGAGTGTGTGGCCGGCCCTTGTTGAGGCGTAACAGGCGAGAGCCAGAAGGCCTTGGCCCTGGCCAGTGTAGTTAGGGGTCAGCGCTGGGCATGCCCAAGGATCGAGGCGTAGACTTGGGCAACGCGCTGGGCCATGATGCGGTCGGTATAGTTTTGGCGGTGACGCTCCAACGCCGCGCGGCTCATCTCCTGCCAGCGCCGTCGATCGCTGACCATCTGGATGATTTTCGCTGTTAGACTCGTTGCGTCGCACGGTTCAGCTAACAGCCCTTCTGTGCCATCACGAACAACTTCTGGCGTGCCTTCAACTCGAGTCGCAATGACCGGCACGGCGGCAGCCAGCGCTTCGAGTACGACCATGGGCATACCTTCACCGAACAAGCTGGGCAGCAGTAGCGCGTCCAAGCGGCGTATTGCGCTGGCGATGTCGCTGGTAAAGCCAGTCCAAGTGACGTTACCATCCAATCCCCAAGAGTCGATGTGGGCCTGGATTTGATTGCGATACTGGTCGCTTTCGAAGCCGCCGATCAATTCCAGTTCAATCGGCAGATCGCGCCGCTTGATCTCGGCCATCGCTTCAAGCGCTACTTCAACGCCTTTGCGCGGTCGCATGAGTGCGATCAGTCCCAAGCGCCAGCGTTGTCGATCCAGACGCGCATGGGAGTCGATGGGCTGGATGGCCGGCACGCCGTTAGGTACCACACTCAATCGCTGTCTGGGAACTCCCAGTCGCAGCATTTCGCGGCGCAGACTGCGACTGACTGTCAGCAATCGTGTGCAAGATCGAATTGAGTAGCGCTCGATCCAATCATTGAGACGATTGACCAGCCCGCGCGTGCTGTCACGCGAAGTCGGGCTGTGAACATGGTAACACCAGGGCCGACCCGTGCGTTTAGCCACCAGCGCCGTGATCAACGCCGATCGTGGTGTGTGGGCGTGCAGTAGATCGAACTCCTGCGCGCACACTTTTTCAGCCAATTGATGGACGACTCGCAGATCCGCGCGCCCGCGCATGGGTATCGAGGTAACGCGATCAGGCTCCAACCCACACAGCGACGGAAACTTTCCCGGCTTAAGGCAGACAAACTCGGACTGAACGCCAAAATCTCCTAAGCACTTCCCAAGCAATTGCTGCACGCGCTCCGCCCCCGAAAAATGCTCGCCGTTGATCACGTGCAGGACTTTCCCGATATGCGGCACGGCCTGCACCGTCAGCTCGACCGGAGCTGCATCGGCAGTGGGCACAAACGGTGAGAATGGTGTCAGGTTGGAGGAGATCTCGGTCGCGGGCATGATTGGAGGATGTTCTGTAGTTAGGAAGTTGGCAGACTGCAGTACCGCTACACCTTGGTTGCGACTTGCAAATCTAGGCTACAGCTCAGCCGGCCCCCGTCGACAGGCAGCGTGAACTGCTGTAGCGCTTGTTTGACTAGGGGGATCGCTGCCGGAGGTAGCGATTATTCGGATGGGAGCGAGCGTCCAGGTTCGGATTTGCTCTAGACGGGTTCGGCAGAAGGTCGCTCGAAAAACGCAGATGGCCGACCAGAAAATGTCCACGCTCTGGCGAGCGTGGCTACGCTTGCCAAGCTAAGCCCAATCGAGGGGCGTGCGCCAAGCGGTCAACAGCTCAGACCAGGGTAGGTCGATGAGCATTCGCTGGGCGGAACGAATCAGGCAGCGGTCGTTTGCCGCCACTTGGCCAAGCAGCCACAGTGGTATTCCATGCATCTGTTGCTGAAAGGCTTCTTCAAATTCCGGTGCCACTTCGACAACAAAGCGACTGTTGCTCTCTGCAAACAACAGTTCGACGGGACTCAAATTGGCGTCGCGGACGGCTTGAGTAATGTCAACATCAATTCCCAGTTGCCCGCCGAAGGACATTTCCGCCAGAGCTACTGCTAGTCCACCTTCGCTGAGGTCATGGCATGCACGAACATGGCCATTGACGATGCTGGCGTGCAGCGCATGGAAAGTAGCACGCGCCTGCGACAGATCAACTTGCGGCACTTGACCACCAACCAGTTTCAAGATCTGAAACAGATGTGATCCGCCAAACTCGCAGCGACTGTTGCCGATCAGGTACAGTCGATTGCCGGCTTGTTTCAAATCCATCGTCACGCACTGGCGCACGTCACTCACTTGGCCGAGCGCGCTAATCAGTAGCGTACTGGGGATAGCGATCGTTTGACGCTCGCCTGCAGAATTAATCCACGTGAATTCGTTGTTCAGGCTATCTTTGCCGCTGATAAACGGCGTTTGCCAGGCAATGGCCACATCATGGCAAGCCAGCGCCGCGCGAACTAGCGTTCCCAGCGTTTCAGGACGATCGGTATTGCCCCAACAAAAGTTGTCCAGGATCGCGATGCGACGGGGATCGGCCCCCACTGCCACCGCGTTGCGAACCGCTTCGTCAATCGCACTGGCGGCCATGTGATACGGGTCAAAATCGCCGTAGTTGGGATTCATGCCGCAACTGAGCACGACGCCTCGCTGGCTGTCCAATCGCGGTCGTACGACGGCGGCATCGCTAGGCGCCTGGCAAGCCGGACCCACCAACGGTTTGATGGCGCTGCCGCCCTGCACCTCGTGGTCATACTGGCGAATGATCCAGTGCTTACTGGCCACATTCAGTGAACCGAGAATGCTCAGCAGGCTACTCTGGCACTGCTGTTGATCCAGATCGGGAACGTGCGCGATGATGGATGCCGGAGGTAGATAGGCGGCTTGACGGACCACGGGTGGTCGGCCGCCGTGTAGAAACTCCATTCCTAGATTGCCCACCTCGTGGCCATCGTAACACAGTCGCAAGCGGCCCGAATCGACAAATTGGCCAATCACAGTCGCCTCGACGCCTTCCGCCGCGCATAGTTCTTGCATGCGATCCAATTTGCCGGGAGGTACGGCCAGGATCATGCGCTCCTGTGCTTCGCTAATCCAAATCTCGGTGTAGCTCAGGCCTTGATACTTCAGCGGCGCTCGCTCGAGCCACACCTCTGCTCCAACGTGCTCGCCCATTTCGCCCACGGCACTGCTAAAGCCACCGGCACCGCAATCGGTCACAGCGCTATACAGCGCTTCGTCGCGGGCTTGCATGAGAACATCCAACACCATCTTCTCGGTGACCGCATTGCCGATCTGGACGGCCCCACCCGAGATCGACTCGCTTTCGCTAGTCAATTCGGCGCTGCTGAACGTAGCGCCATGAATGCCGTCGCGTCCTGTGCGTCCGCCGACAGTCACAATCCAATCACCGGGCTGAGCTTTCTTGTCAACTTTATCAATCGGCAACAGTCCCGCGTTTCCGCAATAGACCAACGGATTACCAAGGTACCGGGAATCAAAGTAGACCGCACCGCCCACGGTAGGGATACCCATGCGATTGCCATAATCTCGTACGCCGGAAACCACTCCTTTCATGACGCGGCGCGGATGCAAAACACCGGGAGGCAGCGCGGCGGGATCGACGTCAGGTGGTGCAAAGCAGAAGACGTCGGTATTACAAAACGGTTTGGCACCCAGTCCCGTGCCCATCGGATCACGGATCACACCTCCAATACCGGTGTTCGCTCCGCCATAGGGCTCAATGGCGCTGGGATGATTGTGCGTTTCGACTTTGAAGACCACATGATAATCGTCGTCAAAGCGTACGACACCCGCGTTATCCGAAAAGACCTTCACGCACCAATCGTCTGCGCCCAATTGAGCGCGAATCGTTTGAGTGGCCTTGAAAATGGTCTCTTTGAGCATATTGTCGAATTGTCGCGTACCAATTTCATCGGTGTAAGCGATGCGCCCAGCCAACGTCTTGTGGCTGCAATGTTCGCTCCAGGTTTGCGCAATTGTTTCCAGCTCGATATCCGTTGGCTCGCGGCCTAGCTCTGCGAAATGCCGCTGGATCGTCTGCATTTCGGGCAAGGTCAAGTAGAGCTGTCCCTGCTTGCTGAGCTGCAGCAATTCCTGCTCATTCAAGGTAGAAATCGCAACCGTGCGCAAGCGGAAGTCGTACTGAGAGCCGACATCCAAGCTACGTAGCTCGAGCGGGCCGAGCACCACACGTTCGATGGAATCGTTGGACAGAAGCTTTTGAATGAGCCTCTGCGATTGTTGAGGCGTGAGGTCACTGAGCCAGTACTTACGGTAGGTGGCCACAAAGTCGACTGGCAAGCTCATATCTTGCAGGGCCTGCAGCGAGCTGATCGCCACCGGATCCATGACACCTGGGCGCAGCAACACATGCACCAATTGGCTCAAGCCGTTGCGGGACTCGGCCATCACGGGATCGCCAACTTGGGCGATTGTAGTCGATTCGACAATGGCGTCAGACAAAAGCGAACTGGCGGCTTGCTGGGCCAGTGTCCGGTCTAGTTGACCTTGCAGTAGAAAGCCGTGAGCGGCCGAGATGGACAAGTGGGCATCGAGTCCCAGATCGCGTGCTTCAGCTTGAAGTCCCTGGCCGACAACATCGGGCTGACCAGGTGCTGGAAGGATTTCAATCTGCCAAATCATCTCAGAAGTTGCATCGTGCATGGCTGGAACAGGTCAATGGAGGCGTCATAAAAGTGAAATGGAATTTGAGCGCAGTTGGGCGCGCTGCGGATGTTGCTCAATCACCCGATGTTTCGCGTGAACCGACGACGCTGTCGCGTCGGGTCTTGCCCGCCTGCAACAACTCGACTAACTGCTCGGTATCGCCGCGCTCGATTGCGCCGATCCACTGCTCAAGTGAGCGAGCGTAAACTCGCATGGCTTGCTGAACAGGCTGCCGATTCTCACTGATGATTTGCTGCCACAATTCAACATTTCCAGCGGCGACGCGGGTCGTATCGCACCACCCCGAGCCGACCAGCGGTAGCAATTGCTGATCCGTGATGGCTGCCAGCGCCGAGGCGACGATGTGCGGCAGGTGGCTAACGTGGGCCAGGGCCTGGTCGTGCTGATCCGGGCTCATTACTACCGTGCGACTTCCTAGTGACTGCCACAGCAACTCAGATTGCCGGGCCAACTCGGGTGGCGTATTGGAATCTGGGGTAACGATGGTCAGTCGATCAACCAACAAATCCTCCCTAGCAAATCGCACGCCACTCTTTTCGCTGCCCGCAATGGGGTGTGAGCCACAAAACCGAGCGCTGGCCGAACGGAGCGATTTGCAAATATTGGCTTTAGTACTGCCAACGTCAGTAATCAAACAGTTGTCTGACAGCTCGCACTTCAAGGCCTGCTGCACATAGTTGACAATGGCCTGAACTGGGGTGCACACAATGATTAAGTCGGCAGCTTTGCAAGCAGTCTGAATGTCGCTGCACACACAGTCGATGGCTCCCAGCTCGAGCGCCGTTTGCAAGGTTTGCGGGCGATGCCCAAGTCCGACAACAGTCCGCGCCAGCTGTCTGCGGCGCAGGGCCAAGCCGATGGAGCCGCCTAGTAGCCCAACTCCGATGATTACGGCGCGATTGTACTGCGTCATAACGTTCAACGACGAGCTAAAGCATAGCTAAATGGCAGCCATGCGCCAGCCTGCTGGCTGCTGGCCACCGACTGTTGGATAAACAGCATACCTTCAACGCCATCCAGTACATTGGGATAGACCGTATCTCTCTGCTCGACGGCCTGACCTTGGCTGTGCGCCAGCATGGCATCAAAAGCGGCAGTGTAGACGTTGGCAAACCCCTCGAAAAATCCTTCCGGGTGTCCGCTGGGCAATCGGCAGGCGGCTGCCCCGCTACCGGCCATGTGCGCAGCGTTGGGATCGCGCGTGTACAACCGATGAGGCTGGCCGTTCTGCCGGACAATAAGCAGGTTGGGATCCTCCTGTCGCCACTGCAACGCAGCCCGCGTGCCATCAATTTCGATGAACAAATCGTTTTCGCGACCGTGACTGATTTGCGACGCGGTGACGGTGCCTAAGCAACCATTTTCGAACTTGATAATCGCTGTACCGTAATCGTCCAGCTTGCGTCCAGGTTCAAAGACTCGTAAGTGAGCCGAGATCTCCGTTGGCCGCAACCCAGTCATATACCGTCCAAGATTATAGGCATGAGTCGCAATGTCGCCGAAGCAACCGGCGGCGCCACTTCGCGCTG
The DNA here is from genome assembly GCA_019636385.1 of Pirellulaceae bacterium. NCBI lineage: Bacteria > Pseudomonadati > Planctomycetota > Planctomycetia > Pirellulales > Pirellulaceae > Pirellulaceae bacterium. The sequence continues at coordinate 621,171 of JAHBXT010000003.1, read as the reverse complement.
GATCCGTTCTCCAGGCGGCCTGTTTTTGATCCGCGTCTTCGAGCCGCGTGCGCAGCCAGCCTTGAATGTAATTGGAGCGAATCGCTTGAATCTCGCCCAGTTCGCCGGCCAATATCATTTGACGTGCCTGGCGAACCAGGGGATATCCCGTGTAGTTGTGCGTCACGGCAAACACCAAACCGCTAGCAGCCACCGTGGCTGCCAGGTCCTCCGCTTGCGCCAAGTCGAACGTCATGGGCTTGTCGCACACCACATGAAAACCTGCTTCCAAAGCAGCCTTGGAGATTTCGTAGTGCGTGTGATTGGGAGTCGTCACGCTGACAAAGTCGATGCGCTGGTCCGCGGGCAGCGATTTCTCCTTTTCGAACATCTCGCGGTAGGAACCGTACGCGCGATTCTTGCATACATCGTAGTCAGCGGCGGACGCGTGGCTGCGCGCCGGGTCGCTGGAAAATGCCCCGGCCACCAAGCTAGCGCGGTTGTCCAGGCAGGCAGCAATCGAGTGCACGCGTCCGATAAACGATCCCTGTCCTCCTCCCACCAATCCCATCCTGAGTTTACGATTGAGCGGACCGTTGGTCATGTCGAAATTGCTCCCATGAGGTGAAGTGCTAAGTCGGCAACCTGAAAGTGTCTGTTCTACCACATTTTTCTCGATAGTGGCAGGACCCGCCGCCGCGACTGCAATCACAAGCCTCGGCTGGTGTTGGAGCGGATGGGGGCGGCTGTGCAGCGGGATTTATTCGAGCCTGCACGAGTCTCAGAGGCCTGTCCGACATGTGCAGCCAGACGTCGGACGATTCGCAGAATGATTTTTGGGGAGCTGACAATCCCCGGGTAGCGCGCTATTCAGGGCTAGGTTGCAGCAAGGCGGAAACCTTGTGGACCGCACCTTTGCGGAACAGGGACAATTCCGCTTGACTGCCGGCCGGTGTCAGACTGACCATCTTGACTAGGTGGCCATCATTCTCGACAGCTCGGCCATTGAACTCCAAAATAACATCGCCTACCTGAATTCCTGCACGTGCTGCTGGCGAACTGGGCAGAACCGATTTTACAAGTGCACCGCGGCCCAGCGGAAGCCCGATATCTTGCGCTGCTTGAGAACCGAAATTGACTTCCAACTGCACCCCTAGATAGCTGCGGCGCATCGAGCCGCGACGAACCAACTGTTCGGCGACAACCATCGCCATGTTGATGGGGATCGAGAATCCAATACCTTCGTTACCACCCGAGTTGCTGGCGATGGCTGTATTGATGGCGATGACTTCGCCGCGCAAATTAAGCAATGGGCCGCCACTGTTACCGGGGTTGATGGCCGCATCGGTCTGAAAAAAATCCTGGACTTCAATCTCCTTCGAGCCCAGTTCCAAATTGCGCCGCCCGCGCGCACTCAGGATCCCGTAGGTCACACTATGACTGAGTCCAAACGGACTACCGACAGCCAACACAAAGTCGCCAATACCCATCCGGTCGCTATCGCCCAGTCGCGCTGCCGTGAATGAATTGCCATCCAACTTCAGCACCGCCACGTCGGTGGCAGGATCAGCCCAAATGCCTGATGGACGCAACGATGTACCGTCGTTTAGCTCAAGCCGTATCGATGACAGCTCTGCCGGGTGCACCACGTGACGGTTGGTCAGCACATACTGACCGCCCGGCAAATCCACAATGACCCCGGCACCGGCTTCGTCGATGCGACTGCTAGCAAAGCCCTTGCCGGCCCCCGACTTCTTGCTGGCCTCAATGTGCACGATGCTGGGGCCAGCAAACCGTACAATGCGACGGATCAAGCCTAGCTGGCGATCCAGTGCCTCAGCCTCGCGAACTATGGATTCAAATTCTTGGTCGCGATTGTCGGTGGCAGATCCGCTGGCAGTCGTTCTGCTGGGGTCATTGCCCCGCAGTTGGAGGGACAAACCACCTGGTACGGGCAACTCGGCAAGCGGCTGCACCATGGGCTCGGGCAGCACATTGCGGGACACCGAGCGCTGACGGCGCGACGAGGAGCTATCGGCCGACGACGGGCCCCAGGCAATGTCTGCCTGCTGGTCCGCGCCCGGTTGCAACGTGATCTGTGCCGAGCAAGGCAAGCTGCAACTGGCCATCAGTGCGCAGGCTATTGCGTAAGCGCTGAAGCAAGTGAGCCGACGAAATCTTGACATCTGTACTCCTCGAAGATGCCTGCTGAGCCGCAAATGCCCGTATGCGGCGAGCACTTGCCGAATGCGACTGCCAGGACCATTGGGCTCGTCCACGCACCGTCCTGCCGCGTAGCTAAGCTTCCAAGTCGATTGGTGAATCGGCAGTCCAGCCGAGTCAGATAGACGCGAATCGCCGTCCGCGCCATTGATAGCGAAAAACTCCCCCCAATTGTGCAAGCAATTCAACCAATGCCGATCGGTCGGATTTTTCGTGCCGCTCCAAACAGACGGGTGGCGCATAGCAAAACGACCTACGCACTAGGCTTGCAGCAACTTGCTAATCGTATGCGGCTGCGATCGGCAAGTCCACTCGGGGCGCCCGCAACGTCGCGCCTGCTGGTTGTAGAGTCGCTGGATCAGATGCTGATAGCCTTCAATCATTGCCTGTAGACTCCAGGAAGCGCTGACCATCTGACGTCCATTGACCCCAAGTTGCCGGGACGCTTCTGGATCTTGCAATAGTTGACAGATCGCCTGACAGGTATCGCCAGCATCCAAGGGCTTGGTAAGTATTCCGGTCCTTCCGGGTTGTACAGTTTGTGAGATGGACCCAACGTCGGGACTCACGACGGGGATGCCACACGCCAGAGCTTCCAAGATGGAGACGGGATTGGCCTCATTGCGACTGGTCAAACAGAAGACATCTAACCCTGCCAATACTTGCGGCGTGTCCTGTCGGCTTCCCAGCAGATGAAAACGCTCGGCGTGACCGGTCCGCTCAATCTCCATCAGAATCTTAGAACGCTGTGGACCATCCCCCACGATGACCCAGTGAGCGTTGGGAAAACGCTGCAGCACGCCGGCGGCGGCTTGCACGAATTGTTCGTGATTTTTTTCTTCGCGGAGCGCGGCGACGATACCTACCAGCGGCGCGTCAAGGGGAACGCCCAGTTCACGACGCAGCCATGGACGTTGCTGTGGCTGTGGTACAAAACGATCGACGTCAACTCCGTTAGGAATCATAAACACGCGTTCTGCTGGGAAACGTTCTTTCTTGACCAGATACTCTGCATGTGGAGTAGCGACGGCAATGAAGCCGCTGGTGATCGAGGTCAACAGTCGATTCAGTCGTCCAACTCCATCGGGCCAACCTGTCGAATGCAATGCGCTACAGATTACGGGAACGCCTGCCAGTTTAGCGCCCAGTCGTCCCCAAAACATCTTGTCTCCTGCACCAACCGTGATCACCGCATCGGCTTGCCGCTGCTTGAACAGACGTTGCAGTCGAAACACTACGCCCACATCCCATTTGCTGCCTATCAATCGGCTGTGCACTGGAACATGCTGGGACATGCTCTGCCCAAGTTCGCCAGGCTCTTTCAAACAAACTACTTCCGGCGCAAAATTATGGCGATCCATGCCGCGTACTAGATTCAACAGCAGCGTTTCGGCGCCACCCACCGGCAAGCTCGTTACTACAAATTGAATTCGTAAAGGTCGATGATTCATGATGGCGCGCCTCCAAGGCGCGACTGCAATTGAGTCTTTAGTGATATGCCAAAATGGCTAGCGATCGGTGGAGGTTAATCACCTACCGCACGAGCCGTGCGGGGAATTCAATCAAGTGAAGTCGGCCAGACAATGTGGCAAGGCGGGTGTTTGGTCAACAAAGGGCAAAACAGTGCGATCCAGCAGCTTGCGTGAATCCAGCGTGAGCCAGTTTTTCAGCCGTTCCAGCCCCGGATCGGCGTGGATTCTGCGCAAGTGATAGCCCTCGTGCCCTGGCCAATTGAACGCTCCATAAGCGCTGCAAAACCCCGCCAGTCTCAGTTGCCGAATCAGATTCACGGCCTGTTGAGTCATATTGCGTGGCTGGCCGTACGGAAAGGCGAAATAGCGGCAGGGATGTCCCAGCCAGTGATTTAAAGCTTCAACGCTGCCAGCAATTTCATGTTTCAAGATTTGGGCATCTGTCACGTTCCCTAGATCCACGTGAGATCTGGTGTGCGCACCCAATTCAATTCCCTGCCGCGCAAACTCCTGCAGTTCGTCCAGCGAGTTGGCCGCCAGGGGCTTGCCCAAATCCGCATCATGCGGGAAGGGTACATGTGCACCGACAAAGTCGGTAGCAACAAAGTAGGTCGCTGGCAAGCCTCGCGCAACCAGCTCTGGAATCGCATAGCGCGCGTTGTCTGAATAACCGTCATCAAAGGTGATGGCCACTGCCAGCCGCTGGTTGTGTGGCGAGCGTATTCGCTGTTGAGCTGCGCAGAGTGACACAATATCACAGTTTGTCTGCAGCCAATCTAAGTGCCGTCTGAAATCGCCTGCGCTGATTGACCATGGATTGTCAATATCGCTGACCGCCACTCGATGATAAAACAGAATGGCAACAGGGAACTGGCTGTCGCGGCGCAATTGGCGCAGCAACTGCTGACGATTTCGATCGGTCATCTGCCGATAAAGCCAAATTGCTGCGTCGCGAATACGCATGAGAGTCCTCGTAGGGTGCCAGTCCGTGTTTTGATCCGGTCCTATGTTCGTTCAAGCACAGACCATCAAGTCATCTAAACTTGGGATACGAATGCAGGCGATCATCCACAGATCCTGCCGCCAGGGACAAAACTTCGACTGCCTGCAACCAGTCATGACGATCGAAGCGACTTTGAGGATTTGCTCCGCCGATCGGGTGCGGTAGCGTTTCAGTCCAACCCGCGCTGGGGGCTAACTGGAAGCTAAGCTTGCTTGCTAGTTCTACCCGTAGCGATTCCGCTCTTGGCGTCCGTTACCTAACCTTCAGCGCGTAACTACAGAGTCAGCGTGTAACGACAGGCTACCGACTAAACTCATCAAGCATATCGGCGAATTTGACATGGAAACGCTGGCGCTATTCGTCCTGCCTGCAGTGCTGGTGTGGGGGGCAATTTCAGTTCGATACAGTACGGCATTTACCTTGTCCGCGATCTTCTTGGTGGCTGCCTGCGTTTTTCCGGCTGAGTTCCAAGCGATCCAAATTGGTGGTTTGACGTGGACCGCCGATCGACTTGTGCTGTTGGCTGTGGGGGCCAATTTCATCTGCGGTTGGAAGCTGGGGAAATACCGAATTGGCAGCTGGGAAGCTGTGGACATGCTGGCGTGTGTGTTCCTGTGTTGGCTGACGTTTCGCACGTTAACGCAACCGCTTGGTTCCATTTCGCCCCGACAACCCCATACGTTGATGCACATGATCAATGGCTACTGCGTGCCCTTTGCGCTGTATTTTGCTGTGCGCTGCTCGTCAATCAACCGCAGTAGTTTGAAGCCCATGTTTTGGATTCTGGTCGCCTTGGGAGGTTTTCTAGCGATTACCGCAATATTGGAAGTCGCCAAATTGTGGCCACTGGTATTCCCGCGTTTTGTGGCTGACCCAACGTTGGGCATCCATTTCGGTCGCGCTCGCGGACCGATGTTGCAATCTGTGCGGCTGGGCACGTGCTTGCTGTCTGTCATCAGCCTAGTGACGGTCTTTTCTCTGTGGATGAATCCACAATCCAGAGCGCATTGGACAATGGCGTTCGCAGCGCTGCCCATCTTTTTGGTTGCAATTATTGCAACCTACACGCGGAGTATTTGGCTGGGGCTGATCTTCGTTGCCGCAATTCTGGTCATACTGGGTTTGCAGGGTGCCCTACGGCGTGGGCTGATCGTCTCGGGTGCGCTGGCAGCAATTGTGCTGGCAGTCACTCTAGGCCCCAGCCTGGTGGCCTTCAAGCGCGAATATTCGGCCGCAGAGACTCGCGAGAGCACGTTGATGCGCGGCGCGTTCGCCTACGTCTCTTGGCAAATGTTCAAAGAGCGACCGGTGGCCGGCTTTGGCTTCAATCAGTTCTGCGAATCCACCCCCGAATTTCTTTCGGACCGCAGCACCGACATGCGGCTCGAGTCCATTCGCGGATATGTGCATCACAACAGCTACTTAAGCCTGTTGGTCGATTTGGGGCTGGTGGGCTTCAGTCTGTACTTTTTGATGTTGGTGGCGTTTATTCGCCGGACCTGGCGGCTGTGGCAGCATCCTCACGCCGAAGACTGGGCACGCGGTATCGCTCTAGTCACGCTGTGTGTATCAGGCGTGCACTTGATTCAGATGGCCTTCCATGAAGTCTCGTACTCTTCGATTGAGAACAGCATCTTACTGATCGCCTTCGGATTGGTAATCAGTTGCCTTCGCCAAATCGAAGCTGAGGCCCAAGTGGGCCAGGCTCAGCCGGCAGCTATCGGCCTCCAGTAGCGCCCCCATCAGGGTTCAGGTCGAGCCTCTTTGGCTGAATTATCCGTCGAGCCCACCACCGGCTCTGTGTTCGGCTGTACTTCAGTCAGTACTAACCGAACCGGCGTCCCAGGTTTGGGAATCCGCGAGCTGTAAGCCACGTACAGTAGCCCAGCATTGGCTTCGGTACTCTTAGTAGGAATATCCAAAGTCGCCGTCGAAAAATTCGATACGCAGATCAAGTCGCCGGACTCGGCCAAATATCGCTTTAGCTTGCTGTCGGGATCCTCCCAGAAGCCGCTGCCGGCAAAAACCCAGTGGTGCTGCAAGTGCTTATCGCCCGGTCCGGCCTGTCGAATCCACTGGCGAACGTCGATTTTGTGCCGCTCTCCACCCTCATCGAGCCACAACGCATGTATTTGAATTTGACTGCCCGATGGCGGACGGTACTCGGGATCCCACTGAACCGGCTTACCGACCCGTGCCCCAATTGCCAGCAGCCCTGCGTGAACGGTTGCAGCCTTGCAAAACAGAGCGACAATCGACTCGTGTTCCTTCGTAAATACTGGACAGGCCAGCATTTCCAGTGGCCCTTCCTGTACGGCAATGTAACCATCGACAATCAGCCGACCATGTTGGCGATCGACCCAGACTCGCTCTTTAGGAGTCAACAGCTTCGCATCTTTGGGAGGTCCAAACGTTTTTTCGACTGACGCCAATAAATCCTGACGCCCCTCCCATTGGGCCAGAGCCCGATCACAACTCAGACTCAGTACCATGCAAATTGGTAGCGAAAGCCACCGGCAGCCAGCTCGCAAATTTCTGCACATCTCTACCATCTACAACCCAACGAACTGCAATTGAACAACTTCGACATTGGGGGGACTAGGACAACGCGACAACTCCAAGCACAATAGCGGGCTAGCTGATAGGCGTTTCGTACGGCCCAGTATATCACGAATGCGGAACTACGAGAGACCATCGCACCCTGAGCGCCCTATCGGTTAGCTAGCACTGCCCTGCCGATCAGAATTGAATTTCGCGAAGCTTCGCGCGTGCACCAGTAACACTCTGCCTGAATACTCAGCTTGAAAGTAGTACGATCGTGGATTGGATTGATCCCAAGGCGTCAGCGCACTCGCGCAAGGCCGACAACAAGCCTAAGAAATCCAAGAAGTCGGGAAACCTGGGCAAACAAGTGGCAGCCGCATTGGCTCAACCAATCGACGTCTGGTCTGCAGCATTCGAATATGAAATAGCCAGCTTGAAATGGCCAAGCCAGATCAACCTGGAAAGTACCTGGTTGTGGTCGGCCTTGATCCCTGAACAGGCCGAAGTGCTGGTACGGGCCGGGGTCAGCGGGCGGCGCATCGCAGAGCTGACGAAGAGTCAGTCTGCTTCCGACGATAAGCAGCGATTGAGCGCCGTCAGTGGCCTGATGCATCAGCCTCTGGAAGATTTGGCGATGCAATGGTTGGACCAAGCCGATTCTTATCCGCGCGCGGCACTGGGCGTCATTGCCACCGCGTGGCATTTACCCAGTCACGCCCGGCGTCAAAACGGCCAGCACTTCGCCGAGTGGTTACGTGAAGCCTGTAAACGGACCGTGGAGAATTGGGATGAGCCCAGCCAATGCCTCCTGGGCAACCTGGTGTTTCATTGCGAGTTGCCTCTTTTGCTTCAACTGTTAACCGCCACCTCATCGGCCGCTGCTCAGACCGGTGCCAGCCGCTCAATGGATGATTTGGCCGAGTATCTGGAAAACAGCCAGGATCATGTCGGATCTTGGCTCGACCACGGAGCAATGTACTTGCGAGCTGCTCTGGCCAGCGTAGTTCGGTGTCGGACCATTGCCGATCACCTTGGATTGCGCGAGTGGTATAAGCCTCAAAAGAAAGCTTTGGAACAACTGTTAGAACATGCGGCTCGGTGGGCACGCAGTGACGGCTCTCAGCTGCTGACTTCTGCTGCAGGTTCCACACGCTGGTCCAGCGCGATCTGGAGCGCGTTGTGCAAACAAGCATCGGCTGGCCCATCTGTTCGGTCAGCACTAACGCTCAGCGGTCTGCTGCCCGGAGACCGCAACGCGGCCAAGGTGCGCAGCTTGCAGCGGATTCCGAAGCTGTCTCATCATGATGACGAAGCTCTGTGCGCCGTCTTCCAGCACGCCTGGCACCATCGCGGTGCCCGAGTTGCCGTCGATTTCTCCGAGCCGCTGGTAAACCTGGAGGCCATTGGACCCAAAGGCTCGCCACTGATCCAAGGCGGTTGGTCAGCCACCGTTGACAGACGTGGGCAAGTGCAACAGCACGTCGATAGCTGGGAACACCAGTGTTGGCACTCGGACGAGGATGTTGATTATTTGGAAATGGAAACGCGCTTTGGTGATTCTGCGCGATTGCAGCGCCAGTTGATGCTATTGCGCAAGCAACGCCTGCTGTTGGTCGCCGACGCGCTGATCTGCGATCACGTTGATGACTGGAGGTTGACATCGCGATTAACCATGGGCCGCGGTGTCGAGTGGCAAACGGATGGCCGACATACCGAAGGCTGTTTGCGGCTAGGTTCGGCTGGCTGCCTGGTGGTTCCACTGTACCTGTCGGAATGGCGCTCCGCCACGAATCGCGGTAGTCTGTCTGCGCAAGAGCATGAACTGATTGTGGAAAGCTCCTGCACCGGCGGACGCGCCATCTTCATGCCGCTGGTCATCAGCCTGTGCAATCGCCCGGCTCGTCAGGATTACACTTGGCGACAATTGACTGTGGCAGAAGACCTGCAACTGGTCGCTAGAGATCAAGCAGCCGCGTACCGTTTGCAGCTTGGCAAGCAGCAGCTCGTGTTCTACCGCAACCTTTCACAGGTGACTCGTCGAACCGTGCTTGGCGCGCATCTACTGTGCGACTTTTATGCAGGCACTTTCGATAAAGACAGTGGTTTATGCGACGAACTGGTGGAAATCGCAGTCAATCATTAGCGCCTGCCAAGGCAGCTCCCTTACTCGTGGGCAAACAAAACGCAGATCGGCGCAGGTGTCGAAATAACACTGTTGGCGTAGGTGATTATGCCGGTTTGTTGATCAATGGCAAAACTGGCCAGCGTGTGTGAGTCTTGACCGGCTGCCAACAGCCACTGTCCAGAGGGATCCAAGTTGATATTTCTGGGAGTCGCTCCACGCACCGGTTCGTTCTGGATCTCTCGCAAGCGTCCGTCGTCACCTACTGAGAAGACCGTAACGGTATCGTGGCCACGATTGGCAGCATAGATAAAGCGCCCACTGGGATGAACTCGGATTTCGGAGCAGCTTTTGTTGCGCAGCCGCTCAAGCTGGGCCTGAGGCACGGTCGGGACCGTCTCACGCAATGTCATCTGGCCACTGACCGCATCCCAGTCAAACAGTGAAACGCTCAGATTCAATTCGTTCAACACGTAGATCCATGTGCCGTTGGGATGAAATTTCATGTGCCTGGGACCCGCGCCTGGCGGTAGTTGACCGGCTCCATGTTCGACCAATTCTGCCGATTTCGTTTCGACGCGGTAAATCACAACTTTGTCCAACCCCAAATCAGGTGCAAACGCGAATCTCAAATCCGGCGAAAAGCCGACCCAATGCGCATGAGGCGCATCTTGTCGTCCAGCCACAACGCCACTGCCGCCACGATGCTTAACTAGCGCTGTCCGCCGCAAGATCTGTCCGTCTGATCCAAGCGCAAAGGCGGCCACCGAGCCTGCACCGTACTGAGCGGTCAGCAGCGCTGCGCCATCGCGCGACACGCTAATGTGAGTCGCTCCACCATCGCCGATCTGTGCGGAACTTGAAAAGCGAAGTTCTGGATAACCGTCATTGCGCTGGATGTGATACTCGGCTACAACCGCTTTGCCATCCAAACTTCCAACCGCATACAGTCGAGCAAGCACAGGATGCATCGCCAGGAAGCCCGGCGAATTAATCTCGGCTGCCAAGCGCGATGCCGACAACTTGCCCGTCTGTGCATCCAAAGAGCAATGGTAGATACCCTTGCTGGGCGCACCGCCCGTTCCGATCCACACGTCTAGCGATTGTCCTTGGCAGTCGGTGTGCATAGCGCAGACAAAACCAGTAAGTATTACCCAAAGCGCACAGTCGCTGACTCTTCTCATGTTCGCGTCTTTCGTTGGCTAGTATGGACAGCAATTCGACAGACTGCAATTACCCGGCTTGCAAGCTAGCATTACCGATCGGCTACACAAGTCGTTAAGCGGCTGGCAGTTGCGTACGGGAGCGGAAAGTGTGTTCCGACATCACCCGTCAGCGACTGACAGTTTTTCCACCGAATCAATTAGTCAAAAAACAGTTTCCGTGGTACGATGCCCGATGGCTTAATGATGAAGGACAGCCAGTAAGTTGTTGGCTTTCCGACGTTGCTTCCGTCCCTTGGGCCTGTCGCACTTCAGACAACTATTTGACATGCATGATAGCAATTCTACAATCGCCCCTCGCGTGACGCTTACTGCGTCGTGCAGATTGATGGCAACGTTCAGCGGAACAGGTCTGTGCAGCAGCCGATTGCCGGCGACTGCGTGGCAATCCATATGGATTCATTTCCGCCGCCACTGGACGTTGCTCTGGAGCGTGGCAAGGTATGCCACATGCGTCAAACACACTCTAGTTTGTGCAGGAATTGCACGACGATTTGACCGGTAGGAGCACGCGGCGAGTATGGCACACGAAGTGATCCACCATCGACAGAATTGGGTAACTGGTATCCAAGCTGCGCTGTCCCAGCGAATCGGCAGCGAGCGCTATGAGCTATGGTTGCCCTCAGATACTACGTGGGATTTCTCAGATTCGGTTGTGAGTATTGGCTTTACGTCCGAGTTTGCCTGCCAGTTGTGCCGCAAGATGTTGGGGGCCGATATCGTGCATGTCGTCCGCCAGGTCTTGGGCGACCCTGCAGTTCAAGTGCGGTGGCAGGTACAACCCCAACCGCTCGCACACCAGCCGTCATCCCTGCAGACATCAACGTCACAGTCCGCACGATGCCTGCCAAACGCTGCGCAGCCCCCAGTTACAACTCTCAGCACCCAGCCAAGCAAACAAATCGTGGCTGAGCCGGCCGCCAAGTTGGCGAACCTGAAAGTACCTCGCACCCGACCAGCAGCCCCCAGCGCAATACCTTCGGTCAGCGCGAAGGCTGCTAACGTCACGGACGCTTCCGCAGACCTGTGGCCGCGAATTGTTCAGGGCAGCTCTAATCAATTGGCCTGGACTTCGGTCAACATGGTAGCCGCCGAACCCGGGCGACTAACCCCCGTCGTAATTCACGGCCCCACCGGTACAGGCAAGAGCCTACTCTTGGCGGCGCTGGCTCAGCGACTGCGGAGCGCGCGACGCTTGAAACGGGTGCTGTACTTGACCAGCGAACAGTTCACCAACGAGTTTACCGAGGGGCTACAAGGTCGCGGCTTGCCGATGTTTCGTCGCCGTTATCGCGATGTGGACGCGCTGTTGCTGGATGACATTCATTTCTTCATTGGCAAGCGCTCCACGTTGGCCGAAGCGCGTTACACGATCGACTATTTATTGCGTGCCGGTAAGCAAATCATAGTCACAGCTGACCGACCTCTGAGTGAGCTGTCGGCGCTGGGTGGCGATTTATTGGGACGCTTGCGAGGCGGACTGATAGCGCCCGTCTATCCGTTGGATCAGTCGATGCGACTGACCTTGCTGCGACAACAAGTCCTGGAATCGGGCATTCATATCGCTGGAGAAGCACTGGAGCTGTTGGCCGATCGGGTCTGCGGCGATGGTCGGCTAATTCGCGGCGTGGTTCATCGACTGGTGGCTACCGCATCGGTCTCTAGCCGCCCATTAACTGTCGACGGCTGCTGGAACGCCGTGGCTGATCTTGTCCAGGCAGCCCAGCCGATCGTGCGTCTTTCGGACATCGAACGCGCCGTTTGTGGAATGTTTGGGCTGCAGCAGGACAGCTTGCAATCGAAATGCAAAGTCCGTACCGTCAGCCAACCGCGGATGTTGGCCATGTTTTTGGCGCGGAAATACACCTCAGCAGCCTACAAAGAGATCGGCGACTATTTCGGTAGCCGTCGCCATAGCACCGTCATCTCGGCTGAGAAAACCGTCGCCGAATGGCTCAGCCAAAACGTGCAACTGGATGGAAGCCGACGCTGGAGCGTGCGAGACGTGATTCGTCACGTTGAATCGCAATTGCAGGTGGGTTAACATGGCAGCTCCAGTGCACTTAGTCCCTCGACCCCAGACTTCGCAATCGTCGGACGCTGGAATCTCAGCATCCCCACCGCGCAGGCGACGGTCGCTACTGATACTTGGCGAGGGTCGCTACCGGTAAATTCGTAATAGCTGCTCATCCCACCTCACCTGCTACGTTAACTATGTTGCGTCAACCTGCTTGGTCTTGCCTGTTGATCGTTGGTCTGGTGATCGCATTGGGTCAACGCTGCACGCCGCTAGCCGCTCAAGAAACTCCGGGAACAGACGCGGCGACGACTGCTGAAGCTCCTCCAAGCGATGGCCAATCCAGAGGCGACCAGTCAACCACCACCGACTCAGCCGCGGCGGAAACTCCAGCCGGCAGCGACCATTCTGAAAGCAGTGGTGAGCAAATACCCCCGCCCGTTCCACCGACCAACCCCACCTCTCCCGATCCAATCGTGGCCCGCATCGACATGACTCTTCGGCTGAAGGACGAAATCATTGACACCATCCACAAGGGCGACTTGCTGACGGTCGTCGCTGAGCGGGCCAATGACTATGTCATCGCTACGCTCTCAGGTCGCAAAGGTGCAGTCGCCAAAGACAATGCCGCGCGGCTCTCCGAGTCGATCCCAATCTACGACGAACTGATTCTGCAATCGCCTGAAGAAGGGCGACTGTACACGCTACGAGCCAGCGCCCACTGGGCTCAAGGCGATCCGGAAAGCGCACTTGCAGACTTCGACAAGGCCATCCAGTTGGGCTATACCGAATCTCATGCCTACGCCAGTCGCGGCCTGTTCCATTCTACGATGGGACAGCACGACAAAGCCATCGAAGATTTTACGCTGGCCATCGCCAAGGATCCCAAAGACCAAGTACCGCGCATGAACCGGGCCAGCGTCTACATGGTGGTCGGTAAGTACGATCTGGCAGTGGCGGATTATTCCGCTGCTTTAGAGACACACTCACAGAATCCGGTGCTGTTTTCGCAGCGAGCTGTGGCCCACAAGTTGCTGGGTAAGCTGGAATTGGCCGTTAAGGACTATGATTCTGCGATCGACTTGGTTTCCAACGATATTTCGGCTTGGATGGGGCGCGGCTTCATCAAATTTCAAATGGGCCAGCATCAGGCCGCCATCGACGATTTTACCAAAGTCATTGAACTGGCCCCGCAATCGGCAGTGGCCTTCAACAATCGCGGCTACAACTACCAGATGCTCGGTAACTTTGCTCGTGCGACCGCAGACTACCAGCGCGCCGTCGAACTGGCTCCGCGATTCGTTTTAGCCCTGGTCAATCGCGCGTGGTTACTGGCCACTTGCACCGAAAGCCAACTACGCGATCCGGTAATCGCCATCGAATTGGCCAAAGTGGTGAACGATATCAGCCAGTACAAAGACGTCAACGATTTGACTCTGCTGGCTGCATGCTTTGCGTCCGCTGATGATTTTGAAACCGCTATTGGCTGGCAAGAAAAAGTTATTCAGCTAGCCAACGCAGATCAGCTTCCCGTCGCGCAAAAAATCCTGGAGCTGTATCAAGACAAGAAACCCATCGACCCACAGTTGCTAATTCCTCCGCAGGCAGCCGGACAAGAACCTACGCAGCCAACCGAACGACAACCTGAGTCAGAATAGTCATGACCGCCCCTGGGCAATTCCGCAGAACTCCATTTTCCGGCCACTGACATGCGTGGGCGTAGTTCTAAGTGGTGCCTAGATTCATTTCTGGGGCAATGTCGAAGATAAGAGGCAGGTCGCATACGGCTATCTATTCGCTAGCCTCACCCGCTAATCGGTTCAACCTTTGCGCCCAGAGTGCGTTTATTTGCGGCGCGGTCGCCAGGAACAATCTCGCCGAGTTCTTAGCTTCATCGATGGCGCCGCTACGCACAAGCAGCCTTACTAGGCACAATCGAGCTGCCGATTGCAGGCTACTGCCTGCCGGGGCGAACGCGGCGATGCGTCGAGTTCGCTCGATGGCTGGAGCCAACTGCTCAAGCTCGGCCAGACGATAGGCGTACATGAGCTGCACGAAACCGTGCTTGGCATGTTGCTCCGCGAATTCTTGTAAGCTTACGTCAGCCCCCTCGGTTTGCTGCCAGGCCGCGACCCGCAGTAGCGCCATGTGAGCCAGGGGGTTGAGCTTCTGCGGCTTCAAGCCTTCGCTTGACGGGCGACTCCAGTGCGGTTCCAAAGTCAGTTGCAGCCATGCCGCGCGCCGCTGGTCGGGAGCACACCAATCCAGAACCGCCACCAATGCCGGTGCCACGCCAGCCCGTCCCAGAGGTGTCAGTTGGTTAAAGGGATTGTCTTGCCCGTTAGGCTTGGATTCCGGCTGCAACGGCAATTCTTGATACCTACCTTGGCGAGAATCTGGACTCAGAGTTGGTACCACTTCACGTTGCAGTCGTAGCTCATCCAGCGCCACGGCAATCGCCACGAATCCGGTTACCGACCATTGGCTGGCTGTCGAGTCACTCAACCAGCCGGTCATTTCTTGCCATCGCCGCCGAATATCTTCCGGCTCGCTCCACGAGCCACCGAAGGCACACTCAGACAATTCCAGGGCTGCCAAAGCTACCAACCGAGCGGCGTACGCAACCTGCGGTTCGGCAAACGGAACGGCTGGCGTCTCGATCCAGTCAAGAGCTGAATCGGTTGTCAGCGATGCACCTCGATTGAGCGTCACCTCAATCCACTCATTCAGCATCGCATCGGCAACGCTCGGCTGGTGAACTCGCGGCAATTCGGCTTGCATGAATTCCAAATACTCAGATGCCTGCCCCCTGGCCATCATCCAATTCTTTAACCACAGCCTAGCCTGCGAGGTTGCCTGTTCATCGGGCCACAGTCGCAACTGTTGCTGGATAGATGCTTTAAACGCCTGCCCAGCGGTGGGGTGAGCGCTCGGCTCGCGCAACACCTCCGCACGAGCACGAATCGCCCACAAATGCGTCTCAGCCGCCTCGGGCGCTTGTGACCAATCACCGGCCGACTGCTCGATTACCTCAGCGGCTCGCTGCCACTGTTGACTGCGTCGCAACATGGCAGCCGCCATGGACAACCACTGCAATGCATCAGCCGCATTGCCCGCCGACAACTGAGCTGTGTAAGCCTGTAAAAGTTTTTCTATCGCCTGCTGTTCACGACCAGCAGCAATCAATTGGCGAATTTCAGCCATCAGCAGCACCGTCCCTAACTGCGCATCTTCGGAACGTTGACTGGCAAGGTGACTCACTAGCAGCGCCTCGGCACGAGTCCGCCAATAACCACCGAAACGCTGGCCTAATTGCTCAGCCTGTTGAGTCAATTGACCGGCAACTGCGGCTTGCTGCTCGGGCTGCATCTCCGCCATACGGCCGAGAGTGAGTTCGATTTGCGAAAGCTGCCACAGTGGCTCCAAGCTGGCATCGTCACGCAGCAACCATTGCAGACGGTTTAACAGTTCCTCAGCTTGCCTGAAGTCTTTGCGCTGCGTGAAATACCTGACCCCGAGAACTCCGGCTTGCAGACGCAGCGCTGGTCGGTCAGCTCGTTGGCTCAAGTCAACCAAACGCTGCAACGCCTGCGGATCACCAAGTTCCACCTGGGCGGTAGCCTGCGCTACCAGCAACGCATCACTGCTTGGCAAGCGTCCGCCGCCACGACTTTGGAGAGCTTGAACTTTCTCGAGCATTTCGGACAGCGCAGCCGCGCGATCTGCTGCATTGGGTGGGTAAAGTTGGCTACGAACTAGGAGCGCTTCGCATTGCAACAGCTCGGTATCGGCCAAGAGATTCCGCAGTTGTTCTGCGGCTGCTTCGGCGCCATCTTGAGGCGACTGTCGAGCCGCGATGGGTTGTCGTCGACGAATTTCGGTAAGCAGCCGTTCTGATCGCTCGATAAGACCCCGTACTAATTCCAGTGCCTGATCGCGCGCCTGAAGTTGCATCGGGTTGGCCAGAAAGGTGGCCAACACGGATTGAGCGTGCACCAAGTCACAGCGAGCCAATTGCCACTCGATCCACGGTCCTCGTCGGTTTTTAGTCAAGTCCGAATCCACGTCTGGCCGCTGTCGGTACCGCTCGGCTGCTGCTCCACATTCTTGCCAGCCATTAGAGCCAGCCATCACACCATGTAACGCGGCTTGAGCCAGGAATTCCATTTCGCGCATAGTCCACCAGGCCACAGCGTCAGACTGGCGAGCCACTGCACCGCCCGGCACATCACGACGAGCCCGGGCATAGCCGACGGCAATGTCAGGCAATCCATGTTGGCAGATCGCCTGTAGAACCCGATCATCCTGGGGGCCAGCAATCGCCCACAACATCGGTAGGCTCACTAGACAAACCAACGGCAGCGCACATGATTTCCAAAGGACCTTCACCATCTAACTGCCCACGCCCAGTCTCCTACCTGGTTCACTCAACCCATGAATGCCGACATGTAGGACGCCGGCCGTTACGATTCTAGCAACTGTGATTGGCTGAAACCAGCGACCTGCATTGTGCGTCTGGGATAAGTTGAAAAGGTTGCGAAACAGCTTCAAAAAATGCCGGACCTATCCCCTTCCTCGGCTTAGGAAGCTATTGTAATGACCTAGCCAACGACCTAAGCGCCCCTATGTCCAATCCTGATTGATCGATCAAGATTGAACGTCACCGCGATTCGACCTCCGAGGTACCATGAAAGACCAATCAGAAATTGATCACAATCGACATCAACTGGTGTCAGCCCAAAAGCACGGTCCATTGGCAACGCTGGGAGTTTACGTGCGGCTATCGGGCCCCGGCTGGCT
This sequence comes from Pirellulaceae bacterium, assembly GCA_019636385.1. Classification (NCBI taxonomy): domain Bacteria; kingdom Pseudomonadati; phylum Planctomycetota; class Planctomycetia; order Pirellulales; family Pirellulaceae; species Pirellulaceae bacterium. The sequence goes on along the minus strand of JAHBXT010000003.1, from coordinate 603,788 downwards.
GCAGAGCGCTATTACGCTGGGTGGAGGATCGCTGGCAGGAGCGTTGTTCTTAGGCGCTCTGGGGGGTACGCATCTGTTGTGGCTGCAGTTGGTAGCGATCACCATGGGAGTGATCATGCTTAGCGCCATAAGCTATGTCACTTTATCCACAGGCCAACGACCATTTCCGGCAATCGCCCAGCATATCAATCCAGTACTGGCCTGGGGATGGCTCATTGCCACCATGATGGCCAACATGATTTGGTGCATGCCGCAGTTTAGCTTGTGCTACGCCTCATTGAATGAGAACTTGGTGGGCTCGGCGATGAGCGACTCCTTCGCCAATAAACTGTGGGTCTCGGCAGTACTTCTGGTCGTGTGTTACGGCGTCGTTCACATGAGCCTGAAAGGTGGTCTTGGCAGAAAACTGTTCGACCTCGTGCTCAAGGCGCTCGTCGGTATGATTGTCATTTGCTTTTTCGGTGTCGTGGTACTGTTAGTCAGCCAAGGAACGATGCAGTGGCAATCCATTCTCAGTGGCTTTGTACCCGACTTGACGGCTATGTTTCGACCCATCGGCAAGTTGGCAGAGCTAGTGGGTCATCTAAGTCCCAGCCATGCCGAATTTTGGTCTGCGCGAATCGTGAAAGAACAACGCGCCGTGATGATTGGCGCAGCCGCCACCGCCGTGGGCATCAATATGACCTTCTTGTTGCCCTATTCCATGCTGACTCGCGGCTGGGACAAGCCGTTTCGGGGTCTTGCCCGATTTGACTTGGCAACTGGCATGGCGATACCCTATTTGATTGTAACGAGCTGCGTGGTGATCGCCTCGGCAGCAACCTTTCACGGCCAGGAGCTAGACGACAAATTAGCCAGCTCTCAGCCCGACGTGATGGTCAGCAGCCCCATGTTCAAGTCCGTGGAAAAATCGCTGGCGGCTCGCATATCACACGAAGTAGGATCGGAAGCCTATGCGAATTTGAGTCGCGATCAGCAATTGGCAGCCATGGCCACACTCGACACAACCGAAAAGCAGATCGCATTGACTTTGGTGCAGCGCGACGCATTCCAGCTCTCGAAATCCCTATCACCATTGTTGGGCGAAAAACTGGCCAGCATTATCTTCGGACTGGGTGCCTTTGGCATGGGTGTCTCGACCATTATCATCCTGATGCTCATCAATGGCTATGCGTTGTGCGAGGCATTCGATCATCCACAAGGTACACAGCCCACATTTACAATTGGCTGCCTTCTGGCCGGAGTGTCTGGCGCGTCGTGGCCGCAAGTTTGGGACGGTCCTTCGAAGTTGTGGTTGGCCATTCTGGCTTCGTCTTTTTGCATGTTGCTACTGCCGATTGCATACATCACATTTATGATGATGATGAATAGCCGCTCGCTGCTAAAGGAGGAAAAGCCCGTCGGCGCGTCGATGTGGATTTGGAATATCTTGATGGCGGCCTCGGTGCTGGGTGCCATTGCTGCGGCCACCACCGTGCTGATCGACAAGTCCAGCGACCCAACGGCGGGCACTGTGGTCTTAGCCGTCACCGCAGGTTTTATCGTGGCCGTGTTGATCGGCTTTGCAGTGCGACTGGGGAAGCAGCGGTAACAAATACGTGAGCCGCTTCAACGCAACAGGACAGCCCGAACTGTGGCCAACGCCGCATCGGTCATGCACAAGCTTGGGCTAGGCGTTATCCAGCAGCTCGACGGCGGCAAATTTTTGACCTTCCAACATCGACAGACTGGCGCCGCCCCCAGTGCTGACGTGCGTGATCTGATCGGCCAGTCCCATTTGTTCAATGGCCGCAGCCGAATCGCCTCCGCCGATAATGCTTATTGCGTGACTCGCGGCAATGGCCTGAGCGACGCGCTTGGTCCCCGCGTCAAACGGCGGCATTTCAAATACTCCCATCGGTCCGTTCCAAACCACGGTCTTTGCGCTGGCCAATAATTGTCCGTAGTGTTCAGCCGTCTTGGGGCCAATGTCCAAGCCCTCCCAGCCATCAGGAATCTGTCCTGCCGGTACCACTTGTTTGGCGCAATCGCTAGAAAACGCATCGCCACAATGCGTGTCGCTCGGCAGGACCAGCTTAGCACCGCCAGCGGCGATGAGCTGCTTGGCCAATTCCAGCTTGTCGGCCTCAACCAAACTCTTACCCACACGACCGCCTTGAGCCAGTGAAAAGGTGTAGGCCATCGCGCCACCAATCAGCACATAATCGCATATCCCCAGAAGATTGCTGATCACGTTGATCTTGTCACTGACCTTAGCACCACCCAGGATCGCCACAAACGGGCGTGCAGGGTGTGCAATCGTGTCGCTCAAATACTGTATTTCTTTGGCAACCAGAAATCCCACGACGCGCGGCTTGCCGGCCATGGCTTGCGGCACAGCCAGCATGGACGCATCCGTGCGATGACAGGTTCCAAAGGCGTCGTTGCAGTAGATGTCCGCCCAACCTGCCAGCGTCTCCGCGTATTCGCGGGACTCCGACGTTTCTCCGGCATTGAATCGCACATTTTCCAGCACCAATACCTGTCCGTCTCGCAATGCCGCGATCTTGTTGGCTGCATCAGCACCGACCGTGTCGGCAGCAAATGCCACGGGCTGATTCAACAATTCAGCCAGTCGCACTGCGGTGGGTGCCAAGGTGTATTTCGGATCGGGCTTACCCTTGGGCCTTCCCAAGTGGCTCATCAGCACCAGCCGGCCTCCTCGCTGGAGCACTGACTGGATCGACGGCAGCGCCATGCGAATCCGGCGATCATCGGTGATCGCTCCCGAGTCGTCTTGCGGGACATTAAAGTCCACACGCATCAATACAACTTTGCCTTGGGGATTAACGTCTGCGATGGTCTTCTTGGCCATAATACGTGCTCAACTTGTAAGCGAAATGAAATAATGCTGAAATAGTTCGCGCGACACGCCGGTCGTTGGCCGCGCGGCCGATAAGAATGACAGGTCGCCACCTGCACCCGTCGGTGGAACGCTCGTTCGTCCACCGCCCGCGTCACGGAAACTACCAACAGTCCACTGGCCCATTGAGGTGTGGCGGGGCAAGGATTATCCCAGACATGCGGCGACTGTCGAGTCCCTCTCGAAATCGCTGCCCGGACTGTCTAGCCAAACAGCGGTTGAATGATTTTGCCACCACCAGCAATTTTGATGGGCCGACCGTTGGGACTGCGATAGGTCGTCTCCAGGGAAATGCCCAGCGCGTGGCAGATCGTGGACATCAAATCCTCGGACGAATAGGGCTGACTGGTGACGGCGCGACCTTCCTGATCTGTCTCGCCGATAGCTAACCCACCGCGCATACCGGCACCGCCCAGGACCGCGCTCCAGGCCCGCGCGTAGTGATCTCGGCCTGCATTGCCATTGATTGACGGAGTCCGACCGAATTCACCCATCCAGATTACAGCGGTATCCTTGAGCAGTTCCCGCTGTGCCAAGTCTTCCACCAAGGCGCTCATAGCCTGATCTAGAACCGGCAGTCGTTGGTTCTGAAGGATTGGAAAAATGCCCTGATGATTATCCCAGCCGCCTAAATCAACTTCGACAAATGGCACACCCGTTTCAACTAGCCGCCGCGCCATCAAACAGCCGCGGCCAAAGGCGCTGTCACCGTAACGCTCACGAACCGCCAGCGGCTCGGAGGAGACGTTAAAGGCTGACATCTGCTGGCTGGTCATCAATTGAAAGGTCTTTTGAAGGATGGTTTGATGGCTCTCGGCGGCTGACCCGCGGTTCTGACGGACGAAGCCTTGTTCGATGACCTCCAATGTCTTCATACGCTGAGCGA